>NZ_JBXUHX010000008.1:0-184034 GCF_058148845.1 Pantoea sp. RCC30.1 | reverse complement strand
ATTGGCGACATCGACGGACATGACGCCAATGCGATTCGTGAAGCAATCAAAGAAGCGCAGAGTGTCACCGATAAGCCTTCACTGATTATCTGCCGCACCATTATCGGTTTCGGTTCCCCGAACAAAGCCGGTAAAGAAGAGTCGCACGGCGCAGCGCTGGGTGAGGCCGAAGTTGCCCTGACCCGTAAGCAGCTCGGCTGGAACTATCCGGCATTTGAAATTCCAGCTGAGATCTATCAGCAATGGGATGCCAAAGCGGCGGGTGCTGAACGTGAAAAAGCCTGGGATGCAAAATTTGCCGCTTATAAGGAAGCCCATCCAGAGCTGGCAAAAGAGTATGAGCGCCGCATGAATGGCGAAATGCCTGCCAACTGGGAAACCGAAGCGACCCGTTTCATTCAGGAGTTGCAGGCTAACCCGCAGAAAATCGCCAGCCGTAAAGCGTCACAAAACTCGCTGGAAGCGTACGGTAAAATGCTGCCGGAATTCCTGGGCGGTTCTGCTGACCTGGCACCGAGTAACCTCACTATCTGGTCAGGCTCCAAATCGATCAAAGAAGATCCCGCCGGTAACTATATTCACTACGGCGTGCGTGAGTTCGGTATGACGGCGATTGGTAACGGTATCGCGCACCATGGCGGTTTCGTCCCCTACACCGCGACCTTCCTGATGTTTGTCGAATATGCGCGAAACGCAGCGCGTATGGCGGCGCTGATGAAGGCACGCCAGATTCTGGTCTACACCCATGACTCCATCGGTTTGGGCGAAGATGGCCCGACGCACCAGCCGGTTGAGCAGATCGCCAGCCTGCGTCTGACGCCAAACATGAGTGTATGGCGTCCGTGCGATCAGGTAGAAACTGCCGTGGCGTGGAAAGCCGCCGTCGAACGCCATCACGGCCCGACCGCGCTGATCCTCTCCCGTCAGAATCTGCTGCAGCCGGAGCGTACCCCGGAGCAGATCGAAAACATCAAACGCGGCGGCTACGTGCTGAAAGATTGCGACGGCACACCAGAAGTGATTCTGATCGCGACCGGTTCAGAAATTGAGATCACCCTGGGTGCAGCAGAGAAGCTGACCACCGGCGGTCACAAGGTGCGGGTGGTTTCACTGCCTTCAACTGACCTGTTCGATGCGCAGGATGCCGCTTACCGCGAATCCGTTCTGCCCAGCAACGTGAAAGCGCGTGTCGCAGTCGAAGCGGGTATCGCTGACTACTGGTTCAAGTATGTCGGACTTGATGGGGCGATTGTCGGTATGACCACCTTTGGGGAGTCAGCACCGGCCAGTCAGCTGTTCGCCGAGTTTGGCTTCACTGTAGAGAATATCGTCAGCCACGCTGAAGCATTACTCAAGCCAGTGTAATGCCTCTGCCCTTCCCGGCTCACCGGGAAGGGCCATTTCATCTTATAGCCTGAAACAGAAAAATATCTCTATTCCCCTCTTCCCGCCTCGCGCAAACTGATTACTATAGAGCCGTCATACTTAATGCTGCCTGTGCACTGGCTGTCCGTCTGTTCCTGCTGATGTTCCTGCCGGGATAACGCGGCTCACCGACCAAGTGCATCCTGATGAGTAAAGGCAGATTTCCTCCGATTTTATAGCGAAGCCACTTCCGTTGAACATGCGCACACCCTATTTACTGGCCCTGATGGTTTCACTGCTTCCTTTAAAAAGCATGGCGCAGGTCGCGCCCGATCCACTGCTGGCCTCTCAGATTGTTGATCGCTATGCGGAACATATCTTTTATGGCAGTGGTGCAACCGGCATGGCGCTGGTGGCGATTGATGGCAATCAGCGGGTGTTCGCCAGCTTCGGTGAAACACGTCCCGGCAACAATGTCCGTCCGCAGAAAGATTCGCTGATTCGCATCGCGTCATTGAGTAAGCTGATGACCAGTGAAGTGATGGTGAAGATGGCTGAGCGCGGACAAATTCGCCTCGACGATCCCCTGAGTAAATATGCGCCACCGGGAGCACGCGTGCCGACTTACAATGGTCAGGCGATTCGCCTGATTAATCTATCGACCCACACCAGCGGACTGCCGCGCGAACAGCCAGGCGGCAAAGCGCAGCGTCCGGTGTTCGTCTGGCCGACGAAAAGTGAACGCTGGGCGTGGCTGGCGCGCGCTAACCTAAAAGCGGCTCCGGGCAGCAGTGCCGCCTACTCCAACCTAGGCTACGATCTGCTGAGCGATGCGCTGTCGCGCGCCGCTGGCACACCCTATCCGGCGTTGTTTCAGCAGCTGATTACCCGTCCGCTCGGCATGAAAGACACTACCTTTACGCCGTCGCCTGAGCAGTGTGGACGCCTGATGGTAGCTGAGAAAGGGGCCAGTCCGTGCAATAACACGCTGGCAGCGATTGGCAGCGGCGGTGTGTACTCCACGCCGGATGATATGGGCCGTTGGATGCAGCAGTTCCTGAACTCTTCGGTTAACCATCGCACGCCACAGATCGACCGGCTGCAGACGCTGATTTATCGTCGCGATCAGCTAAACAAAGTCGAAGGCATGGATGTGCCAGGTAAAGCGGATGCGCTGGGTATGGGCTGGGTCTTTATGGGGCCGAAAAATGGTCGCCCTGGCATCATCCAGAAAACCGGTGGCGGCGGCGGTTTCATCACCTATATGGCGATGGTGCCGCAGCATAACGTTGGGGTCTTTGTGGTGGTGACGCGATCGCCGCTGACCCGCTTCACGCCAATGAGCGACGGCGTGAACAATATGCTGGCCGAACTGGTCGGTAACCAGCTTGGCTCACCAATGATGGTCCAGGCTATTCCTTAACGCTGCTGTACGCCACCGTCAGACTGGCTGACCCACAGGGTTGGCCAGTCATCACTGCTGTGCCAGGCGTCACAGGTCGACTCTTCCGCATACTCCGCTAACACAAAACGCTTGCCATCAAACTGCCAGCGCGTGGCCCTGCCACAGTCACCTAATCCACGTCCTTTACCAAAGGTGTAGAGCTGGCCGCTGGCCGCATCATATTCCGCATTAATCAGCTCAAGCTGTCGATCGCTGGCTCCCGGAGGCGTAAACGGCAGAGTTAAGGTGATGCCGCGCGCCACGTAAGGTTGGGTGCGCGTCACTTCAAACGCCAGATCGATGACGTTATAGGCCCCCATTTCACAACTCACCAGCAGCAGCGCGCGCTGGTTGGTGAGAGGCGCAACACTGACTTCACGGCGAAGCGGATCGAGTGAGCAGGAGTCGGTATTGACCCGCCAGGTGCCGTAATCAATTAATCCGCTGGTCTCATCGCGCGTCAATGCCGCGGGCGGCTCGAGAGCAGGCGGCAATGGCGGCAGCGCAGGCGGCGGCGGAACATCCCAGCTGGCACGATCGCCACGCTTGATCCACGCGCTGCTGCTGTTGACGCGCCCCTGGGTGTCATCCATCAGCAGCAGCGCGGCTTTCATACCGCGCAGGGAGATCAGCGCATTGGGATCAAAAGTAAGCTGTAAGGTTTTAGCCTCCATCACCAGATCAAGAAACTCATCAATGGCGATGGCATTGCTGGTAGCGAGATGATGGGGTTCTACCGTCCAGTGTTTGAGGTCGGGTTTCAGGCGGCGCTGGTCGAGCAGCAGGTTATCCTGAAGCGGACCGCCAGGCAGAGCGCCACTGTAGGCGCTGCCATAGTCGATTCGCAGCAAAGGGCGATCGTTGACGCCCGCATGACGCGAAATCGTCATCACCAGCCCTTTGTCGCCCGGGATATTGCGTGCCACGCAAAAGGCTTCATTGTTGCAGGTGATTTGCCAGTCGTTGAATGACTTTTGCAACGGTTCCGCCTGCACACAGGCAATCCATAGAGACGGCAACAGCCACAGCGATTTCATCCAATACGACATTAAGAAGATCGATCCCCGAATACCCAGAATGGAGAGGATAGCGCATCAACGGGCCTGGTAGGGTTCGCATTCTGTGAACCTGTGCAAAAAGCGCAGTTAACTGCTTAAAAAGCGTGCATAAAATGGATAAAGCCTCGGCCTTCCACTTTCAACGCTGTCGCGCGGCAACAGGCTTTACAGCACGGTTTACTATGGCTTCAGCCAGCCCGCAATCTGCGCATGCTGCAACAGCATAATAGTTTTGCCATCGCGAATGCGGCCATCGGCGACCATCGCCAGCGCATCAGGGAAACTGAGTTCCAGCACGTCGATTGACTCATCTTCGACGCCACCACCTGCGTTATCGCGCAGCGATTCATTATAAACCGCTGCGAAAAAGTGGATCAGTTCGGTCACGCCGCCGGGCGACATATAGCAGGCATAGAGTTTCTCCACCTCGCCCACCGCATAACCAGTCTCTTCAATCGCCTCTTTGCGGATGCAATCTTCCGGGGAGTCGTCGTCCAGCAAGCCCGCGCAGGCTTCGATTAACATGCCGCCGTCGTTGCCGTTGACGTAAGTGGCGATGCGGAACTGGCGCGTCAGGACCACGCTGTTCTTTTCACGGTTATAAAGCAGGATGGTCGCCCCGTTTCCACGATCGTAGACTTCGCGTTTATGGCGGATAACCTCGCCACGGCGATCGGTGATGTCATAGGTGTAGTTACGCAGCACAAACCAGTTTTCAGACAGGAGCTTATCTTTGATGATATTGATCTTAAACGACATGGAGACTCCGCTACCGCATAAAGGGAGTCGTTCATCATAGGGGCAAGCCGGCAGGAAAACTATCCTAATTCGCGTCACAACGTGTCGATTTACGGCCACAAAAAAGCCAGCCCGAGGGCTGGCTTTTTTGTTGCAGAACGTATCAGCGTGAGGTGTCGTCAGCCAGACGAGTCGGCTGAGGTTCCTCTTCGTGATGATCCTGTTCGGTCTGCGCGACGGCATGAACACGCTTACGCACGCCAAACCATCCCAGCACCAGCAACAGCGCAATCAGCGGAATGGAGGCGATGGTGTAAGTCCCGTTCGGGTAGTCGAATGCCATCAGCACCAGTACGCTGAACAGGAACAGCAGCGTCAGCCATGAGGTAAACGGTGCACCTGGCAGCTTGAAGCTGACATCATCCGCCTTGCCCTCTTTAATCGCTTTGCGCAGACGCAGCTGGCAAACCACGATAAAGGCCCAGGAGGAGATAATGCCCAGCGAGGCAACGTTCAGGACGATCTCAAACACCCGAGAAGGCACATAGTAGTTAAGCACTACGCCAACCACATAGACGGCGATGGTAACCAGAATACCGGCATAAGGGACCTGCTGACCGTTCATCTTCGACATGAATTTCGGTGCAGAGCCCCCCATCGACATGGAGCGCAGAATACGCCCGGTCGAGTAGAGGCCGGAGTTCAGGCTGGAGAGCGCCGCGCTCAGGACCACGATATTCATGATGCTGCCAACGTAAGGCACGCCCAGCTTAGAGAAGAAGGTCACAAACGGACTCTGACCCGCCTGGTAGGCGTTCCATGGCAGCAGCAGCACCAGCAGGACCACAGAGCCAACGTAGAACAGGCCAATACGCCAGATAACGCTGTTGATCGCTTTCGGCAGCATGGTTTTCGGGTCTTTACATTCGCCAGCCGCCGTACCCACCAGTTCGATAGAGGCAAAGGCGAACACCACACCCTGAATCAGCACCAGAGCAGGCAGTAAGCCGTGCGGGAACATGCCGCCGTTATCAGTGATCAGATGGAAGCCGGTGCTGTTGCCATCCAGCGGTTTGCCGGTGCCAAGGAACACCACGCCCACCACCAGGAAGATCACAATCGCCAGCACTTTCACCAGCGCGAACCAGAACTCCATCTCGGCAAACCACTTAACGCCGATCATGTTCATGGTGCCGACTATCGCCAGCGCGCCCAGGGCAAACACCCACTGCGGCACATCACCAAACGCGCCCCAGTAGTGCATGTAGAGCGCGACGGCGGTGATATCGACGATACCGGTCATTGCCCAGTTAACGAAATACATCCAGCCCGCCACGTAGGAGGCTTTCTCACCCAGGAATTCACGGGCGTAGGAGACGAAACTGCCGCTGCTGGGACGATGTAAAACCAGTTCGCCCAGTGCACGCAGAATGAAGAAGGAGAAGATGCCACACACCAGATAGATGATGGCTAAGGCGGGGCCAGCAGCCTGCAGACGGCCACCTGCACCCAGGAACAAACCGGTGCCGATAGCACCGCCGATCGCAATCATCTGTACATGACGGTTACCCATCGCTTTCTGGTAGCCAGCATCATGAGAGTTCAGCCAGCGGCGTTTCGCAGCGCGCATCTCGCCTGGGGTTTTCTTTTTAGATTTCATAGCATTCCTGTTTGTCCGGACCATCAGTCGTCGTCTCCCCAGTGCGAACGTAACGTCCTGCAAAATGGGGGATTTTCCTCTGTGCCTTTGCCCGTGAGTGAGTGCCGGGCAACGCGGGAATTTACGGCGATGAATCCTACCCGTTCTGCAAGAACGAAGCAAAATATACCGGGCAGATGCACAGGCTGATTTGTAAGAATCCATCCTGATGCACAAAAACAAAAAAACCGGCCATTTTCAGGCCGGTAAAAGCTACAGGGATGGAAACAGGAGGGTTGGGTTAGCGATAAATCTCTGCGGTGCCGCTCCACAGGCTGGAATCGCCTGGATTATCGACACCGATAACACGGTAATGGCTGGCGCCCATCTCTTCCGCTTTTTGCGACAGCTGGCGATTAGCATCGTCCAGCGAGCCACGAACGCCGGAGACCGAAACGCTGCCGATGCTCTGCATACTCTGCGCCTGCGACTGATCGACGGGCGTGGCGGCGAAAGTAGCAAATGAGGCGGTAGCCAGTAATGCACCCGCCAGTACAGCATTCAGCTTTTTCATTGGATGCTCCTTAAATGTGTGATCGGGGTTGAGCTGATGACTGAAGGGATTATTAACGCTGCAATGAAAAGCAACATCGGGCAGATGTAAAACTGTCCCTTTTTTAACCGTAAAACCGTAGCGCATCCTGGGAACTGTCAGCCGCGGTCATTTTGTGTGCGATGTGTTACGTCCTGTGCGATAAACAGGAGATGGATCATTTGCGTTACGTTACTGCGCTCTTATAATTCCCGCACTCTGAACAGGGCCATCTATGTGATCGTAAAACGTTCCGTTACTCAAAGCATCGCTAAAGCGCTCAGCGCCATTGTCCTGCTGTCACTACTTACCACCAGCCTGGCCTTAGTCACGCTCCTCAGCAGTCAGCGCGACGCAGAGGCGATCAATCTGGCGGGTTCACTGCGCATGCAGAGCTATCGCATGGCCTGGGATGCGAGCCGTCAGCCGCAAAACCTGGCGCACCATTTCGCGCTCTATCAGCAAACGCTGGATGCGCCGGTGCTGCAAAAACTGGATCGGCCCTGGGTGCCACGTGAAGTGAGCATTCGCTACCAGCGACTGCGCACAGCCTGGCCTGCGCTGCAGCAGCAGTTTCAACAGGGCGATAGCGTGGCGTACCAGCAGCAGGTGCCGATTTACGTCGGTGAAATCGATCGCTTTGTGCTGGGCCTGCAACGCTATACCGAACTGAAAATGCATCTGGTGGCCGCCAGCAGCCTGGTGGGTGTCATTGCGATTGTGGCGCTGGCACTGATGACGATTCGCTTTACCCGACTGAAGGTCGTGCGACCACTGAATGCGCTGGTCACGGCGAGTCGCTACGTCGAGAGTGGTAACTTTGCTTTTCCGCGGCTGCACGTTGAGCAGCAGAATGAGCTGCGGGTGCTGTCGCACGCTTTTAGCGGCATGGCGGCCCGTCTGCATTCCCACTACCAACTGCTGGAAAGCACGGTTCGCGAGAAAACAGAAGATTTAACCCAGGCGAATCACACGCTGTCGCTGCTCTATGATAGCTCACAGATGCTGACCGCCAGTCCGCTGCATCCGGCGCTGTTTGAAGCGGTGCTGACCAATGTATTGATGCGCGAGAAACTCACGGCGATCCGGCTCGACACCGACCAGTTCCGGTTCCGCGCCGGTGATGAAAAGGCTAACGCAGAGTGGCAACGTCAGCCGTTACAGCAGGATGATCAGCAGATTGGCGAGCTACGCTGGCAGAAAGCGGGCGCCTCTCCGCCAGATGAGATGATGCGCAGCCTGGCGGCGATGCTGGGACGCGCGATCTGGATCTGGCAGGCGCAACAGCAGTATCAACAGATGCTGGTGATGGAAGAGCGCGCCACCATTGCCCGGGAATTACATGACTCGCTGGCGCAGTCGCTCTCGTTTTTACGCATACAGCTGACCCTGTTGCGCCGCACCGTGGATAAAGAGGACAGCGCCGCCCATACCATTATCGCTGACTTCGATCAGGCGCTGGCCGATGCCTACCGCCAGCTGCGCGAACTGCTGACCACCTTCCGTCTGACCATCGAACAGGCGGATCTGGTGGCGGCGATGCAGGCGATGATCGCCTCGCTGCAGGAAAAGAGCGGCGCAGAGATACAGTTTAACTATCAGACCGGTCTGCAGAGTCTGGAGGCGCAACAGCAGGTGCACGTGTTGCAGATCGCCCGTGAGGCACTGCTGAATGCGATTCGTCACGCCAGCGCGCAGGTTATCCGCGTGGACTATCAGCACAGTGAGCAAGGTGAGCACTTACTGACGATTACGGACGACGGTGTGGGTATTAACAGCACCGACGAACCGCCGGGTCATTATGGCCTGACCATTATGGCTGAACGTGCCCACCGCCTGAGTGGCAATCTGACCATTCACGCACAGCCACGGGGTACGCGGGTGGAGCTGCGCTTTCCACCGCAACCGGTACGGCAGCTGGCGTAATTTACTATTCAATTAATTAAAACAATCTATCGGCTGCAGACAGCAGGCTATTTCAGGTACGGGGGAGTGCCCGTGAGCGCAGACTCTGCCCCGCCGCAGTCTGGACCGATAAAACGGAGAAAATATGCAACAGTCGGCATTAACCTTGATGATTGTGGATGATCACCCGCTGATGCGGCGCGGCGTGCGTCAGCTGCTGGCGCTCGATCCCCGGCTGGAAGTTATTGCCGAGGCCAACAACGGCACCGAAGCGCTGGCGGAAGCCCGCCGTCAGGAACCCGACATCATTCTGCTCGACCTGAATATGAAAGGGATGTCCGGGCTGGATACGCTGAAAGCGCTGCGCCACGAAGGGATCAGCTCGCGCATTCTGGTGCTGACCGTTTCCGACGCCCGCAGTGATATTTTCGCCATGGTAGATGCCGGTGCCGATGGCTATCTGCTCAAAGACAGCGAGCCGGAGATCCTGCTGGGACATATCCTGCAGGCATCGCGGGGCGAGAAAGTTTTCAGTGAGGGCGTCGCCAACTATCTGGATAATCGTCAGCATAGCGCCGATCCTCTGCGTCAGCTCACCGAGCGCGAGCGGGATGTGCTGCAGGAAGTGGCGCGCGGCCTGTCGAACAAAGAGATCGCCGCTATTCTGCATATCTCTGAAGAGACAGTAAAAGTGCATATCCGCAATCTGCTACGCAAGCTGGATGTCCGCTCGCGCGTCGCCGCCACGGTGATGTGGCTTGAAAGCCGCAAATAGCCAACGAATTTACATTTTCTCCTCATTTTCTCCACGATTTCCCCCGCTGCCGCACGTAAAGTGAATGGCGGCGGAAAATCGTGGCAAAGACCCTCCGATCTTTCTGCCTGTGCGCCCGTTGCCGGTGGGCCTGACTAATAATAATAAGTCCTGAGGAGTGTCGATTTAATGTCGAATTTCTTTATCGACCGCCCCATCTTTGCCTGGGTGCTGGCGATTCTGCTGTGCCTGTGTGGCACGCTTTCCATTATTTCGCTGCCTGTTGAACAGTATCCCGACCTGGCACCGCCCAATGTGCGTATCACCGCTAACTATCCCGGCGCATCCGCCGAGACGCTGGAAAACACCGTTACCCAGGTGATCGAGCAGAACATGACCGGCATCGATAATTTGATGTACATGTCCTCGAACAGCAGCAACACCGGTCAGGCGCAGATTACTCTCACCTTTACCGCAGGGACCAATCCCGACGAAGCCCGTCAGCAGGTTCAGAACCAGTTGCAGTCCGCGCTGCGCAAGTTGCCGCAGGCGGTGCAGTCGCAGGGCGTGACGGTCAATAAAACCGGTGACAGCAATATTCTGATGGTGGCGTTCGTCTCGACTGACGGCAGCATGGATAAGCAGGATATTTCAGACTATGTCGCCAGTAATATTCAGGACCCGCTGAGCCGTATTGATGGCGTCGGTCAGGTTGACGCTTACGGCTCGCAATATGCGATGCGCATCTGGCTCGATCCTAACAAACTGATTGCCTACGCGCTGACCACCGACGATGTGGTCAGTGCGATTCAGTCGCAAAACACCCAGGTTGCTGTGGGTCAGGTCGGTGGCCTGCCATCGGTGCAGAAGCAGGCGCTGAACGCCACGGTTAATGCTCAGTCGCTGCTGCAGACTCCCGAGCAGTTCCGGGCTATTACCCTGAAGAACAATCCCGACGGTTCTGTAGTAACGCTGGCCGATGTCGCCACCGTGGCGCTGGGGGCAGAGAAGTATGATTATCTGAGCCGCTACAACGGCCAGCCCGCGTCAGGCCTGGGCGTGAAACTTGCCTCCGGTGCCAACGAGATGAATACCGACAAGCTGGTGCGGGCGCGCATTGAGGAGTTGTCACACTACTTCCCGCACGGACTGGAAGCAAAAATCGCCTATGAAACTTCACCGTTCGTTAAAGCGTCGATTACCGATGTGGTGAAGACGCTGCTGGAGGCGATCGTGCTGGTCTTCGGCGTGATGTATCTGTTTATGCAGAACTTCCGCGCCACCCTGATTCCGACCATCGCGGTACCGGTGGTGCTGTTCGGCACCTTCAGCGTGCTCTATGCCTTTGGATTCAGCATCAATACCCTGACCATGTTTGCCATGGTACTGGCAATCGGACTGCTGGTGGATGATGCCATCGTGGTGGTGGAAAACGTCGAACGTATCATGCATGAAGAGGGACTCTCGCCGCGTGCCGCCACGCGAAAATCGATGGGCCAGATTCAGGGCGCGCTGGTAGGGATCGCGCTGGTGCTCTCTGCGGTGTTTGTGCCGATGGCGTTTTTTGGCGGCACCGTCGGCGCCATTTATCGTCAGTTCTCCATCACCATTGTCTCGGCGATGGTGTTGTCGGTGCTGGTGGCGATGATCCTGACGCCGGCACTGTGTGCGACGCTCTTAAAACCGGCGCCACAGGGCGAACAGCATGAGCGTCGCGGCTTCTTCGGCTGGTTCAATCGTCACTTTAATCACAATGCTGACCGCTACGAACGCGGCGTAGCGGGCATCCTGCGGAAGGGCGGGCGCTGGCTGCTACTCTATCTCGGCATTATCGGTCTGATGGCGTTTCTGTTTCTGCGTCTGCCGACGTCGTTTCTGCCGCTGGAAGATCGCGGCGTATTCCTGACTCAGGTTCAGCTTCCGGCAGGCGCGACGCTTGAGCAGACGGCCAGCGTAGTCGCCAAAGTCGAAAACTATTATCTCACCGAGGAGAAGGCCAACGTGCTGTCGGTCTTCTCCACCATCGGCGCAGGTCCGGGCGGCAATGGACAGAACGTGGCGCGTTTGTTTGTACGACTGAAAGACTGGGAAGCGCGGCCAGGTGTCGATCGCACCTCGTTCGCGATTATCGATCGCGCAACTAAAGCATTTCAGAAGATTAAAGAGGGCCGGGTAATAGCCAGCAGTCCGCCTGCTATCACCGGCATGGGCAGCAGCTCCGGCTTTGACATGGAGCTGCAGGATCACGCAGGTATCGGTCATACCCAAATGATGGCAATGCGCGACAAGCTGCTGGAGATGGCGGGTAACGATAAGTCATTATCACGGGTCCGGCACAATGGACTGGATGACAGCCCGCAACTGCAGATCGATGTGGATGCCCGCAAAGCGCAGGCGCTGGGCGTGTCGCTGGACACCATCAACGACACCCTGACCACGGCCTGGGGCTCAACCTATGTAAACGACTTCCTAGATCGTGGCCGGGTGAAAAAGGTCTATGTGCAGGCCGCCGCCGAATTCCGCATGTTGCCGGACGACGTCAACAAATGGTATGTGCGCAACAGCAGCGGCAAAATGGTGCCCTTCTCCGCATTTGCCACCAGTCGCTGGGAGACCGGTTCGCCCCGTCTTGAACGCTACAACGGCTATTCATCGCTGGAGATTGTCGGCGAAGCGGCCAATGGCGTCAGCAGCGGCACGGCGATGGATGAGATGGAAAAGCTGGTGAATGCCCTGCCGCTGGGCGTCGGATTCCAGTGGACCGGAGCCTCTTATCAGGAGCGGCTCTCCGGTTCGCAGGCACCGGCTCTTTATGCCATTTCGCTGCTGGTGGTGTTCCTCTGCCTGGCCGCGCTGTATGAGAGCTGGTCGATCCCGTTCTCAGTGATGCTGGTGGTGCCGCTGGGTGTGGTGGGGGCGCTGATCGCCACCTGGATGCGCGGGCTGGAGAATGATGTCTACTTCCAGGTTGGCCTGCTGACGGTGGTCGGGCTATCCGCCAAAAACGCCATCCTGATTGTGGAATTTGCTAACGAGATTAACAGCCGTGGACGCGAGCTGGTGGAGTCCACGCTGGAAGCATCGCGTCAGCGTCTGCGGCCGATTCTGATGACCTCGCTGGCCTTTATCTTTGGGGTGCTGCCGATGGCAATCAGCAGCGGCGCAGGCTCCGGCAGTCAGCACGCGGTGGGCACCGGTGTAATGGGAGGAATGATCTCCGCCACGCTGCTGGCGATCTTTTTTGTCCCGCTGTTCTTTGTGCTGGTCCGCCGTCGCTTCCCGCTCAAAGAGAAGCCGCACGACTAGAGCCAAATAAAAAGCGGCCACTGATTTCAGTGGCCGCCTTATTTATGTGTGTGTTAAGAATTCCAGCAAGCGGAATAGTCCTGCTTTTCTCTTTGCGTGTTACTTGTTACGTAACATCGCTTCGATAAATTCTTTCCAGGTTCCCATTTCGGTGTCAATCATAATGCCCTCTCTTATTGTGCTGGCAATAGTACGCTCTTTTTTTAATCAGGTGAATACGTTTACACCTGTTATATCTATCGGCAAGCCGCTCGAAAACATGAATGTTGCTGATTCTGGAAGCTGACGCACATTTCAGCAACCCCTTAACCTGATTGAAAATAATTTTTTTAAGCTCAGCGGTAGACTATTTTACCATCATAGCGAAATTCTTAATAACTTAATGATGAGCAGAGTAATGATTGCCTGCGAAATTGATAGCGGTTACCCGAGGCGAAACGAAGGCAAGGCGTGCATGATATTTGGTCCGGTTACCGCGCCCGGGCAGATGCCGCAACGGATCACACTATGTTAAACTCGCGCTTTAGCTGCATTTTCAGCTTTCTCTTCTCACAGGACAAATAAGGATCGGGCAATGAGCACGCAGTGGGTGATGTTCGGGATTAAAAATTGCGACACCATAAAAAAAGCCCGGCGCTTTTTAACAGACGCAGGCGTTGAGTATCACTTTCACGACTACCGTGCCGATGGCCTGAGCGATGCCCTGCTGCAGGCGTTTATCGATGCGCTAGGCTATGAAGCCCTGCTTAACACCCGCGGCACCACCTGGCGTAAACTGCCCGAAGCTGATCGAGAAGCGGTGACCGATGCCAGCAGCGCCAAAGCGCTGATGCTGGCGCATCCCGCCATGATTAAGCGTCCGCTGTTGCGCGCCCCGGATGGCTCCATGCTCGCCGGTTTCAGCGAAGCCACCTATCAGAATGCTATCCAGGAGAAGTCATAATATGTTTTGCCCGGTCATTGAGCTGACGCAGCAGCTTATTCGTCGCCCCTCTCTCAGCCCCGATGATGCCGGATGTCAGGCTCTGCTGATCGCCCGTCTTGAAGCCATTGGCTTTAAGATTGAAACGATGAACATCGACGACACCCTGAATTTCTGGGCCACCCGTGGCGAAGGTGAAACGCTGGCGTTTGCCGGTCATACCGATGTGGTGCCGCCTGGCGATGCCAGTCGCTGGATTAATCCGCCATTTGAACCGACGATCCGCGATGGCATGCTGTTTGGCCGTGGTGCGGCTGACATGAAAGGCTCGCTGGCGGCCATGGTGGTAGCAGCCGAACGTTTTGTGGCGGTGCGTCCACATCACAGAGGGCGACTCGCCTTTATGATCACCTCTGATGAAGAGGCCAGCGGGGCCAACGGTACAGTTAAAGTCGTTGAACGGCTGATGGCGCGCCGCGAACGGCTCGACTATTGCCTGGTCGGCGAGCCGTCCAGCACCGAAGTGGTGGGTGATGTGGTGAAGAATGGCCGCCGTGGCTCAATCACCGCCAATCTGACTGTGCATGGTGTGCAGGGCCACGTCGCCTATCCGCATCTGGCAGATAACCCGGTTCACCGGGCGATGCCAGCGCTGACTGAACTGGTCGCGACAGAATGGGATCAGGGGAATGAGTTCTTCCCGGCCACCAGCATGCAGATTGCCAACGTCCAGGCGGGCACCGGCAGTAATAACGTGATCCCCGGCGAGCTGTTTGTGCAGTTTAACTTCCGCTTCAGCACCGAACTCACCGATGAAATGATTCGTCAGCGGGTCGCAGAACTGCTGGATCGTCACCAGCTGCGTCACACCATCGAGTGGAAACTCTCCGGTCAGCCCTTCCTGACCACGCGCGGTAAGCTGGTTGATGCCGTCGTGAAAGCTGTAGCGCACTATAATGAAATTAAGCCGCAGCTGCTGACTACGGGCGGAACCTCCGATGGCCGCTTTATTGCACGGATGGGAGCGCAGGTGGTGGAACTGGGGCCGGTGAATGCCACCATTCATAAAATCAATGAGTGTGTGAAAGCCTCCGACCTGCAGATGCTGAGCCGGATGTACCAACGCATCATGGAACAACTGATCGCCTGAGGGCGGTTTTAAGGAGCAGCAAATGGAATTTATTAAAGATTACTGGTGGATCCTGGTGATCCTGCTGATGGTTGGCGTGCTGATGAACGTTTATAAAGATCTGAAACGCATCGATCACAAAAAATTTATGGATAACAAACCTGACCTGCCGCCGCATCGTGATTTCAACGATAAATGGGATGACGACGACAACTGGCCGAAGAAGAAGTAAAAGAAAATGCCCCTGCTCAGCAGGGGCATTTTTACATCATCACGATAACATCATCGTCACCGGGTTTTGCGCCGCTTAACGCCTCATCAAAGTAGCGTTTTGGCACCGTATAGCGCAGATGATTCAGCGCCAGTTCCATGCTGCGGTGATCGATAGCGTGCGCCAGATCGTCAACAATATCCAGCGTGGCGTCACCACCGCAGGCGGTCAGCCGCTGCTCCGCCTGCTGGGCATGGTGCATCGGGATCTGCTCATCATAATCACCGTGGATCAGGTGAATCGTGGTGCGTGTAGTGGCCTTCTCAGGCAGGGTAATAAACCGGCCATTAAACACCACTGCGCGGCCCGCCAGATTCGGATGCGCTTTGACACCTTCCAGCACCATACTGCCGCCCTGCGAAAAGCCGATCAGCGCTGTCGCTTCGGGCCGCACGCCGCTCTTTTTTTGCCAGTGACGCACAGACTCAACAAACTGCGGCATGGCCGCATCAACCCGCTGCTGGACGGTCTGATCGTGCAGGTCGGTTTCGCCAAACCACTGACGCCCCGTGCCAGGCGAGCCGACGGAAACCACCAGCGCGTCGGGAAAGGTTTTCGCAAACCAGTTGCCAATCTCACCCATTGAATCGGGGTTATCGCCAACGCCGTGGTAGAGCAGAAACAGCTGTGCTGTGGTGGCAGGCTGTTGAACGATTACATATTTCAGTGTCATGTTGACCTCCTGTGTTCACTCTACGCCCCGAGGAACAAAATGATATGAGGATAATTTGAGGCAGATGGTCGAATTATTTCAATGGCCGGTGCAGCGAATCCCTGGTAACGCCCAGGCTTTCCAGGGCTGAAGCCGCCTGCTGACGCAGCTTAGCTATCAGCGCTTTGCGTCCGTTCACGCCTGCCTGCCGGGCCAGCTCGCTTAGCGCATGAGGTGCGGCAACCGCGGTGGCCAGTAAAGGGGCGGGCGCGGCGCTGGCCTCAACCAGACGCTGCAACACCGGCAGACTCGCCTCCAGCGGCCGCTGTGCCCAGGCAAACCCCGCTGCCAGGTGGATATCCCACCCAGTCAATCCGTCATCCGTGGCCTCTTCAAACTGCAGCTCCAGGGCAATGTGCTGGCGCAACAGTGGCCAGTCACGCGCCAGCTGTGCTGCCGCCCGGCGCGCTAATGCCCTGCCCGCAGCAGAACAGGGCAGGATCGCCATCGCCGCGTAACAGCCGCTACTGGCTTCGCGCTGGCTGCCAATCCGCACCAGGATAAACCCACAGGCGCGCCAGAACGCCCAGAGTGATTCAGTGTAGCCGAAGCTGACGGAGAGATAGTCGTGATCGGCAGCCGCACTGGCCGCCGCAACCAGCTGCTGGCCGGTTCCCCGGCGACGTCGCTCGGCTGCCACGGCAATACGGCTGATCCGCCGCGAGCGCAGGATTGCCGCTTCAGCCAGACCGGCATGGGCTGCCAGTGACTGTGCCACCAGATTTCCGCGCGGTCGCCGGGTGCCCGCCCAGACCGCCTGCGTCAGCTCAGTTTCAAGACCGCCCTCCTCCACCAGCCAGAGCGCGCCCTGTAACGCAGGTGCCTCGCCCGCCCGCCACAACTCCATACCCGGCGCATCCAGCAGGCGGCGCAGATCAAGCGGCGAAGTGCGGTAGTGCGCGCTGGTCAGCAGACGGTAGGCGGCCTCCAGCGTGCTGAAATCCTGGCGTTCAACCCGATGCGGGGTTACCGGGGAATCGGGTGCAGTCGTGCAGGCATCGTCAAACAGCAGCGCCTGATTCAGCCACTTCTCCAGCGGATCAAAACGCGACCAACGCAGCGGTTCATCCAGCGTGAAATAGTGTGCATCCGTAAGGCCAGCGCAGAATTTAAGGATAAACCCACGCCCGCTGCCTTCGTAGCCCTGCACGGTGGTAGTCAGCAACACGCGGGGATATCGGCTAACCAGCGCCTGCAGCAACGGTGCCGGGATCGCCGCCGCTTCATCAACGATCAGCCATTCCGCCTGCGGTGGCGTCTCCAGCGCCAGCAGCGCATCGGGTGCCATAAAGTGGAAATGCTCAGCGGCAAAGGTGGCCAGTACCTCCGTTGAGGCTTTAGCCGGTGCGGTGACCAGACAACGGCCATTCTGGCGGGCCAGCATACCCGCCAGCGCCGATTTACCGCGTCCCCGGGCGGCGGTCAGCACGGCGACACCCGATGGCAGCGTCATCAGTTGATCGAGTATCGCCTGCTGCTGTTGCGGAGCCTGACAGTGCCACTGTGGCCAGTCGGGCTGCGCCGGAAAACGGCAAGGCAGATGCTGCCGCTCCAGCAGCACCTGGTCATCCGCTAATATCAGCTGTTGCAGGTGGTGAACAAAGTGTGGTGTTGGGATGGGTTCAGCGGCGTCCGCCCAGCGCAGGCTGTCACTATCAGGCTGCTGCGTCCACTGTTCCCAGGGCGGCACCAGCAGTAACAGCCAGCTACCGGCGGTCAGCGTGCCAGCCAGCGCAGCGAAAGCCTCGGCATGAAAACCCTGACGGGCATCGAATATCGCATGACGAAATTCACGGCCAAGCAGCGTGCGAACCGCGCCTGGCTGTTTGTGCATAAGTGACTCTTCAGAGGAAGCAGAGAATAGCGGCTCCGGGCTCAGTTCGAGCCAGTCGCCCATGAGCGCTTCACGCCACTCCGCAGCCCGATCTAAGCACCAGGCCGGGTCGCCGCTGATGACTGCCAGACGACGCACACCGGCCTGTTGCATAAACTGCTCGGGGATCATCAGTTGCTGGCGAAGGTGTTGCACTGTCCTGGATCGCCACCATCAAACCCGCGCTTAAACCAGGTGTAGCGCTGCTCAGACGTGCCGTGGGTAAAGCTGTCCGGCACCACGCGGCCCTGACCTTTCTGCTGCAGACGGTCGTCGCCAATCGCCTCAGCGGCATTCAGCGCTTCCTGCAGATCGCCCGCTTCAAGGATGTTCTCCTGCTGCATATAGTGTCCCCAGACACCGGCAAAACAGTCTGCTTGCAGTTCCATTTTCACGGAAAGCTGATTGACCTGCGTCTGGCTCGCGCCCTGCTGCATTTCACGCACTTTCGGTTCAATGCCCAGCAGTTTCTGAACATGGTGGCCCACTTCATGCGCGACGACGTAGCCCTGGGCGAAGTCACCGCCCGCGCCGAGTTTGGTTTTCATCTCGTCATAGAAAGAAAGGTCGATGTAGACGGTCTGGTCAGCAGGACAGTAGAACGGTCCCATCACAGACTGTCCTGTACCGCAGCCGGTGCGGGTTGCGCCGCGATACATCACCAGCTTCGGTGCGACATACTGTTTGTTCATCTGTTTGAACAGTTTGCCCCAGGTATCTTCCGTGGTCGCCAGAATCACCTTAGTGAATTTGGCGGCCTCATCATCATTGGCGCTGACGCTGCGCTGTTGCTGCTGGCTGGTCGGTGCGACTTCTCCACCCGTCAGCAGTGCGGTCAGGTCGTAACCGTAATAACCTGCGACAGCTACCACGATCAGCAGCACAATACCGCCTTTACCGCGCGGCAGACGAATCTGACGGCCTCCGCCGCCTAAACCGGACGATTGATCGCGACGGTCCTCTACATTGTCGCTTTCGCGACGCCCTTGCCAGCGCATGCTGTATTCCCTCAGTCATTTTTTCAGATGGCATGATTTTAGTTGTGTGAGGGAGCAATCACCAGCTTTACACCAAAATGAAAAAGGAGAGCCGGGGCTCTCCATTTTCTTTGTGCTTTCTTTGTGCGTTAAAGACAAACTCAGTCGAGTTTCACGCCCAGTCTCTGTGCTACTGCTTCATAGGCTTCGACCACGCCGCCGAGGCTCTGGCGGAAGCGGTCTTTGTCCATTTTATCCAGCGTCTCTTTGTCCCACAGGCGTGCACCGTCTGGTGAAAACTCATCGCCCAGAGTGACTTCGCCATTAAACAGACCAAACTCCAGTTTGAAGTCGACCAGAATAAGACCTGCATCGTCGAACAGTTTGCTCAACACCTCGTTGGCTTTAAAGGTCAGTTCCTGCATCCGCGCCAGGTTCTGTTTGCTGACCCAGCCAAAGGTTTCGCAGTACGATTCGTTGACCATCGGGTCATGCTTTGCATCATCTTTGAGGAAAAGATCAAACAGCGGCGGGTTGAGCACAATGCCCTCTTCCACGCCCAGACGTTTTACCAGCGAGCCTGCGGCGCGGTTACGAACCACGCACTCTACCGGCACCATCTCCAGCTTCTTCACCAGCGCTTCGGTATCGGACAGCAGCGCTTCCATCTGGGTCGGGATACCCGCTTCCTGCAATTTGGTCATGATGAAGTGGTTAAACTTGTTGTTAACCATTCCTTTGCGATCAAACTGCTCAATTCGGGCGCCATCACCTGCTGACGTATCGTTGCGGAATTCGAGTATCAGCAGATCCGGGTTATCGGTGCTGTATACGGTTTTCGCTTTACCGCGATACAACTCAGCTCGCTTTTGCATCTTGTTCACTCCAGACTTGAAATAACGGGTGTTCAGCGGCCAGTGCCGCTGCGGCGATTGCCTTGACGCAATCGTTTACTTCGCCGCGCGCTATTATGCCAAAAACAAAATAAAAAGGCCGGAGAATCTCCGGCCTGAGGCAACTTTATTTGTTCAGTGCCGCCTGGAACACGGCCACCAGCGCATCATTCTGCGACTGGGTCAGCACATGCCCTTTCGGGTCGATGAATTGCAGACTGGTGCGGTTGTCGAGATCGCCGACCTGCACTTTGTAATCACCGTTTTCTAATTCCGGATCTTTCGCACCAACTGAATCCCAGTCGCTGCTGCTCAGTGCCTTGTAGGTCACCTTCATGCTGCCGGTGGAGCGGGTGGTATCGGTCACTTCCATCCCGACGCGTTTCATCGCATCTGGCAGACGCTGCCATGCCACGTTGTATGGCGTACGCAGGATCAGCATTGGCAGGCCGGTATCATCTGCACCGCTCTGCACATCAATGGCACCACTCACCCGACCCGCCGCCGCGTTTTCACTGGCGGTATCAATCTTGTCCAGACCGGTGCTGAGTTCATTCAGCATCTGCGCGGTATAACGCTGGATCTGCACAGGGGAAGTAATGGTTTTACCATCCTGCTGCAGCTCCAGCAGACGCACGGTAAGCTGCTGCTGATAGCTCTGCGACTGCACGCTGATCTGGTAGCGGCCACGGTACTGCTGATCTTCATCAGCGCGGTTCCACTGCACCCAGTCGGTTGTCAGCTGCTGGCCGGCGTCATTACGTGAAGCAATCGGGAATTTGTTGGACTGCACGACGTTGACCACGCGTGGCCAGACTGAACCGCGGTTGCTATCAATCATCAGTGCGCCAGTATTGTTACTGAACTGCGCGCGGGTGCCGTTCATCAGCGCCAGCGGCTGGGCTGGCGGACGGATGTCGAGCTGCTTGCCGGTCGGTGCCTGGCTGGTGATACGCGGCACGTCATAATCACCACGCTGAACCGGCAGGATCATTCCGGCAGGCGCTTTCAGTTCACTTAACTGACTGGCTTCAAGATAAGATTCGTCACCGCTGACCTGGCGCTTATAACGCTGATCGCTTGAACAGGCCGACAACAGCATCAGGGTAGAAAGCCCCACCACTGTGGCTACTGTTGACCGCTTTACTGAGTAATTCATTCAAACTCCCTAAATTATCGCAAACCCGCTTTCACCAGCGCCTGCTCCACTTTCGGCTGGCCGGCTGCAGTCAGTGGCGTCATTGGCAGACGCAGCGTGTCGTTAGCGATTAATCCTAGCTGTTTCGCAGCCCATTTCACCGGGATAGGATTGGGTTCACAGAAAAGCGTCTGGTGCAGGTGCATCAGACGCTGATTCAGGCGGCGTGCCTCGACGAAATTGCCCTGCTGTGCAAGTTGACACAGTTCGACCATTTCGCGCGCAGCGACGTTTGCGGTCACCGAAATGACGCCTTTACCGCCCAGTTGCATAAAGTCCAGTGCAGTCGCGTCATCGCCACTCACCAGAATGAAATCTTCATTAACCAGCTCTTGGATCTGACTAACCCGCGATAAGTTCCCGGTTGCCTCTTTGATTCCGATAATATTTTTGATTTCGGCCAGGCGGGCAACGGTTTCCGGCAGCATGTCACAACCGGTACGCGAGGGAACGTTATACAGCATCTGTGGCAGGCTGGTGCTATTCGCAATCGCTTTAAAGTGCTGGAACAGTCCTTCCTGCGTCGGACGATTGTAATAAGGCGTCACGGTCAGGCAACCCACCACGCCGGAATTTTCAAAACGCTTCGTCAGAGAGATGCCTTCAGCGGTGGCGTTTGCACCGGTTCCGGCAATCACCGGAATTCGGCCATCGGCCAGTTCCAGTGTCAGCATCACCACATCACCATGTTCTTCATGGCTCAGG
Organism: Pantoea sp. RCC30.1; assembly: GCF_058148845.1. Lineage (NCBI taxonomy): Bacteria > Pseudomonadati > Pseudomonadota > Gammaproteobacteria > Enterobacterales > Erwiniaceae > Pantoea > Pantoea sp. RCC30.1. Next base: position 162,553 of record NZ_JBXUHX010000008.1, on the reverse strand, counting down.
GTTGCAGATTCGCCTGTGGTGCCGACGGAAACGATCGCCGCGGTGCCGCTGGCGACGTGATAATCAATCAGTTTTTTCAGACTCGACCGGCAGACATTACCGTTGTCATCCATTGGCGTAACGAGTGCAACAATACTTCCCGTAAACATTGGCGATCCCCTCGACAAACAAGTGCTTCATGGTACGTTTTACACTTAGGGAAAAGCAAGCAAGCCACGCCATTCCCGCGCTTGTCAGCAGTTTTTTTTATGTTTACCTTATGGTTATTAGCGAGAGCAGAGGAAAAGCCATTTTGCCGCAATCTCAGCCCCATCATCTGGTGATCACCGCGCTCGGTGTTGACCGTCCGGGTATCGTCAACACCATTACCCGACACGTCAGCAGTTGCGGTTGCAATATTGAAGATAGCCGTCTTGCCATGCTCGGGGATGAGTTCACCTTTATTATGCTGCTGTCGGGCAGCTGGAACGCAATTACACTGATTGAATCGACCCTGCCAATGAAAGGGGCAGAGCTGGAACTGCTGATCGTCATGAAGCGCACCAACGCACGGCTCCGTCCGCCGATGCCGGACACCGCGTTTATTCAGGTTGAAGTCGCCGATTCACCGCATATTATTGAACGCTTCACCGATCTCATCGATAAGCATCAGATGAATGTGGCCGAACTGGTATCGCGCATTACACCTGCGCAACACAATTTGCCGCCAACGCTCTATATTCAAATGACCGCACACAGTCCGACTCGAACCAGTGGTACGACGTTTGAACAGGCGTTTAATACGCTGTGTCAGGAGCTGAATGCGCAGGGGACGCTGCGTCTCTATAGTGTGTCAGACGCTGACAGTAGCGAATCTGTGAGCGCAGTACGCTAAGCTTTGGTCGATAAACCGGAGTTATTTCTCCACATAACTGACGCGTACGCGGCTATGTGGTGAAATACCCCTGATGGTAATCTTGCCTCTGGTCGTTTCTGGCCGAATGGTGTATTACCCACAGCCTGAATAAGAAAATGGAGAGATGTGATGAATCCACTGAAAGCCGGAGATACTGCACCCGCATTTAGCCTGCCTGACCAGGACGGCGAACACGTGAATCTGACCGACTTCCAGGGACAGCGCGTTCTGGTGTACTTCTACCCGAAGGCGATGACACCAGGCTGCACCGTGCAGGCGTGCGGTCTGCGTGACAACATGGATGAGTTGAAGAAAGCGGGTGTGGAAGTGCTGGGTATCAGCACCGACAAACCAGAAAAGCTGTCAAAGTTTGTCGAAAAAGAGCTGCTGAACTTTACGCTGCTGTCAGATGAAAATCATGAAGTCTGCCAGGCGTTTGGCGTCTGGGGTGAAAAAACGTTTATGGGGAAAACCTATGACGGCATTCATCGCATCAGCTTCCTGGTAGATGCTGAGGGCAAAATCGAAAAAGTGTTTGATAACTTTAAGACCTCGAATCACCACGACATGGTGCTGGATTACATTAAGTCAGCCTGATGTTGAGGGGCGCGGTAGCCTGATCGCCGCGCCCTGCTTAACTTCCCTTCCCCGCACATCTTTACCCTGCAGTTGCGAAACACCCAGATTCCACGCGATTAAGATGCAGCAACAATAACGCAGTTACGCCCGGCATTTTTCGCCTCATAGAGTGCCGCATCGGCCTGTTTTAAGCTGCTTTCCAGTCCGGCATCCTGCGACCCGTTCCAGGCCGCCACGCCGATAGAGAGGGTAATTCGCCCCACGTCGGTGAGCCAGGCTTCGGCAATGCCCAGCCGCACGCGCTCCGCGATGACCTGCGCCTCATCCAGTGCCGTTCCCGGCAACAGCATCAGAAACTCCTCTCCGCCGTTGCGACAGACTACATCAGACTGACGGGCACTGGCACGCAGCGTACTCGCCACCTGCTGAATCACCCGGTCGCCCACGTCGTGGCCCCAGCTGTCGTTGACGTTTTTGAAGTGATCGATATCCAGCGCCAGCACCGAGAAAGGCTGGCGCAGCGTGCGGTAATACTCCAGCACGGCATTAAGACCGCGGCGGTTCAGCAACTGGGTCAGCGGATCGGTCTGCGCTTCCGAGTTAAGCCGACCGATTTTGTCCTGCACCAGACCAATCCCGGTGAGTAGCGCACGCTTAACCTGTGCCGCCTCAAAATACCAGGCGGTGATGCCGCCAATCTCTTTTGAGACGCCCAGCGCATCCATCCGGCTGGCTTTGCGGGCCAGCTGGAAAAGTGGCCGGGCAATCAGCCGCGCCAGTACCACAGCCACCAGCAAAGTCAGCAGCGCAAACGGCACCGAGTTTTTCAGGACTTTCATTAACAGACCCGACAGCGGATCCAGCGTGACGTTAATCGGCTTAAGCGCCACCACCGTCCAGCCGGTGGTCGGCACTACCGCAAAGCCTGCCAGCTGAGCCGTATTGCCCGGACCGGCCATCATCAGCGAGCCATTAGTCTGGTCATCACGCGGACTGACGATGGCGGGCAGCGTTTTGCCAATCAGCTGACGATTCTGGTGATACAGCACCTCATTATTACTGTCGAGCACGTAGACCGTGGTGCCATCCCGGTAGAACTGCTCACCCAGCAGCGCATTCAGAATGCTTTTTTTCTTCAGATAGATGGTGCCGCCGATGTAGCCCAGATAGTCACCCTCGGGGCTCCAGACTGGCCAGGAGACAAACACCAGCAGATTATTGGCGGCAGAAAGCGTGGGCTTACTGATGCTCGGCTGTCGCAGGGTCAGCGCCTCCCGCGAGGCGTCGCTGGTCAGGTGCATCCCTTTCAGCGTCAGTGACTCGGGCGAGATCGCTTTGATCACGCCCTGCGCATCCACTATCGCGACTGAGTTGAAACTGGTGGTCTGCTCACGCAGGCGGTTAACTTCACTTTCCAGCAGTCCCTCATTACCAAAGTCACGGCTGAGCTGATTGGCGCTGTAGTGCAGTTGCGACTGCGCCAGCTGGAAGAAAATTTCACTGGTTGAAGCGAGCTTGGCGGCATAGGCCCGGTTCGCCTCCAGTGTGGAATCGATCAGCACCTGGCGCTGAACCCGCCAGGTGGCGTAGAGCGTATTCGCGAGCGTGATAACAATGCTGACAATCACCAGCAGGGCGATCAGATTACGCAAATCGGCCTTGGGCCGAAAGAGCTTTAGCATGGCGTCGCCGCCCCGGAGATGAATGTCATGTCGTAAATGCCTGATTATATTTTTATGTGTGCCAGAGGCCCTGATATCCGGGCTTAAGTCTACACTGTGTCAGCATTTTTGAGCAGCACTAAGACAAATTTCACCCAGCCTAATACAGATTAGGCTGGCACTAATCGATTAATCCCTGGCTGTCGTAAAAGGGCCAGGGGCCAGAAAAGTGACCAATCGCACACTGATGCGTGACCATTCCCTGCCCGGGTTGCCAGCAGTGCAGCAAAAAGCCGGGCGGCTCCAGAATAAAGTGAGCGGGTCCCTCGGGATGCAGATCCAGCGCCACCTGATGCGACACCCCCGGCGCGACGCAGGCCAGGGTGCCCGCAAAGCGGGTCTGCAGGCTGCGATGCAGATGACCACACAGCACCCGCTCAACCTGCGGATGACGGGCGATAATCGCCTCCAGGGACTCCGGATGACGTAGCCGTTGCCGATCCATATGCGCAATGCCACAGGCAAAAGGAGGATGATGCAGCATGACCAGCGTGGGCTGATCGGCGGCCGCGCTCAGTGCCTTATCCAGCCATTGCAGCTGTTGATCGTCCAGCTCCCCCCACGGCTGTTGCGGCACGCTGGAGTCCAGCGCCAGCAGCCTGACGCCTCCCACGCTGAGCTGCCAGTTCAGTGTCGGCCCTGTCTGCAGATAGGCATGATCCGGGAAGGCAGCTCGCAGCGCCTCGCGGTCGTCGTGATTGCCCGCCATCAGATAAAACGGCAGCTGCAGGCGCTGCAGGGTTTCACGCAGCGTCTGATACTCTTCCGGCCTGCCAAAATCGACCAGGTCGCCAGTAATCACCACCACATCGGGTCGCGGCTGCAGCGCGTTAAGGGTGTCGATAACCTGCAGTAACGCCGCATGAGTATCGACCTGTTTGTACGAGAGGCGGCCATTGGCCTTGATATGCAGATCGCTGATTTGTGCGATCACTGTGGATTGAACAGACACTACAGACTCCTTAGCAACTGAATTCCAGCGCAGCGTGGCTTGTCAGCGACCAGCTGATGCGCTGCCCCGCCTGCCAGATTTCGCGGGCATGACGTTCTACCTGAATGGGACTATCCAGCCCGATATCGATCAATAAGCGCTGCGAGGCACCGAGAAACGTGCTGCCCACCACCACGCCGCACTGGGGATAACGGGTGTCGTCGGCCAGCAGCACATCTTCCGGGCGGCAAAAACGCAGCGGCTGACCGTCGGGATCGTGCGCAATGCAGTTAATAGCCCCCACAAAATCAGCCACAAAACGTGAAGCCGGGCGTTGATAGATGCCCTGCGGCGTATCGAGCTGAACCAGACGGCCCTGCTCCATCACCGCGATGCGATCGCCCAGCGCCATCGCCTCCTGCTGATCGTGAGTGACGTAAACGGCGGTGATCGCGAGCCGCTTGAGCAGCGCGCCGATCTCCAGCCGCAGACGATCGCGCAGCCTGGCATCGAGCGCCGCCAGCGGCTCATCAAACAGCAGGACTTTAGGCCGGGCGGCCAGCGCACGTGCCAGCGCCACACGCTGCTTCTGCCCGCCGGACAACTTATCAATCGCGCGATGTGCCAGATGCGTCAGATCAACCAGCGCCAGCATCTCTGCGACCCGCGCCTCACGCTCGGCACGCGGCACGCCCTGCACCTTCAGGCCATAGGCGACGTTCTGCGCCACATTGAGCGTCGGGAACAGGGCGTAGTTCTGGAACACCATGCCGACATTGCGTTTCTCAATCGGCAGCGCGGTAACGTTACGCTGATCAAACCAGATCTCGCCCGGCGGATCGCTGCTTTCCAGGCCGCTGATGATACGCAGCAGCGTGGTTTTGCCGCAGCCCGATGGCCCCAGCAGAACCAGCGTTTCTCCGGCGTGGACCCGCAGATCGAGGGGATGCAGCGCGATCTGCTGATTGAAGCGACGCGAGCATTGGCGCAGCGTCACATTGACGGCCTCTTTCATACGGTTTCCTCTCTCTGCTGGCGCAAAGTTTGCCGTTCCAGCCAGTGATTACAGGCGTTGAGCAACAGCAGCAGCGGTAAAATCATCATAATGAAGATCAGGGTGTAGGCGGATCCGACTTCCAGCCGCATCGAGGTGTAGCTGTCGGCCAGCCCGACCGGCAGGGTTTTGGTCAGTGGCGTATGCAACATCCAGGTGATGTTGAACTCCCCCACCGACAGGGTGATCACCATAAACGCGCCCGCCAGAATGCCATTGCGGCAGTTGGGGACGACCACAGTAAAGAAGCGATGCCAGAAGCCCGCTCCCAGGCTGGCAGCGGCCTCTTCAAGGCGCGGCAGATCAATTGCCTGCATCACCGACAGCACCGGTCGGATCATAAACGGCAGCGTAAAGAGCACATGGCCGATCAGGATGAAGAGCCAGCTGTCGCGCAACGCGCTGAACTGACCATAAAGCAGAATGATGCCCAGCGCGGTAGCGAGGCCAGGTAACGCCACCGGCAGCATCAGACACTCCTCAATGCGTGAGGCCCAGCGTGACGGTGACTTCAGTAAGCCCCAGGCTGCTGGCACGCCAGCAATAACCGTTACCGCCAGACAACTCAGGGCAATCAACAGCGACAGCCAGAAGGTGTCGGCATACATCTGCCACACCTGCTCCACCCACTTCAGCGTCAGGCCGCTGCGCAGACCAGCGAAGTAGTTCTGCGTAACGCCCGCCATCATCGAGAGCACGACCGGCACGATCATAAACAGTGCGGTGAGACTGGTGATCGCCACCTGAAGCCAGAACAGACCCCGGCGCTTCATGATACATGCTCTTTACGGCGCGCAAGCCGATTAGCCAGCATCAGCGCCAGCCAGGCCACCCCGCCCATCACCACAGAGAGTGCCGCCGCGGTGGCAAAGTTAGCGTAATTGGTGAACTCCCCATAAATGGTCAGCGGCAGCACAGCGAGCTCAGTGCCAAGCGTAAAAGCGGTGCCAAACGCGCCCATGCTGGTGGCGAAACAAAGCGCGCCGCAGGAGAACAGCGCCGGTTTTAGCCCCGGTATGATGACGTCAATGATGATCCGCCATTGGCTGGCACCCAGCGAACGAGCCGCTTCTTCCAGCGATCGATCCAGCTTCTCACTCGCCGCCACCAGCGTCACGATGGCGCGCGGCAGCGAAAAGTAGAGATAGCCAATAAATAAGCCGCTGAGTGAATAGGCGAAGACCCAGCGTTCATGAAACAGGCTGAGGCTGAGTTGCGCCAGCACACCCTGACGCCCCGCCAGCATCACCATCAGAAATCCCACTACCACCCCCGGAAAGGCCAGCGGAAAGGTCAGCAGCGCCAGCAACGTGCCTCGCCCGGGAAAGCGCTGCCGCGCCAGAAAGCAGCCCACTACCGCAGCAATCAGCAGCGTCACCAGCGTCACCGCCGCCGAGAGCAGCACCGTATTCAGCAGGCTTTGCAGATACTGCGGCTGGCTGATCACCGTCCAGTAGCCGCTGTGGTGCGTGGTGCGATCCTCCGTCATACCCATCTGCAACAGGCGGGCAAACGGCAGCAGCCAGAAGGCCGCAAAGAAGAGCAGCGCAGGCAGCAGCATCCACGGCCAGTTTGCCCCCAGCGGGCGGAGCCGGTGACGAGCCGAACCGCCAGCGGCAAACGGATTGATTGCTGAGCGTGTCATCAGCGAATCTCACTCAGATAGCGCGCCGAGAAGCCCTTCTGTGCATCGGCCATCTGCTGATAATCGACCGTATGGGCGCGCGCATAATCACTGTCAGGCAGGAAATATTTCTTCGCTTCGGGTGACATCGCCCCCGCCCGGACCGGACGCAGCCAGGCATTGGCCCAGATCGCCTGACCGGCATCTGACAGTACGAAATCAATGACTTTCTTACCACTGGCCGGATGCGGCGCGTTCTTTACCAGGCTGATGACGTAAGGCACCGTGACCGTTCCCTCGCTGGGGATCACAAATTCGACATTGGCGTGATCTTTGTAGCGGGCGCGATAGGCGTTGAAGTCATAGTCGATCAGAATCGGGATTTCGCCCGAAATCAGCCTCGCATAGGCGGTCTGCTTAGGCACAATCGGCTGGTTGCGTTGCAGCGCCTTGAACCAGTTAATCGCTGGGGTGAAGTCATGCAGGCTGCCGCCTTTGGCCTGATTCACCGCCACCGCCGCGACATAGCCCACAAAAGCGCTGGCCGGATCGAGATAGCCCACCATGCCTTTATATTCCGGCTTCAGCAGATCATCCCAGGAGCGCGGAACCGGCGCGCCACCCAGCGCATCAACATTGACCATAAAGCCCATGGTGCCAGAGTGCAGCGCCACCCATTTGCCCGCCGGATCCTTCATGCCTGCCGGGATCTGATCCCAGTTAGCCGGTTTGTAAGCGCTGACCACGTCGGCGCTGACGGCCTGAATGCCGAAGCTGACGCCGTAATAGACCACGTCGGCGACCGGATTGTTTTTCTCAGCGACCAGTTGCGCCAGCGCCTGACCCGAATTTTTATTGTCCTGCGGCACATGAATGCCGGTCGCTTTTTCGATCGCCTGGAGCTGCGTGGCCCAGTCGGCCCACTCTGGCGGACAGTTGTAGCAGATAGCATTTTCCGCCGCCTGCGCCCACGAACTGGTGAGCGTGCATCCGGCCAGCAGTGCAGCGCTGGCGATCTGTTTGATATTAACGGTGAGTGACATGATGTTTCCCTGAAATAGAACTATGAAATGCCGGGGCGATACTCTCCCCAGGCCGTAAGTGATGGGCCAGCACGTGGGTTTTGCCGCCCGGATTCAGAAGCAGATCGATAGCGCGCGTACCCATCAGTGCAATCGGCTGTACCACGCTGGCCAGTGACGGTGAAAGCTGTTCGCCCAGCTCGATCCCGTCGAAGCCGATGACGGAGAGCTGATGGGGTACGCTGACGCCAGCGCGCGCAGCGGCGCCCAGCAGGCTAATAGCCAGCAGATCGTTACTGCAAATCACCGCCGTCAGAGGCGAAGGCGCATTCATCAGCGGCAGCAGCGGTTTAAAATCGGAGTGGATATGGCTGGGCATCTCAATCATCGCCTGTGGCGTCAGACCCGCCTGCTGCATGGCCTGGCAATAGCCGAGATAGCGCAGACGGGCGCGGTCAGATTGCTGCATCGGGCCAGCGGCCATCACAATGTGGCGGTGGCCGAGCGAGATGAGATGAGCGGTCGCTTCAGCCATCGCTTTGCGGTTGTCGACGCACAGCGCGGGCCATTCGTGCTGTTGCGGGACGTTGTGAGTCAGCACAAAGGGCATCTTCGCCGCCGCCAGCGTCGGCAGTAGCGCACTGCTGTCCGCGTCCGCTACCGTCAGAACCAGACCGGCGACACGCTGATGCAGCATATGTTCGACAATAGCCGCTTCCCGCTCGGCCTGATAATCACTGGTCGCCACCAGCAGCGCATAGCCGGCCTGCCGGGCCTGCTGCTCCATCGCCTGCAGTTGCATGGCAAAAACCGGATTGAGCAGTGAAGGCAGCAGAACGCCAAGCGTGGTGGAGTGCCGGGTACGGAGTTGACGGGCAATATGATTCGGGCGAAAGCCCATCTGTTCGGAGGCGGCAAGCACCTTCCGCAGCGTGCCTGGTTTTAGCAGGTGAGGATCAGAAAAGGCGCGCGCAGCGGTTGCGCGGGAGACCCCTGCCAGTCTGGCTACGCTGATTAAATCGGTCATGACTGCCTCGTTTATCGTGAATGAGATCGATCTCATTGCGACGTAAACTAGCGGCGTTATATGACAGGGGCATCACGGGAAAATGACTGGCAGGTGACAGCGGCAGTGACGCCGCTGTGGGGGAATTAAAGCATCAGGAAGGCGTAACCGCTGTTTTCCAGGGTGGCAACGGTGGTGCCGCTGGAGATGGTGTGGGTGACCATTGGGTCGATCCAGTTGCGATCAAGCTGATGAAACGCGACAGACTGATCGCAGATCGTGACCTGAACGCCCGCTTTTTTCAGCTCACTGATCAGCTTCAGGTTCGGGTTATCGACGCCATAGGCTTTGCTGAATTGGTCATTATTCAGGGCTGATGAAACGGCGTCGCCGTTAATCGATACCACAAATTTCAGCTGGTCGAGAGGCACACCCGCCGCATAATAGAGGTTGGTGACACGCGCTACGCGCTCCAGACCCAGATTCGGCTTACGAATATCGCCGTCATTGTGGTTAATCTGGAAAACAATTTTATTACTCAGACCCGCTGTCGTACCGGGTTTAAATGCAGGCGTATCGACATAATGTATTTTGCCGTAGCCTTCGATCGCTGGCGTACTCCAGAAATCAGCAGGCTCGGATTTATTATCCGCCATTTTTCCGCTGACCTTATCGAATAATTCAGGCAACTGTAAAACATTGCCCCCGATAAATCCTGCTACGGCTGCCATCACCACTAAAGCTGCTGGACGCATTAATTTTTCTCCCGGTCGTTTAAAACATTAATTACATTGCCAGCCACGCGTATCCCTGATTTTGCAGGGTTGATACGGTGGTCGGACTGGAAAGCGCATGGATGACTGATTTATCAATCCAGTTATTCGGATAGTGATGGAATGCCACGGACTGATCGCAGACCGAGACTTTCACTCCCGCCTGATTGAGCTCATTAATCAGCTTCAGGTTTGGATTTTCGATGCCATAAAACTTTTTGAAATGGGCGTTATCCAGCATGGCTGGCGTCGCGTCACCGGTGACCGAAACCACGAACTTCAACTGGTCGGCCGGCACGCCAGCGGCGATATATAAATTCACTACGCGCGCCACACGCTCCAGTCCCAGATTCGGTGCGGTCATCGCGCCGTCACTTCGGGTGATCTGAAAAACAATTTTGTTGCTCAGACCCGCAACCGGTTTAAACGCGGCATCAGGCTCGTAATGAATTTTTCCGTAACCTTCAATCGCCGGAGTGCTCCAGAATCCAGGGGCTTCCTGAGGCTCGGTTGCAAAATGGCGTGTCACTTTGTCGTAAATATCGCCACTCTGTGTGACAGCCGCGCCAACGACTCCGCCAATAATGGCGATTAACGCGTATGAAACAACTGAACGCATAACACTTCTCTCCGGCAAATAATGTCTGGCAGATTCAGGACTGAATCAGGTCGGCTATCTATACCACAGCGCCGGTGTAATTCTCGCTTCTGTAAATTCTGGTCAACGCGCGGCTGATAACCGCTGAAATTATCCATGACGGGAATTAATCGAAAATTTTCATCATGCGCGAGAAAAAGTCTTACCGGGAATGGACCTGGCTATTTCGGTTGTTGTCTTTGAATATCAACATAGCCGAAAAAAAATAACAGCCAGGCTAATCTGGAATCAGGAAGATAAAAGCGGGAGAGACGATTTATATTATCGATGACGGAGAGATGTTTAGCAGCTTAGCATGTGGTTTTTTTTCAGAGTAGACCTGGAAAAACTCGTGCCATGTTCAGTTTTTTTGAGTGAATTTACATAACTTTATATAAATAACGTGAACTGCTTCAGGTGTCTGGCAAAATATTCTGCTTTACTCCGCCAGAGCGCAACGTGAAAAGAGAGCTAAGCGGCAAATAAACTGCCTGCGACCCCGGCCATACCGCGTGCGCTTTTATTCGTTTAACTGCCGTTTAGATTGGCAGAATGTTCAATTTTTTTCTTCATAATCGGCAATCTTGCACAAATCGCGCCGGGCATCTGCCAGAAAACGACATTTCTTTCTTTTGGTGCTCTGGTTAAGATAGTCACGAACCGTCGTTATCTGCGAAAAATGGAACATTCCCGCTGCGCACCTGTCCATTTTCAGGGCCTCTCTACAGGATTAAGGCATGTTGAACCGGTTAAAGAAAACGTTGATCGCCGCGCTCCTTCCGACGCTCATTGTCACTACATCGACACCTGCCAGGGCCGATGTCAGTGATTCACTTCCCGATATTGGCACCACGGCCGGTTCGACGCTGTCGATTAATCAGGAACTGCAGATGGGCGACTTCTATGTGCGCCAGCTGCGCGCCAGTGCGCCGCTGATCAACGATCCGCTGCTCAATCAGTATATTAATCAGCTGGGGCAGCGGCTGGTGTCGCACGCTGACTCAGTAAAAACCCCGTTCCACTTCTTTCTGATCCAGAACGATGAACTCAACGCCTTTGCCTTTTTCGGTGGCAACGTGGTGCTGCACTCGGCGCTGTTCCGCTTTACCGATAATGAAAGCCAGCTGGCATCCGTTATGGCACATGAAATCTCGCACGTCACCCAGCGCCATCTGGCGCGCGCCATGGAAGATCAGAAGCGCAATGCGCCGCTGACCTGGGTCGGCGCGCTGGGCTCTATTCTGCTGGCGATGGCGAGTCCGCAGGCCGGCATGGCCGCACTGACCGGCACTCTGGCGGGAACGCAGCAGGGGATTATCAGCTTTACCCAGGGCAATGAGCAGGAAGCGGACCGCATCGGTATTCAGGTGCTGCAACGCTCAGGGTTCGACCCACAGGCGATGCCGAACTTTCTGCAGAAGCTGGCCGATCAGAGCCGCTTCTCCTCAAAGCCCCCTGAAATTCTGCTGACGCATCCCCTGCCCGACAGCCGTCTGGCGGATGCCCGTAACCGCGCCAATCAGATGCGACCGGTGGTGGTGCAATCGACTCAGGATTTCTATTTCGCAAAAGTACGGTCGCTGGGCATGTACTCCACCGGGCGTAATCAGCTCACCGACGAACTGCTGAGTCAGTATGCCAGCGGCAATTCCCGTGAGCAGCTGGCGTCACAATATGGCAAAGCCATACAGTTTTTGCAGGCGAAGAGTTATGCCGATGCGAAGCGGATTGTCACGCCGCTGCTGGCGAAACAGCCCAATAACGTCTGGTTCCTGGATATCATGTCGGACATCGATATCGGCCTGAATCAGCCACAACAGGCCATCGCCCTGCTCACCGCCGCAACCGGTGCCAAAAACAGCCCGGTGGTGCAGCTCAACCTGGCGAATGCCTACGTGGAAGCGAAGCAGTATGCCAGTGCCAGCCGTATTCTGAACCGCTATACCTGGGATAATAAAGACGATCCCAACGGCTGGGATTTACTGGCACAGGCCTCTGCGCAACAGGGACTGAATGATGAAGAGTTATCGGCGCGGGCAGAAAGTCTGGCGCTGAATGGCCAGCTTGATCAGGCGATCACCACCCTGAGCAGCGCCAGCGCACAGGTACCGCTCGGCAGCCTTAAACAGGCGCGCTACGATGCCCGTATCGATCAGCTGCGCCAGTTACAACAGCGCTTTAAGCAGTATCAGAAAGGCTAAGCACCCACGCCGCCAGCACACCGCGAATTGAGAATAAAGGAGAGTCAGAGATGGTGACGATTTATCACAACCCGCGCTGCAGCAAGAGCCGCGAGACGCTGGCGCTGCTGAACGACCGCGGCATTGAGCCGGAAGTGGTGCTCTATCTGCAGATACCGCCCGATCGCGAGACGCTGCAAATCCTGTTGCAGAAACTGGGAATGCAGAGCGCAAGAGAGTTAATGCGGACTAAAGAGGCGATCTGTATCGAACTCGCACTCAGCGACAAAAGCGAAAGTGCGCTGCTGGATGCGCTGGTGGAACATCCGGTGCTGATTGAAAGGCCGATAGTGATCAATGGCGACAGGGCGCGGATAGGACGTCCGCCAGAAGCGGTGCTCGACATTCTTTAAAGGCCGAGCGTCTCTTTAACAAACGGAATGGTGAGTTTACGCTGGGCGCTGATCGAGGCGCGATCAAGCCGATCCAGCGTATCAAACAGCGTGCGCATTTCACGATCCAGTCGCTTCAGCAGGAAGCGACCCACATCTTCCGGCAACTCAAATCCGCGTAATCCGGCACGCAGTTGCAGCGCCTGCAGTTTGTCTTCGTCAGAGAGCGGTTGCAGGCGATAGATCTGTCCCCAGTCCAGCCGCGAGGCGAGATCGGGCAGCTGAAGATTCAGCTGGCGTGGCGGACGATCGCCGGTGATAAACAGGCGCGTATTGCCGGTTTCCAGAATACGGTTATAGAGATCGAAAATCGCCATTTCCCATTCCGGCTCGCCTGCAATGCATTCGATGTTATCGATGCAGACCAGTGACAGCTGCTCCATCCCTTCCAGCACTTCCGGTACAAACCAGGTGCGTTTATCCAGCGGAACGTAACCGACTGCTTCGCTGCGCGCTGACATTTCGGCGCACGCGGCGTGCAGCAGGTGGCTCCGTCCACCGCCTTCGCGTGACCAGAAGTAGAGATAGCTGCCATGTTGTTGATTGAGAGCGCCTTTTAGTGCGGCAATCAGCGACGGGTTTTCCCCCGGCCAGAAGCTGGAGAAGGTTTCATCGTCGGGTAAATAGAGTGGCAATGACAATTGTGCCGGCGTGTTCAGAAGCACCTCAGCAAGAGAACAAGCAAAAAATCGGGGGAAGTCTAACACAGTTTTCAGAAAGAGATGAATGGGGCGTCCCTGCCCCGGATCCTCTCAGGCTCGCTGCAATCAATGCTCGCGCGTTTCCTCAGCCTCCAGCACCACTTCTTCCGGTCTGAGCCACGAGATCACACGGAAGATCAGCGCCAGTCCGACACCCACGATCGTCGCCAGCGCCATGCCTTTCAGTTCCGCCGCGCCGATATGCACCTTCGCACCGCTGACGCCGATGATCAGGATCACCGAGGTGAGGATCAGGTTCTGCGCTTTGTTGTAATCCACTTTGGATTCGATCAACACGCGGATACCGGATGCCCCAATGACGCCATACAGCAGCAGCGACACGCCGCCCATGACCGGAACCGGAATCGCCTGGATCACCGCCGCCAGTTTACCGACGCAGGAGAGCAGAATCGCCAGAATCGCCGCGCCGCCAATTACCCAGGTACTGTAAACGCGGGTAATCGCCATTACACCGATGTTTTCACCGTAGGTGGTGTTGGGCGTGGAGCCAAAGAAGCCGGAGATCACGGTCGATAAGCCGTTGGCGAACATCGAACGATGCAGGCCAGGGTCACGAATCAGATCTTTTTTCACGATGTTGGCAGTGACCACCAGATGACCGATATGCTCAGCAATGACCACCAGCGCCGCAGGCAGAATCGTCAGCATCGCCACCCACTCAAAGCGCGGCGTATAAAAAGTTGGTAGTGCAAACCACGGGGCTTTAACCACGCCACTCCAGTCAACGATGCCCATAAACGCAGAGAGCAGATAGCCCGCCACCACACCAACCAGAATCGGGATGATCGCCAGGAAGCCACGGAACAGCACGGAACCGAATACCGTTACGCCGAGCGTGACCATCGAAATCAGCACGGTTTTGCTGTCGGGCGCACTGCCTTCAGCGGGCAGCAGGCCCGCCATATTCGCAGCGACACCCGCCAGCTCCAGACCGATGACGGCGACAATGGCGCCCATCGCCGCCGGAGGGAACATCACGTCGAGCCAGCCGGTGCCCGCGCGTTTCACAATCAGCGCCACGATACAGAACAGCACGCCACACAGAATAAATCCGCCCAGCGCAACCTCATAACCCAGCGGCAACAACAGCAGCACCGGCGAGATAAAGGCAAAGCTTGAACCCAGGTAGGCGGGAATTTTGCCTTTACAGATAAAGAGATAAATCAGTGTGCCGACGCCGTTAAACAACAGCACCGTCGCCGGATTGATGTGGAACAGAATCGGAACCAGTACCGTGGCACCAAACATGGCGAACAGGTGTTGCAGGCTGAGTGGAATGGTTTGCAGTAACGGCGGTCGTTCACTGACGCCAATGGCGCGACGAGTCATCATTTATCCCCTGTGTTTTTTTATCCCCGAGGGTTCGCGCCTCTGGCACAGCAGAAGGCATGCCGGTGCCGCCTTGCGGCAGACCGAATCCGTTCGGGGAGTTTTTTGCCAAAAAAAAGCCGACTCTCTGGTCGGCTGTGCGATTTATTTGGTTCCGAAAATCTTGTCCCCGGCATCGCCGAGCCCGGGAATGATGTAACCCTTTTCATTCAATCCCTGATCCACTGACGCGGTGTAAAGCTCGACGTCAGGATGCGCTTTCTCCAGCGCGGCAATCCCTTCTGGGGCGGCAACCAGAACCAGCACTTTGATGCTGGTGCAGCCCGCTTTCTTCAGCAGGTCGATAGTCGCAATCATGGAACCTCCGGTCGCCAGCATCGGATCGACCACCAGCGCCAGGCGCTCTTCGATGTTAGAAACCAGCTTCTGGAAATAGGGAACCGGCTCCAGCGTCTCTTCATCACGGTAAACACCTACCACGCTGATACGTGCGCTGGGAACGTGCTCCAGCACCCCTTCCATCATGCCCAGGCCGGCACGCAGGATCGGGACCACCGTGATTTTTTTGCCCTTGATCTGATCGATTTCTACCGGGCCGTTCCAGCCCTCAATGGTGACGCGCTCTGTTTCCAGATCGGCGGTCGCTTCGTAGGTCAGCAGGCTGCCCACTTCAGAGGCCAGCTCGCGAAAACGCTTTGTACTGATATCATGCTCACGCATCAAGCCCAGTTTATGTTTGACCAGCGGGTGTCTGACTTCCACGATCTTCATTGGTGTTCTCCCGGAATGAGTTGAGCTAAAAAAAATCGCGGGATTATACCGCCTTTTGCGCTCTGCGCCACCTGCTCTTGCGCAAAGCCGCGGGATTTACCGGGACAAATAGAGGATTAATGAAAATCGCCCGATGCGCAATGCCGGACTCGCAAACGTTTGCCTGCACTGATAGAATTGCCGCGCTTTATTTTAAACCACCAACCGCAACTCGCGTGGGGACCTCGCAGTGACCGACAAAACCTCTCTCAGTTACAAAGACGCCGGTGTTGATATTGATGCTGGTAACGCTCTGGTTGACCGTATTAAAGGCGTAGTGAAAAAGACGCGTCGCCCGGAAGTGATGGGTGGACTGGGCGGTTTTGGTGCGCTTTGCGCGCTGCCGCAGAAATACCGTGAACCGGTGCTGGTCTCCGGCACCGATGGCGTTGGCACCAAGCTGCGTCTGGCGATGGATCTTAAACGCCACGATGCCATTGGTGTTGACCTGGTCGCGATGTGCGTTAACGACCTGGTGGTACAGGGCGCTGAGCCGCTCTTCTTCCTCGACTACTACGCCACCGGCAAACTTGATGTGGATACCGCCTCTGCGGTGATCACCGGCATCGCCGAAGGTTGTCTGCAGTCGGGTTGTGCGCTGGTAGGCGGTGAAACCGCTGAGATGCCAGGCATGTATCACGGCGAAGATTACGACGTGGCCGGTTTCTGTGTCGGCGTGGTGGAAAAGTCAGAAATTATTGATGGTAGCAAGGTGCAGGATGGCGACGTACTGATCGCCCTCGGCTCCAGCGGCCCGCACTCCAACGGCTATTCGCTGGTGCGCAAGATTCTGGAAGTCAGCAACACCGATCCGCTGGCTGAACAGCTGGAAGGCAAACCGCTGGCTGATCATCTGCTGGAACCCACCCGCATCTATGTGAAAAATATCCTCAGCCTGATCGAGCAGGTCGATGTGCACGCTATCGCACACCTGACCGGCGGCGGCTTCTGGGAGAATATTCCGCGCGTGCTGCCTGACAATACCCAGGCCGTAATCGACGAGAAGAGCTGGCAGTGGCCGGCGGTCTTCAGCTGGTTACAGCAGGCGGGCAACGTCAGCCGTTTTGAGATGTACCGTACCTTTAACTGCGGCGTCGGCATGATCATTGCCCTGAGCCCGGCAGATGCGGACAAAGCCATTGCGCTGATGCAGGCCGCAGGCGAGAAAGCCTGGAAGCTCGGCGTAATTAAAGCGTCTGAGGCCGAAGAGCGTGTGGTCATCAACGGATGAAGAAGCTGGTTGTACTGATTTCCGGCAACGGAAGTAACCTTCAGTCCATCCTTGACGCCTGTGCCAGCGGGCGGATTCACGGCAGCGTCGCTGCCGTGTTCAGTAACCGTGCCGCCGCTTATGGCCTGACGCGGGCGCAGGAGGCGGGAATTCCCGCCCACGCGCTTGCCGCCAGCGATTTCGCTGACCGCGAAGCCTTTGATCGTCAGCTCATCGCTGAAATCGAAGCATACAGTCCGGACCTGATTGTGCTGGCAGGTTATATGCGCATTCTCAGCAGCGCTTTCGTGGCGCATTTCCACAATCGTCTGCTGAATATCCACCCTTCCCTGCTGCCAAAATATCCGGGTCTGCATACGCATCGTCAGGCACTGGAAAATGGCGACAGCGAACATGGCACTTCCGTGCATTTCGTGACGGACGAACTGGATGGCGGTCCGGTGATCCTGCAGGCCAAAGTGCCGGTCTTTCCTGGCGACAGTGAAGCGGAGATTACGGAGCGGGTGCAGCACCAGGAACACGCTATCTATCCACTGGTGATCGGCTGGTTTGTCGAGGGCCGGCTGGCGATGCGTGACGGTAAAGCCTGGCTGGATGGTGAACCGCTGCCGCCGCAGGGCTATGCTAACGACTGACACGTCAGAAGAAGCGCGGGCCATCCATGGCCCGCGATGCTTTACTATGGGCATAGGCTCCCATCGCTTTAAGTTGATAAGCCTTCTGTCGAAAAACCGCTCTCTCCCCCTCCTTAACCGTAGCGTCCCGTAATGTAATCTTCGGTCCGTCGCTGTTTCGGCGCGGTGAAAATCCGGTCGGTCTCATCAAACTCCACTAACGCGCCCTGATGCATAAACGCGGTGTAATCTGACACGCGCGAGGCCTGCTGCATGTTGTGCGTCACCAGCACCAGCGTGAAATGCTGCTTCAGCGTGGTCATCAACTCTTCAATCACCAGCGTGGAGATCGGATCCAGCGCGGAGGTCGGTTCATCCAGCAACAGCACTTCCGGCTCTATCGCAATGGCGCGGGCAATAACCAGCCGCTGCTGCTGTCCGGTCGAAAGCGTCAGCGCATTCTGTGACAGCTGATCTTTGACCTCGCTCCACAGCGCGGCCGCGCGCAACGCACGCTCGCAGGCTTCATTAAGCACACGCCGATCGCGTACACCCTGCAAACGCAGCCCGTAGACCACATTTTCATAGATCGATTTTGGAAAAGGGTTGGGCCGCTGAAACACCATGCCGACCCGACGGCGCAGCGCAGAGAGATCCTGCTCAGGCCGCAGGATCGGCAGCGAACCCAGCAGCACGTCGCCCTCTACCCGGCAGTGATCAATAACGTCATTCATGCGATTAAAACAGCGCAGCAGCGTCGATTTACCACAGCCCGACGGGCCAATAAGCGCGGTAATCCTGTTTTTCGGCACCTGCAGAGAAATATCCTGCAGCGCCTGGCGCTCGCCATACCACAGCGACAGATGGTTAATGGTCAGCGCGATATCCGTGTCGGACGTCATAGTCATAGCCTGTTATTGAGTCATAAGGCGATAGCGTTCACGCAGACGGTGACGCAGGCCCATCGCCAGCAGATTGAGCGACAGAATGATCAGCACCAGCAGCAGCGCGGTGGCAAACACCAGCGGCCGGTCAGCTTCAATATTCGGACTCTGAAACGCCAGATCGTAAATCTGGAAGCCCAGATGCATAAACTTGCGATCCAGATGCAGATAAGGGAACACCGCGTCGACCGGCAGTTCCGGCACCATTTTAACGACGCCAACCAGCATCAGCGGCGCGGTTTCACCCGCGGCACGCGCCACCGCCAGGATCAGGCCGGTCAGCATGGCTGGCACCGCCATCGGCAGCACCACGTTCCACAGCGTTTCCGCCTGGGTCGCGCCCAGCGCCAGCGAGCCCTGCCGCAGGCTGTTGGGAATACGGGATAGTCCCTCTTCGGTCGCCACAATCACCACCGGCAGCGTCAGTAATGCCAGCGTCAGCGACGCCCACAGCAAACCTGGCGTACCAAAGGTGGGATTGGGCAGTGCGCTGGCGAAGAAGAGCTGGTCAATGGTGCCACCCACCAGCCAGACAAAGAAGCCCAGACCAAACACGCCATAAACGATTGAGGGGACGCCCGCCAGATTGACCACCGCGATGCGCACCAGCCTGGTCAGCGCATTGCGTCCGGCATATTCGTGCAGCCAGATGGCTGCGATAACGCCCAGCGGCATCACCACCAACGACATCAGCAGCACCATCAGCACGGTGCCAAAGATCGCCGGAAACGCCCCGGATTCACTTTCACCCTCGGCGGGTGTGTCACTGACGAAGCGCCACAACTGATGCAGAAAATGTCCGGTTTTGCCGGTCAGCGTCATCGCATTCGGCTTCCAGCTGTCGACAATTTCGGTCAGCGGAATCGCATGTTCGGTGCCCTGCACATCCCGCAGGATTAACAGATCGCGCTGACTCTGCAGTTGCAGAGAAGCCAGTGTCTCACTCAGCTGATTAAAGCGCCGCTGTAAAGCCGCCTGATTGGCCTGATATTCCGATTCTGCCTGTAGATCAAAGCGCCCGGCAGCACGGTTTGTGGCCGCCTGCTCATCAAGCTGCTCACGCTGGCTGTTGATGCGCGCCATATCAACCCGGCGAATCTGATTAACCTGCCGTACCAGCATCTGCACCTGTCCGAGCCGCTGATGCAGCAGCGCATCGGGATCCTGGGCAGTTAACTCTTCATTATCTTCACGCAGGCCGACAAACCAGCCATAGGCCTGGCCGTGGCTGCGGCGTTGCAGCACCATGACATCCGCTGGCTGGCTGACCTTCGCGGCCGCGCGGCTGTAGACGACGCGGAAATCGGGTGCGTCCCAGTCACGGTTACCGGTTTTAATCAGATAACGATGGACCTGGCCGCCGCTGTTGCCCTGCTCATCGGCAGGAGCCGGAAAACGCCGCTGATGTTCCAGGGTTTCGCCCAGCAGACGTGTTTCGCCACCTTCCGGCTGACTGAACGTATAAAGGTCAACGCGCTGCGGCCAGAAAGCGCGAACGCCCTGCCACGCCAGTAGCCCAATCAGCAGCGTAAAAGCCAGCAGGCAGACGGCGACGGCACCGGCGGTTAACCAGCGCCAGCGGTCATTCTGTCGCATCGCCTTCATGCCTGCTCCTCGTGCTGGCTGTAGCGCTGACGCAGTCGCTGACGGATCAGCTCGGCAACCGTGTTAATCACCAGCGTAAACAGCAGCAGCATCAGGGCGCTGAGAAATAGCACGCGATAGTGGGCACTGCCCGCTGCGGCTTCCGGCATCTCAATGGCGATATTGGCGGACAGTGCGCGCAGCCCGCTGAACAGGCCACCTTCACTTTGCGGCGTGTTGCCGGTCGCCATCAGCAAAATCATGGTTTCTCCTACGGCGCGTCCCAGACCAATCATCAGGGCGGCAAAAATACCGGCGGAAGCACCCGGCAGCACCACGCGGGTCAGGGTTTGCCATGGAGTCGCGCCCAGTGCCAGCGAGCCCTGCCCTAACGCTGCGGGCACGCTGAACAGCGCATCTTCAGAAAGAGTGAAAATCAGCGGCACCAGCGCAAAGCCCATCGCCAGCGCCGCCACCAGCAGATTGCGCTGCTCATAATGTGGCAGCCAGTCGCCCGCATCCGGTATAAACAGTGTGGGCAGCCACAGCGTCAGCAGCGTGACCAGCAGCAACAGCGGCAGCAGAATCAGAACCTCACGGCCCGGCTGACGCCAGCGCGGCGGAAAACGTGCGCTGAACACGCCGCACAGCAACAGCGAACCCGCCAGCGTCAGCGGCAGCAGCAGTACGCCCACCAGCGCCTGGCCAATATGCGGCGCGAGCCAGATTCCGGCAATCAGCCCCACCACTACGCTCGGCAGCGCGCCCATCATTTCGATTGCCGGTTTAACCCAGCGTCGCAGGCCTGGCGCCATGAACCACGCGGTGTACATTGCCGCAGCCAGCGCCAGTGGCGTCGCAAACAGTAGCGCCAGACTGGCCGCTTTCAGCGTTCCCATCACCATGGGCATCAGGCTGAACTTGGCCTGATAGCTGTCACCGGCCGCGGTCGATTGCCAGACCCAGTCCGGTCCGGGGTAGTTTTCATACCAGATTTTTTGCCAGAAATTGCGCCAGGTGACGTCCGGCCATGGATTATCCAGCCGCAGCGTCTGCCAGCTTCCTGGCCGCTCAATCAGCAGGCTGTCGCCACGGGGAGAAAACTGCGCCTGGACTATGCCAGGTTCCAGCTGACGCTGCAGTATCGGGCCACTCTGCTTACTGGCGAACAGCCGCAGCATCCCCTGTTTACTGAGCGTTGCAAACACGCGACGTTGCGATTCCGTCACCACAATCGTCTCGCCATCGCTGTGGGCAAAGGTCCGGATGCGCTGCAGGCGCGGCCCCTGGTCGCTGGCAATTGCGAACCACTGCGTGACGCCGCTGTGATCCTGAATCAACAGGCTTCGGCCGCCCACCAGCAGGTGCAGACTGGTCGGAGGCTGCGGCAGAGTGTGCGTTTCGCGCAGCAGTGCCCGGTCATCGTCAAGTTGCCAGACCCGCAGCAGATTGCCTTCCGTGGTATAGAGCAGATCGCCGGATGGCGATAGCGCCAGCAAATCCAGCTGACGTTGTGGAAGCGGGATAATCGAGGCCTGACGATCGGTGCCCAGCGTCAGCACCCGGAGCCCGGCCTCTGTCAGTGCGGCAATGCGCCACTGACCGGCATGGCGCGACGCCAGCGCCATCTTCGTCACCCCGCCATCGGGCAGATGAAAGGGTTTGTCGCCCAGCGGGAAACGCCACTGCTGGTCGGTTGCAGGCTGCATCAGCGTCAGCGCGCCCTGCATATTCAGCAGCAGCGTCTGCCCATCAGCACTCAGCACGGCTTCATCGGGAGCGGGCGTCAGTGCCAGCGCTGGCTCCGCAGGCTGACCATCCAGCGGAATAAAACGGGCCGCACCGCGCGCGCTGATACGCCAGCCGACATTACCCTGATTGCCAATCGCTAAGGCTGGCGCGCGATCCCAGAGTTGCTGGCTGGCCGCAATTTGCAGGCCAGGCGCATTAAACAGCGGCAGGACCACGCCAATCAGCCAGCAGAACAGCAGCAGCATCAACAGCAGGATCGCCACGCCACAGCAGGTGACCAGCCGCCGCGTCAGACGATCAACGGCACGACGCTTGCGATCGCTGAATTGGACAGGAATGTGGTTTGCGCTCATGCGGTTCCGGTGGCAGCCTGAAATAAGCCGCTATGTTGCCCGTAGCCGATTGATAAGACAACTCCTGGCGTTGGACAACGCTGCCATACTCTCGCCATAATGTTGGTGGATACTGGATCTTCAGTCCTGCAACCGCTAAATGGAGTGAGAATGGGTCAGGTAAAGCTTTATATTGAAAAAGAATTAAGCTGGTTATCCTTTAATGAACGGGTTTTGCAGGAAGCAGCAGACAAAAGCAATCCACTGATTGAGCGGATGCGCTTTCTGGGTATCTATTCCAACAATCTCGACGAATTCTATAAAGTGCGTTTTGCCGACCTCAAACGCCGCATTCTGATTGGTGAAGAACAGGGTTCCGCCAGTACGCCACGCCATCTTTTTAAGAAAATTCAGCAGCGCGTGATGAAGTCCGATCAGGAGTTTGATGCGCTTTATAATGATCTGCTGCTGGAGATGGCACGCAATCAGATCTTCCTGATCAACGAACGTCAGCTCTCATCCAATCAGCAGGCGTGGCTGCGCCACTACTTCAAGCATGAGCTGCGTCAGCATATCTCGCCGATCCTGATCACCCAGGAAACGGATCTGACCGAATTCCTCAAAGATGACTACACCTATCTGGCGGTAGAGATAATTCGCGGTGACAATGTTCAATATGCGCTGCTGGAAATTCCGTCCGACAAAGTACCGCGTTTCATCAACTTACCGGCAGAGCCACCGCGCCGCCGTAAGCCGATGATCCTGCTGGATAACATTCTGCGTTACTGCCTGGATGACATTTTTAAAGGCTTCTACGACTACGACGCGCTCAACGCCTATTCAATGAAAATGACGCGTGACGCCGAGTACGACCTGGTCACGGAGATGGAGTCGAGTCTGCTGGAGCTGATGTCCTCCAGCCTGAAGCAGCGACTGACGGCGGAACCGGTGCGTTTTGTCTACCAGCGCGATATGCCCGACACGATGGTGTCGCTGCTGTGCCACAAGCTTTCCATCTCTAACCTGGACTCCATCCTGCCCGGCGGCCGCTACCACAACTTCAAAGACTTTATCGGCTTCCCGAACGTCGGCAAAAACAACCTGGTGAACCGTCCGCTGCCGCAGATTCGCCACATCGGCTTTGATGGCTTCCGCAACGGCTTTGATGCGATTCGCAATCGTGACGTGCTGCTCTATTACCCGTACCACACCTTTGAGCATGTGCTGGAGCTGCTGCGTCAGGCGTCGTTCGACCCCAGCGTACTGGCGATAAAAATCAACATCTACCGCGTCGCGAAACACTCCCGCATCATGGATGCGATGATCCATGCCGCTTATAACGGTAAAAAAGTTACGGTGGTGGTGGAGTTGCAGGCGCGCTTTGATGAAGAAGCCAACATCTATTGGGCGAAACGCCTTACCGAAGCGGGCGTGCATGTGATTTTCTCTGCACCTGGCCTGAAGATCCACGCCAAGCTGTTCCTGATCTCACGCCGCGAAGGCGAAGAGATTGTGCGCTACGCGCATATCGGTACCGGCAACTTTAACGAGAAAACCGCGCGCCTCTATACCGACTACTCGTTGCTGACCGCCGATGCGCGCATCACCAATGAAGTGCGCCGGGTATTCAACTTTATTGAGAATCCTTACCGGCCTGTGACGTTCGATCATCTGATGGTCTCGCCGCAGAACTCGCGCCGGATGCTGTATGAACTGATCGACACCGAAATCGCCAACGCCCAGCAAAATAAGCCCTGCGGCATTACTCTGAAAATCAACAATCTGGTGGACAAAGGTCTGGTTGATCGGCTTTATACAGCCTCCAGCGTAGGGGTGAAGGTCAATCTTCTGGTGCGCGGAATGTGTTCATTAATCCCTGACTTGCCCGGGATCAGTGAAAATATCCGTGTCATCAGTATTGTTGACCGTTATCTGGAACACGATCGCGTCTATATTTTTGAGAATGGCGGCGAGAAGAAGGTGTTCCTCTCCTCCGCTGACTGGATGACACGTAATATTGATTACCGCATCGAAGTGGCAGTGGCGATCCTCGATCCCCACATCCGGCAGCGCATACTCGACATTATTGCTATTCAGTTGAGTGATACGGTGAAAGCCCGCATCGTCGATAAAGAGTTGAGTAACCATTACGTCCAGCGTGGCAATCGCCGTAAAGTGCGCTCACAGCTGGCCATCTATGATTACATCAAGAAACTGGAACAACCTGAATAAATCCTATGCCAATTTCTCATAAAAGTACGCCAAAACCCCAGGAGTTTGCGGCAATTGACCTGGGCTCGAACAGTTTCCATATGGTGATTGCGCGGGTTGTCGATGGTGCGATGCAGGTACTGGGCCGCCTTAAGCAGCGCGTCCATCTGGCTGACGGGCTGGATGCTCAACACAACCTCAGTGAAGAGGCGATGGAGCGGGGTTTAGCCTGCCTGACCCTGTTTGCCGAGCGTCTGCAGGGCTTCAGCCCTGCCAACGTGACGATTGTCGGCACCCATACGCTGCGCGAGGCGATTAACGCCGAAACCTTCCTGCAGCGCGCTGCCGAAGTGATCCCCTACCCTATCGAGGTGATTTCGGGCCATGAAGAGGCGCGTCTGATCTTTATGGGCGTTGAACACACGCAGCCGGAGAAAGGCCGCAAGCTGGTGATCGACATCGGCGGCGGCTCCACTGAGCTGGTGATTGGCGAGGATTTTGAACCACAACTGGTTGAGAGCCGGCGCATGGGTTGCGTCAGTTTCGCCCAGCTCTATTTCCCGAAAGGCGAAATCAGCCGTGAAAACTTCCGTCGCGCCCGCTTAGCGGCTGCGCAGAAGCTGGAAACGCTGGCGTGGCAATATCGTCTGCATGGCTGGCAATATGCGCTGGGCGCGTCCGGTACCATCAAAGCCGCCTGCGAAGTGCTGCAGGCGATGGATGAGAAAGAGAAGCTGATTACGCCTGAGCGCCTTGAAAAGCTCTATGACGAAGTGATGAAACACAAATCCTTCTCTGCGCTGAGCCTGCCGGGCCTGTCAGAAGAGCGCAAAGGCGTGTTTGTGCCAGGACTGGCGATTCTCTGTGGCGTCTTTGATGCGCTGGCGATTCGCGAGCTGCGTCTTTCCGACGGTGCGCTGCGTGAAGGCGTGCTCTATGAGATGGAGGGCCGTTTCCGCCATCAGGATATTCGCAGCCGGACGGCGCAAAGCCTGGCTAACCATTACGCTATCGACAGCGATCAGGCGCGACGCGTGCTGGAAACCACCGAGCAGCTCTATCTGCAGTGGAGTGAGCAGAACCCGAAACTGGCAAATCCGCAGCTGGCTGCACTGCTGAAATGGGGGGCGATGCTGCATGAAGTGGGCCTGACCATCAATCACAGCGGTCTGCAACGCCATTCAGCCTACATCCTGCAAAATACCAACCTGCCTGGCTTCAATCAGGATCAGCAGATGCTGCTGGCGGCGCTGGTCAGATTCCATCGTAAAGCGGTGAAGCTTGATGAGTTGCCACGCGTTACGCTGTTCAAGAAAAAGCAGTTCGTGCCGCTGATTTTCCTGCTGCGCCTGGGGACTCTGCTGAATAATCAGCGCCAGGCTACCACGCGTCCTGATGCGTTAACCCTGAAATGCGATGATGGCCACTGGACGCTGATTTTCCCGGCGGGCTACTTCGCTCAGAACAACCTGGTTCAGCTCGATCTTGAACGTGAGCAGATTTACTGGAACGACGTCACGGGATGGAAACTGATCCTCGAAGAAGAAGTCTGACAATATGGGCGCCTGGCGCCCGTTTAACTGAATTGATGAATATGACACAACCAACCGCACCACTTTCAGGCGAAAACTATTTTGCCGACACCTATGGTTTAACGCCGCCCCACTCCGAAGTGGTTGCGGCTCTGCCCCAGCTCAACGTCGGCAAGGCGCTTGACCTTGGCTGTGGCGTGGGACGGAATACGCTGTTTCTGAATCAGCATGGTTTCGACGTCACGGCATGGGATCATAATCCGCAAAGCCTGGCGCGCCTGCAGGAGATTATTGCGCAGGAAAAACTCAGCGGGATTCACACCGGGGAGCGCGACCTCAACAACACGCGCTTCAATGGCGGCTTTAACTTTGTGCTGTCAACCGTGGTAATGATGTTCCTGCAACCGCAGACCATTCCGCAGCTGATTGCCGACATGCAGGCCTGTACGGTCAGGGATGGTTTTAACCTGATCGTGGCAGCAATGAACACGGACGATATGCCCTGCCCGGCTGATTTCTCTTTTGCTTTTAAGTCGGGCGAGCTGAGCCATTACTACCGCAACTGGCACATCGTGAAGTACAACGAGCACCCGGGTCAGTTGCATCGCAAAGATGAAAATGGCAACCGCATCACCTGCCGCTTTGCGACGCTGCTGGCGCAAAAAGCGAGTTACTGATTTTTATCTGCTGTTTTTTTCAACAGCGATTGATTTCATCAGGCGACTGTGACTAAATATTGCAGTCGCCCCCGATGGGCTCATTACAGGAACCACCCCGCGTGAACAGCGCTATTTCTCCCCGAAGACGTCAAAAAGCCGGCACCATGACCCGCATTGTGCTGCTGATTAGTTTTATCATTCTCTTTAGTCGCCTGATATTTATCCTGCCTGCTGCCTTTGAGCATCATCAGCAACAGAAAGCTATTCCTGAACCGGTCACCGTTACAACAAGTGATACGCGCTAACGAATAGTGATTTTCGCCTGAAACGCACCTGAAACGTAAATGTTATCCAGATAACTGGACTCTTTTTTGCATCCCTTTTTCAGGCGAAACGCTACACTGCGTGCTGGTGCTTTCAGACTAAGGGATCCAATGTGTCTGCTTCTCAATCTCAACGTTTAAGTGAAATACGTCATCGCATTCTGACGCTGCTGCTCAGCGAGCACGATCTGGTTGATTCGCTGCTGGAGAAATCCGGCGATCACAGTCCTGAACAGCAACGTGAAAATGCGGCCCAGCGTGATGCGCTGGAACATGACATTCTGCAACTGCATGCCGCTGACCTCGCCGATATTCTCGAAGCCCTGCCCGAAGAAGAACGTCAGGCGCTGTGGCGGCTGGTGCCGAACGAGCGGCGCGGCCATGTGCTGGTTGAAGCCTCTGAAACGGTCTGGGCCAGCCTCACCGAAGAGATGAGTGACCGCGATATCCTGCGTGCTATTCAGCCGCTCGATATCGACGACCAGGTCTGGCTGGCGCGTTATCTGCCACGTGACCTGACCGGACGCCTGCTGGCGACCGTAGAGCCAGCCCTGCGCGCCCGCATGCTCGATATGGTGCAGCTCGACCGTGACCGTGTGGGCCGGGTAATGGATTTCAATATCCTGACGGTGCGCGACGATGTCACGCTGGCGACGGTGCAGCGTTTTCTGCGCAAGCGAAAAAGCATGCCGGGCGGAACCGATAAGCTGTTTATCACCAATAAAGACAATCAGCTGCTGGGCGAACTGCTGCTGACGGATATCCTGCTTAATAAACCCAAAACCCTGGTAAGCGACGTCATGAACGCGCGCCCTACCACCTTCCAGCTCAACGATAAGGCCGAAGACGCCGCCAGCGCCTTTGAGCGTTATAACCTCATTTCTGCCGCCGTCACCGACGCGAAGGGCAAACTGATTGGCCGTGTGACCATTGAAGACATCATCGACCTGGTGAATGCAGAAAACGAAAGCAACATTCGTAAAATGGGCGGTATCAGTCAGGAAGAGGATGTCTTCGCGCCAGTGCGTAAATCAGTGCGTAAACGCTGGGCCTGGCTGGCGATTAATCTCTGCACCGCCTTTGTCGCCTCGCGGGTCATTGGGCTGTTTGAGGGAACCATTTCACAAATCGTTGCCCTCGCTACTCTGATGCCCATCGTTGCGGGTATCGGCGGTAATACCGGTAATCAGACCATCACCATGATTGTGCGGGCACTGGCCTTACATCAGGTTGAACCGGGTAACTTCTCGTTTCTTATTGTCCGTGAACTTGGCGTGGCGCTGATCAATGGCCTGTTCTGGGGCGGCATAATGGGCGGCATTACCTGGCTGATGTACGACAATATGGCGCTCGGCGGGGTCATGATGCTGGCCATGGCGCTCAATCTGCTGCTGGCCGCGCTGATGGGTGTACTGGTCCCGCTGGTCATGACCAAAATGAAGCGCGATCCGGCCGTCGGCTCCAGCGTATTGATCACCGCCCTGACCGATACCGGCGGCTTCTTTATCTTCCTGGGACTGGCGACGATCTTCCTGCTGCCGCACTGATCTTCAGGCATGCAGGCCGTAACGTTGTAGCGACCCGTTAAGATTGCGCTGGCGCGTCACCTGTGCCAGCTCACGGGTCGCCGCAGGCAGCGTATAGTTGCCACGCTGGCTCAGCCACTCCAGCACATCCGCTAAGTGCCAGATGGCGGTTTTACCGTCATGCACTGGCAGCGGAAACGGCGGGCGATGGCTGAGCATCAGCTTACGCATATTCTGACGCGTCATGCCGATGATCTCCGCTACATCCGTCAACCCCACAAAATCAGGTGCCGCTTCCACCAGCGCGGCGCCCGGTATTGCGCGCAGCACATCCTGTTCCGCCTGCATCAAAACATCCGTTGCAGAGTCAGACTCCCGGGTAAACTCCAGTGCAATGCGCCCCGGCATACCCAGACCGATCAGTGCATCATCACAGCCTGCTGCTGCCAGCGTTTCCAGCATCTCATCCACCGGCGCATGGTCTTCCGGCAGGCTGAACCGCAGTGTAAAACAATATTCCATATGCCTCTCCTTGTGCTGCATCAGGACTTCAGATAGTGACAGTGATCAACCACGCGCCGCAGCGCACGGGCATGCTGATGCGCGTTTTTAGGTGTGCTCCAGATGCAGGTCAGACAAAACTCCCCACATCGGCACATCAACAGATTTTTCGGGCAGTACATCTTGCCCCAGGCGTGATGGCCTCCTGTGACGACCAGCCAGCCATGGGATTCGGCGTAACGTAACGCCGTCTCGATCTCTTTATTGGGATGCCGCTTCCTTGCCATGTGTGTCCCTATCCTGACGCCGAATTAATGAGTTGTCAATTGACAACCTGATGAATATTTC
This sequence comes from Pantoea sp. RCC30.1, assembly GCF_058148845.1. Taxonomy (NCBI): domain Bacteria; kingdom Pseudomonadati; phylum Pseudomonadota; class Gammaproteobacteria; order Enterobacterales; family Erwiniaceae; genus Pantoea; species Pantoea sp. RCC30.1. Next base: position 133,261 of record NZ_JBXUHX010000008.1, on the reverse strand, counting down.
TTAATGCGGCTCAGCATGCGCAGACTTTTTCTCGCAGTAAAACGGTCAGGGTATAAACTGGAAAACGTTACGCAAAAAATGATCATCGCCAGCAGTAGTCTGGCAGCAGCAACAGCAAACAACGGAGATAATATGTTTAAAGCAGAGGATTTTGTTCAGTCGAAAACCGGCGGACCTAAAATGCAGGTGCTGCGCGTCGAAGGCGACACCCTGTGGTGCGCACGCGTTGATGATGCGGCCAAGAAAGAGATCGAAGTGAAGGCAGAGAGCGTCAATCTCTATCATGAAGAGGGTGACTTTGGCGTGTGCTGAGTCGAAACGGCCCCGCTAGCGGGGCCAGAAGGTCAGGGCTTATCCTTCTGAAGGTTGTCATTGCCCAGGCCACCGATAAACGGCAGACGCAGCCGGAACGGCGTGAAATCGAGACCCATGTTAAGCCCCAGCAGGTTCACTTCAAATCCCTCTTCCGCACCCAGCGTCACACCCGCCACACCCAGAATGGACACCTGCACACCGCGCCCGGATGGCGGCAGCCCGACAGGACGCCACAGCGGCCGGTAATCTTTGCCCAGCGCGTTAGCAGGCAGATCCAGTCTTAAAGCGGGTACTTCGCGGCCAATGTGCGCCAGGAAGGTATTGCTGTTTGGTCCGGGCCAGGCACGGTAGGTTGTCGGCCACGGATAGGATTTAATGGCGGCTTCAATCTGCGGGATCATCGCTTCTGCTTCAGGTCCACGATGTTCCACCAGCAACCGCGGTTTTGCGCCATACCAGTAACCATCAGGCAGGTTGGTATTGCGGCGGACCTTATCGCCACTGCCCCAGCTAATTACTTCATAGCGGGTGAAACGCGTTTCACCCGCGCGTTTGAAGATAATCCACGGATGCACCGCCACCGCCCCTTTCCAGCCGTAAGTCGGCGCGGCATACACCTGCACAATAGCCAGGTTAGATAGCGCACGCGGATCAGGTGCTATCCCGGCCGAATCGCGCCGGGCGGTTGCCCAGCCACCCGGCTGTGCGGTTTCGCTATGACGCGTTGCCTGCGCGATGCTGGCACCCAGCGACAGCAGCAGTACGGCAACAAAAAACAGGCTGAACACTTTGAGTGAGAGCATGACAACATTCCTGAAGACAATAAATGGCAACGTCTGCTGAACAGACGAATTTACAAGGGACGGCTTTGGGATATTGAATGAAAGCGGCGGGTAAAGGCTGGCGACAAGTGTGGCGCGCGTCTCTCTACTGCAGAGCAGAATAGCGCAATTTCCGTCGAAGTGAACAATAAAACGCCAGCGGCGGCCGGAGATGCGCTGAAAGGTTAAAAACGCGGGCAGAATGGCCTCTCCAGCTGACAAAAAAACCGCTATGCGGCGAGCTTAGAAATGAAAGTGAATCCATCAGCTTGATGACGGATTCGCGGTATGTATCCGGGCTCCGGTCTGTTCTGTGTCCGGTCTCTCCTCCCTTAAAAGTGATTAAACATCATCGTTGTTAATAGTGAGTAATCCTTCTCACTGATTAAAATTACAGTAAGGTTTCCATTCGATAATTCTGTGCGCAGCCCCATTCAATATCAAAGGATGATATGCTTATCAGGCGCAACGCCACCCTTAGCATTAAGGCTGGCGTTGCACTTATTACCTGAATTCACACATTCGTATTTAATTAAATCGTGATTCACTGGCATCCCAACTAAACGTGTTATTTTCAATTAGAAAATCACCCAACTCATGATAATTGAAATGATAAAAATCGGCACTGGCAGAATAACCAGAATAGTCAACGACTGCGAGACCAACAAATGCCCCAGTAAAGAACCCACCATAACTTTGCAGTACATAATCATCTGAAAGAATAGCGGAATCTAATTTGACAGGAATTTCAGTAAAATTGACCCCGTCAAAGCTATATTCATAAGTATACGTCTCCTTTCGAACTTTCGTGCGAAACCAGACGTATTCCGTACCCTCTGGGATCTTAATGGCATCATCTTTCAAACAGGAAGTGTATTTCCCTCTATTATTCTCACTAATTTCGATAACTGCTCCATTAATTTCATTCCAGGTAATGAAAACAAAACTCCAATGGCGATCGTTATAATAATTCGTTAACCCTGCCATTTGTTGGTAACTAAATGGCTCAAATTTAACTTTAACTTGGGCGTCAAAATAAAAGGCTTGCCAGCGTCGGGCAATCAGCGAAAGATCATGAGTATTCGCTAGCGATCCCTGGCCTGTTAAGGTTAACTTTCCATCGCCCGTTGTTCCCATTTTTTCGGTGAACGGGACCCGGAGCGTATTCCAGTTGAGATCAAGTGTCGCCGTTATAAACTCATCGTACTGGCTATGATCTTTTGCGCTTTCGGTATAAATCGCATCCACTGACGATTCGACAAACGTTCGGCCACCGTGACCTCCTGCAATACGTGGCCAGCCATCTTTATCCCAATACACTTTCTGTATAGACGTTTCTCTCCCCAGGGTAGACCAACCACGAGGGTCGTAAGCGGACTCACCGGCACGATTCCACGGACGCGCGCAAAGCGAAGCGTAATACCATTCCCCTTTGGGGGTTGAGACCAACGAGCCATGCCCCTGTTTTTGAATATAGCTGTCTGGCGTATCCATATTGGTTAAGAACACGTCCCCAGGTTGTGTTTCGAAGCTGTTGGCATCTAATGTTTTTGAACGCGCCACAACTTCCTGGTGGGTAAAAACGGTCCCGCCTTGAGCAGCAAAAAGATAATAATATCCGTTCAGTTTGTAGAGGTGTGGCCCCTCAACCAGGGCAACGACAGTACCGCGATAAATCGTTCGGGCAGTTTCTGGTTTTAATTTTAGTGTCTGCGTATCAAGCTCAGTTAACGTGATGCCATTAAAAGGATGATGATACTCACGATGATCCCAGGTTTGTTGAATGACATATTTACGACCATCGTCATCATGAAAAAGTGAAGCGTCAAAACCGACACCATTAAGTTTAATGGGATCTGTCCATGGACCACGTATATCAGTGGCTGTAGTCAGATAATTCGTCATATCTTTAAAGGCGCCTTCGGTGATTTTCACATCCGTATAAACTAACCAGAACTTATCATCAGCATAAGACAGTGCTGGTGCCCAAATCCCCCCAGACGCAGGATTTCCTTTCATATCTAAAAGCGCAGTTGTTGATAAGGGACTTGGGAGAAGATTCCAGTGCTTCAGATCTTTAGACTCATGTAAACGAACACCCGGGAACCACTCAAATGTAGAGTTCGCAATATAGTAGGTATCTTCTACACGGATAATGCTCGGATCGGCATTAAATCCAGGTAAGATAGGATTTTGAATCATAGACATAATAATCATACCTTTTAATTTTTAAGCTGTTTTTTTAGTTTCATCATTAATTCTTCAAACTACACACGTACCCCATCAAGCTGACGATTGATATCTGTGACATGTTTGTCTGAAATGGGATAGACCTGAATGACGATCATCGCCATGGCGGCTAACATTATTGGAACCCAAATTGCAGTAATAATTATTCCGTCGATTGCATTTGCACTTTGCTGAACCCCTTTTTCGTTAAAGCCATATGCGGCCAGTAACCAAAGTGGAATCGCGCCACCAATGGTAAAACCAACTTTGAAAAAGAGTCCCATAATGGCATTAATAATGGCGGTATTTCGTTTTCCGCTTTTTAATTCGCCATAAGCGACCACTTCAGGGACAAGTGCCCACATGAATCCGGTCGCCGAACTTAAGCCCCACTGTTTGATGAATGTTGAGATATAAGCCAGCCAAAGTGCATCATGCATTCCTTCGCGTGACCAAATATACGTCAATAGTTCACCGATAATAAACATGCCGAGGAACAGATGGAAGAAGCCTTTTTTGCCAAAAATTTTCTTCAGTCTGGGCCAGAAAATAGGGAAAACGATACCAGGAATTGAGGCGACCAGGCCGATAGCGCCCATCCACTCTGAGTGGTCAACAACGTACTGATTGAAAAAGCCATTCACGGTATTCATGAAAAACATGAAGGTAAAGGCCAGCATGAAAAACAATCCGAGAATGACAAGCGGTCGGTTGTGTCTGAGTTCATGGAACAGATCTGTCGCTTTTACATTGGCTGTTTGTTCTGGCGTCGCAACCACACGTTCTTTAGTGAATTTATAACAGATGAAAAGTGCAACCGCGCCGATTAGCATATAGATTGAGTAAACACCAAACCATGCGTAGTTAGCTGAGGGATCGGTATAATTGCCCATATTGAGTTCAAGGCCAAAAAAACCGGTATCTTTCAGGCTTCGATCTTTTGGTGATGCCATTTGTACGAACATCGGGAATAGCGTATAGACAAGAAGATTCGCACTATTAGCCAGCATCATACGTGTGCTGGTCAGTTTATCAATAGATTCAGGATCTCTTGTCAGAGAAGCATTAAGAGAACCATAGGGAATATTCACTACTGAATAAACCAAATCCAGGACTAAATAAATAACAAATGCAAAAGGAACGGAACCCTGGATACCTGGGATGGGAGCAAATAGTAAAGCGGAAAGGATAACAAGTGGACCCCCTGCTCTTAAAAGCCAGGGACGGTATTTTCCGGCAAGAGAGTTTTTTTTATCAACATAAGTTCCCACCATCGGGTCCCATAACACGTTAATAACACGAACAAAAAGGAATATAAATCCGGCTGTTGCTGTACTTATTGTATTTACAGTCAACATGTGAAGCGCCAGAAAACCGCCAATAGTACCGAAAACCAGGTTTTGCGCAAAGTCCCCCATTCCATAACCAATCCGCTCTCCGCGGGTTAATTTATGATATTCATCATACCGGCTTTGCATTATGTTATTACACATTTTAATCATATCTCCGGTTCTTTTGTGTAGGTGGAACACTTTCTGACACAAGTAACCCTGGATAATCTATTATGTTTTTAAATTAATTAATTATGTTTTTTTATTTATGTGATCATCGAAACAAAAGTCATTTAAAGACCCGTATGCGAAGCATAGATTGACCGCGTACGGCAGATATCTTTAGCAAATGAACTACCATACTAAGCAGGCATTTAATTTAGCTGAGTGCCTCTTCTCTGTGATAAAGAAGAATGAATATATAAGCGTAATTTTGCGGGATGGCTCACACTTGAGAAATATCTCAATGCAAGAGTGAAATAACGTAATTGATCAACCGGCTATGAAAATAGAGAATATGTAACAGTCATTTATTTATCACACCTTAAATTAAGGCGTTTTTATGCAAACGCAGGCAACGGCTCCCCTTCTTTCTGTGCCAGGAGAGGCGTCAGCGTTGAACAACGGTTTAAAGTAGCGCTACTCATTGGCGCATCGGAATCGTAGCGCGAAGGAAGGATATTATCAGAGCTGCCGGCAAAGATTTTGAGAGAAATCATAATTTCCATTGCCAGTCTGGAAAAAAACCAAAAATACCAGACAAAAAAAGCCCGCATTTACGCGGGCTTAGAAGTGTTTATTGCTTATACGTGCAGGCTGTTGCCAGACGTTAAATCATTCCCACTCAATGGTCGCCGGTGGCTTGCCGCTGATGTCATACACCACACGGGAGATGCCATCGACTTCATTGATGATGCGGTTAGAGACGCGGCCAAGGAAATCATATGGCAGGTGCGCCCAGTGTGCAGTCATAAAGTCGATGGTTTCCACCGCACGCAGCGAGACAACCCAGTCATATTTACGTCCATCACCCATCACGCCGACCGAGCGGACCGGCAGGAAGACGGTGAACGCCTGGCTGACTTTATTGTAGAGGTCCGCTTTATGCAGCTCTTCAATGAAGATGGCATCGGCACGACGCAGCAGGTCACAATACTCTTTCTTCACTTCACCCAGCACGCGCACGCCCAGACCTGGGCCCGGGAATGGATGGCGGAACAGCATGTCGTATGGCAGGCCCAGCTCCAGACCAATCTTACGCACTTCGTCTTTGAACAGCTCTTTCAGCGGCTCAACCAGGCCCATCTTCATCTCTTTCGGCAGGCCACCCACGTTGTGGTGCGACTTGATGACGTGCGCTTTACCGGTGGCGGACGCCGCCGACTCAATCACGTCAGGATAGATGGTGCCCTGCGCCAGCCACTTAACGTCCTGCAGCTTCAGTGCTTCTTCGTCAAACACTTCGACAAAGACGCGGCCGATGGTTTTACGCTTGGCTTCAGGTTCATCAATACCCGCCAGCGCGTCCAGGAAGCGCATCTCAGCCGGCACATGGATGATGTTGAGGCCGAAGTGGTCGCCAAACATATCCATCACCTGTTCTGCTTCGTTCAGGCGCAGCAGGCCGTTATCCACGAATACGCAGGTCAGACGGTCGCCAATGGCGCGGTGCAGCAGCATCGCCGTCACAGAGGAGTCCACGCCGCCTGACAGGCCAAGGATCACTTTATCGTTACCCACCTGCTCACGCAGGCGCTCAACGGCATCTTCAATGATTTTGGCTGGCGTCCACAGGGCTTCACATTCACAGATGTCGATGATGAAGCGCTCAAGCATCCGCAGACCCTGACGGGTATGGGTCACTTCCGGGTGGAACTGCACGCCGTAGAAACGCTTCTCTTCGTTGGCCATGATAGCGAACGGACAGGTTTCTGTGCTGGCAACAGTCACGAAGTCAGCCGGGATCGCCGTGACTTTGTCGCCGTGGCTCATCCAGACATCCAGCAGCGGTTTACCGGCGGCGCTGATCGCATCTTCGATATCGCGAACCAGCGCGCTTGGCGTGGTGACTTCGACCTGCGCATAACCAAACTCACGCTCGTTTGAGCCAGCAACGGTGCCGCCCAGCTGCATCGCCATGGTCTGCATACCGTAGCAGACGCCCAGCACCGGCACGCCAGCGTTGAAGACATATTCAGGTGCTCGCGGGCTGTTCAGTTCGGTGGTGCTTTCCGGGCCACCGGAAAGGATGATGCCGCTTGGGTTGAACTGGCGAATCTGCTCTTCGGTGACATCCCATGCCCAGAGTTCACAGTAAACACCGAGTTCGCGCACGCGACGTGCAACCAGCTGAGTATATTGTGAGCCGAAATCGAGAATCAGAATGCGATGCTTATGGATATTTTCCGTCGTCATTGAGGGGTTTCCAGAACGGTGACTTGATCAATAAAAGCGCCCGGCTTGAGCCGGGCGGGAAATCGGGATTATGAACCCATGCGATAGTTCGGTGACTCTTTGGTGATGGTCACGTCATGCACGTGGCTCTCATTGATGCCCGCGCCGCTAATGCGGACAAACTCCGCTTTGGTGCGCAGGTCGTCAATGGTCGGGCAACCCGTCAGACCCATGCACGAGCGCAGTCCGCCCATCTGCTGATGAACGATCTCTTTCAGACGGCCTTTATAGGCCACGCGACCTTCGATCCCTTCCGGAACCAGTTTGTCTGCGGCGTTATCGGTCTGGAAGTAACGGTCAGAAGAGCCTTTGGACATTGCGCCCAGTGAGCCCATACCGCGATAGGATTTGAATGAACGGCCCTGATAGAGTTCGATTTCGCCCGGTGACTCTTCGGTCCCCGCCAGCATCGAACCAACCATCACACAGGACGCACCGGCAGCGATCGCTTTAGCGATGTCACCGGAGAAGCGGATACCGCCATCGGCAATCACCGGAATACCGGTGCCTTCCAGCGCGGTCACGGCATCAGAGACGGCAGTGATCTGAGGAACGCCCACACCGGTAACAATACGGGTCGTACAGATAGAGCCAGGACCGATACCGACTTTAACAGCGCTGACGCCTGCCGCGACCAGCGCCAGAGCGCCTGCGCCAGTGGCGACGTTACCGCCGACGATTTCCAGGTCCGGGTATTTAGCACGGGTTTCACGGATACGTGACAGCACGCCTTCAGAGTGGCCGTGCGAAGAGTCAATCAGCAGCACATCAACGCCCGCTGCGACCAGCGCATCGATACGCTCTTCGTTACCGGCACCCGCGCCCACCGCTGCACCGACACGCAGACGACCCTGCGCATCTTTACAGGCGTTAGGTTTACGTTCGGCTTTCTGGAAGTCTTTAACGGTGATCATGCCCAGCAGATGGAAGCTGTCATCCACCACCAGTGCTTTCTCAACGCGCTTTTCGTGCATTTTATGCAGCACGACGTCGCGCGCTTCACCCTCTTTGACTGTCACCAGACGCTCTTTCGGGGTCATGACCGCAGAGACAGGCTGAGACAGGTCGGTTACAAAACGCACGTCACGACCGGTGATGATACCCACCAGTTCATTGTCGCGGTTCACGACCGGGTAGCCTGCAAAGCCGTTGCGCTCGGTCAGCACTTTAACGTCAGCCAGAGGCGTGGTTGGCAGGACGGTCTGTGGTTCAGTGACCACGCCGCTCTCATGTTTCTTCACCTTGCGCACTTCGTCCGCCTGGCGTTCAATCGACATATTTTTATGGATGAAGCCAAGGCCGCCTTCCTGTGCCAGCGCAATCGCCAGACCCGATTCGGTCACGGTGTCCATGGCAGCGGAGAGCATAGGAATGTTTAAACGGATATTTTTGGTCAGCTGAGTGCTGAGATCGGCCGTATTAGGCAGGACGGTGGAGTGTGCAGGGACGAGCAGAACGTCGTCAAAAGTGAGTGCTTCTTTAGCGATTCTTAACATGGCAATACTCCACCTCGGGTGATTGAGAATAGATAAAATATTGCCGCGGCATTATACAGGCCGTAATCGATTGCCTCCAGCATTATTTAATAAAAACTCTTGATCCACACCGGCAGCAATGTAGTATCGATGAATTAACCTGCTGATTTGGAATTTGATCTTCGTCACATGTCGCTGCCACCCATCGCCAATATTTTTACCGTCAGCCGTCTCAATACGACAGTGCGTCAGCTGCTGGAGAAAGAGATGGGCCTAGTCTGGATCAGCGCCGAGATCTCCAACTTTACCCAACCGGCATCCGGTCACTGGTATTTCACGCTGAAAGATGATGGCGCTCAGGTTCGCTGTGCCATGTTCCGCAACAGCAATCGTCGCGTCACCTTCCGACCACAGCATGGTCAGCAGGTGCTGGTTCGCGCCAACATCACGCTCTATGAGCCACGCGGTGACTATCAGCTGATTGCCGAAAGTATGCATCCGGCGGGTGAAGGCTTGCTGCAGCAGCAGTTTGAATTGCTGAAAGCAAAACTGGCGACCGAAGGACTGTTCGATCCGCAGCATAAGCAACCGCTGCCGGAACCGGCGCGTCAGGTCGGGGTCATCACCTCTTCCACCGGCGCGGCGCTGCACGATGTGTTACGCGTGCTGCATCGCCGTGATCCCTCTCTGCCCGTCGTGATCTACCCGACCGTGGTTCAGGGCGTCGATGCGCCAGCGGCGATTGTCCGCGCGATTGAAATCGCTAACCTGCGTAATGAGTGCGACGTATTAATTGTCGGGCGCGGCGGCGGTTCGCTGGAAGACTTGTGGAGCTTTAACGACGAACGCGTGGCGCGCGCTATTTTTGCCAGCCGCATTCCCATCGTCAGCGCCGTCGGGCATGAAACCGACGTCACCATTGCCGACTTCGTGGCCGATTTACGCGCCCCTACCCCTTCCGCCGCAGCGGAAATCGTCAGCCGTAACCAGCTGGAACTGTTGCGTCAGTTGCAGTCACAGCAACAGCGGCTGGAGATGGCGATGGATTACTACCTGGCGCGCCAGCAGCGGCTTTACACCCGCCTTGAACATCGTTTACAGCAGCAGCATCCGCAGCTGCGTCTGGCCCGTCAGCAGACCGCTCTGTTCCGTCTGCAGCAGCGTCTGGGTGAAGCAATGGAAACCCGCCTGCGTCAGGCTGCACGTCAGCAGGATCGCCTGGCGCATCGGCTCAACGTCCAACAGCCGCAGCAGCGCCTGTTCGAGGCGCAAAAGCAGCTGCAAAGCTGGCACTATCGCCTGCAGCAGAGCATGACCAGACAGCTGAACAGCAACAAACAGGACTTTGGTCAGCTGGTGGCGCAGTTGGAAGGCGTCAGTCCGCTGGCGACGCTGGCGCGTGGTTTTAGCGTGACCACTGACACCACTGGACAAGTGGTGAAGAAAACAGCACAGCTCCAGAGCGGCGATCTGCTGCGCACCCGCCTTGATGATGGCTGGGTTGAAAGCCAGGTGACACAGTTGTTGCCTGAGAAAAAGCGTCGCCGCAAAACCCCTTCCTGACGCTGGCTCAACCCTTCTGCTTCTACTTTTCCACTAACTGCTGGCCTCATGAATGAGGTCTAACCAGCCTGACGGGTCTATACTTTTTTGGCACATTCCTGATGCTAAGGAGTTTCAGATGGCTTACTGCGTTATTCCTCCCTATATCCTTCGCAAGATCATCGCACACGGTTCCGGCCACCAGCAGGAGCAGGCACGTCGCACCCTGACACATGTTCAGCACCTCATGGCGGAGCACTGGCAAAAGCCGACCGGCGTTAAAACGGCGGCAGGCGGCCATGTGAATCGTGAAATTTATGATGCGCAAAGTCAGCAGACGCTGCCGGGTAAGCTGATTCGTCAGGAGGGCCAGCCCGGTAATGACGATGTGGCGGCTGAAGAAGCATGGGACTTTCTGGGTGTAACCTATGATTTCTTCTGGCAGGCTTACCAGCGTAACTCGCTCGATAATCAGGGGCTGAAATTACTGGGAACCGTGCACTACGGTGAAAAATACCAGAACGCCTTCTGGAACGGTCAGCAGATGGTATTCGGTGACGGTGACGGCGAAATTTTTAATCGCTTCACTATTGCGATTGACGTTGTGGCGCACGAACTGGCGCATGGCGTCACAGAAAACGAAGCCGGGTTGATCTACTTTGAGCAGGCTGGTGCACTGAATGAGTCACTGTCGGATGTCTTTGGCTCGCTGGTGAAACAGTTCAGTAAAAAACAGCGCGCCGATGAGGCGGACTGGCTCATCGGTGAAGGGCTACTGGCGAAAGGTATTAACGGACGGGGTCTGCGATCGATGTCTGAACCGGGCACCGCCTACGACGATCCGATGCTGGGTAAAGATCCGCAACCGGCACACATGGATCACTATGTGAAGACCCGCGAAGATAACGGCGGGGTCCATATTAACTCCGGCATTCCTAACCGGGCCTTTTATCTGGCGGCCACCGCGCTGGGCGGTCATGCGTGGGAACAGGCAGGGTATGCCTGGTACGACACCGTGTGTGACGACGAACTGCCGCAGGATGCTGACTTTAAGACCTTTGCACGCTTCACCGTTCAGCATGGTAAAAAGCGGTTCAGTGACTCGGTCAGCAGTGCTATTGAACAGGCGTGGAAGGAGGTTGGCGTGCTATGAGTGAACTGCCTGAACTCACCGATGATGCCATTATCATCGTTGCGCGTGAAGGCGGCATGGCCTTTATTCCCGGGCTACGCGCCGAACGTCGCTTTATGCTGGGCGAGTTGCCACCGCCGGAAAAACAGCGCGTCTGCCATGCGCTGGAGCAGGCGATGCCGCTGGGCGAACCCGAGGAGAAGGCCGCGCAGGTGGGCAGTGGCGACCAGCGTTATTTCCGCATCCAGATTCAGTATGCTACCCGCCGCGAGGTAGGCACCATTGTGCTGCTGATTCCGGAACAGGTAGCACCGCCAGAGTTGCAGGCGCTATGGCGCGACGGTAAATAAGCAAAAAAAGGGCCGACAATGTCGGCCCTTTTCATTCAATGTTGTTACTTGCTGTCTGGCAGCGCGTAAGCAATCACGTAGTCACCACGGTCTGGTGACTGTCGTGCGCCACCAGCCGAGATCAGGATGTACTGCTTTCCATCCTTCGGTGAGACGTAACTCATCGGGCCACCCTGACTGCCCACCGGCAGACGTGCTTTCCACACCTCTTTACCGGTTGAAGAATCAAATGCGCGCAGGTAGTAATCCTGTGTACCCGCGATGAACACCAGACCGCCCTGCGTGGCCAGCGTACCGCCCAGCGTTGGCATGCCAACCGGCATTTTCACGCGCATCTTGATGCCGAACGGACCGGTATCCTGCACAGTACCAACCGGCACCTGCCAGACGATTTTCTGCGTTTTCATGTCAATCGCCGACAGCGTACCAAATGGCGGTTTCTGACAAGGGATACCCAGCGGTGACATAAAGCGGTTTTTATTGACTGCATATGGCGTGCCTTTCAGCGGAACGGCACCCATACCGGTGTTGATCGCTTCGCCGCCATTGCTGCCGCGCGCAATATTGCTGGTATCAGCCGGGATCATCTGAACCCACAGACCCAGACGCATATCATTGACGAACAGCAGGTGGTTGTTCGGATCGGTCGACATGCTGCCCCAGTTCATACCGCCCAGCGAACCCGGGAAGCTCAGAGACTTGTCGGTGTCCGGCACGGTGAACAGGCCATCATAGCGCATGGATTTGAAGCCAATGCGGCAGGCTAGCTGATCAAACGGCGTGGCACCCCACATGTCGGACTCTTTCAGTGTCTGGTTGCCAATCTGCGGCATGCCGGTCGAGTGAGGCTGCGTTTTGGTGTACTGCTCGTTCGGGATATGACCCTGTGGCATCGGCAGTTCTTCGACTTTGGTCAGCGGCTTTCCGGTCATACGGTCAAGCACGAAGATCATGCCAGTTTTGCCGCCAATCACGACCGCTGGCGTGGTGCTGCCATCTTTTTGCGGGAAGTCGATCAGGCTTGGCTGCATCGGCAGGTCAAAGTCCCACAGGTCGTTATGCACGGTCTGATAGACCCACTTCTCTTTACCTGTAGTCGCATCCAGTGCCAGCACTGAGGCGCCATATTTGTGATCCAGTTCGGTACGGTTCGCACCCCACAGGTCAACTGACGAACTGCCCATCGGAATGAACACGGTGTTCATTGACGGGTCGTAAGACATCGGTGCCCAGGAGTTCGGCGTACTGCGGGTATAATCTTTACCCGGCATCAGAATCGCATTCGGGTCAACATTGCCTGGGTCAAACGCCCAGCGCATCTTACCGGTGATAACGTCAAAGCCACGCAACACCCCACCAGGCATATCCGTCTGCACGTTATCCGCGACACGCCCCCCCACCACCACGGTGGTGCCGGCAAGCGTTGGCGCGGAAGTCAGCTGATATTGTGGATCCGGTGCCTGACCCATGCCCGCTTTAAGATCAACGATGCCGTGATCGCCAAAGTCTTCACAGAACTCGCCGTTGTCAGCGTTGATTGCAATCAGACGTGCGTCGATGGTGTTCATCAGAATACGACGCTGACAGCTATCACCGGCTGGCAGCACAGCCGCCGTCACCGGCACAGAACCCGGCTTATCCGGCTGTTGCAGCGGTTTGGTTGCGTCGAAGTAAGCCAGACCACGGCAGCGCGGCCAGACTTCGGCCTTGGCGTTGATTTCACGTTTCCAGAGCTGCTTACCGCTGTTAGCTTCAACGGCAATGACATTGTTGTGCGGCGTACAGAGGTAAAGCGTGTTGCCAATCTGCAACGGCGTCTGCTGATCTTCTGCGCCGTTACCGGTCGGGCTGACAGGCGTATCACCGGTGCGGAAGGTCCAGGCGACCTGAAGATCTTTCACGTTGTCGCGGGTGATCTGATCCAGCGCCACAAAACGACTGCCCTGCGGAGTGTTACCGTAGTTATCCCAGTCTTTCTGCTGTTTCGCTTTATCAACCGGGATCAATGGCAACTCTTCGCCAGTCGCTGCAACAGTCGGATGAGGCTGGAACATCTGCACCAGCGTCACCACCATCCCTGCCGCCAGCAGCGCAGAGAAGACGTATGAAGGTTTTGCCGGTGAGTGCTTACCTTCATGCTTACGCAGTGAAGGCCAGATAAGGAAGGCCAGCAGCGTCAGTCCGGCTGGCACCATCAGGCGCGATACCAGTGGCCAGAACTCCAGACCCGCGTCAAACAGCGACCAGATTAGGGTGCCGATAAAGACCAGCAGGAACAGAACCACTGCCGATGATTTGCGACGGAAGAACTGAATTGCGGAGAGGACAGTAACGATACCCGCAATTAAAAAGTACCAACTGCCGCCCAAGGCTACCAGTTTACCGCCGCCAATTGCAAAAAACAGACCGGTGGCAAGCAGCACCAGTCCGAGCAGCACGGATGCTATTCCCAGCCCCTTTCCGGAACGGGAGGATGTTTCAGCCATAACACTTACTCTCCTGAATAAACAGAGCGCCCGGACAGGTGCCATCGGGACTCCGGCGCGATAAAAGGTGCGCGCAGAGCATCGCTCGGTTTCAAATCGAATATAAACAAACCCGCGTCCGTGAGAATCTGTAGGCCGGAAGAGCATGGATGTGGCTGCCCCCTCCCACGACGCGGCAGGATTGTACCACCTGGTACGTTACAGAGTGAACATATCCAACCGGTTTGTTACGGCGCAATAGCATTTTTGCTACAAAAAGAGCCAGGCGTCGCTATGGATTCTCAGACAGATTAAGCGTAGCTGAAAGCGCCGTCAGTGATCTGGCGGCTGGAAAAGGACGCGCTTGCGAGAGATCAGGCCGTGTCCGTTCCGGCAAAAATAGTCCACTGCACCGCAGGCTTTTAGCACCTCAAGCGGCTGGTGACACTCGGGGCAGCAGTGTTGCGCGGGGTAATGCGCACCACAGGCACTGCAGATAAATTCACCGTCGCTGAGCGACAGCGGTTGCTGACATTTTTCACACATCACACGCATGATTCTCTCCCTGCCCTGATGAATTCAGAGCAAAAAAAGAGGGCCAGATGGCCCTCATTTTCTTAACGCTTATTCTTTTTCATATGCGCCAGCAGACGCTTACGTTTACGCTGCTGCGTTGGCGTCAGCAGGTTACGTTTGCCTTCATAAGGGTTATCACCCTCTTTGAACTGAATGCGGATTGGCGTTCCCATCACGTTGAGTGATTTACGGAAATAGTTCATCAGGTAGCGTTTGTAAGAATCGGGCAGATCCTTAACCTGATTACCGTGGATCACCACGATCGGTGGGTTATAACCACCGGCATGCGCGTATTTAAGTTTAACGCGACGACTGCGCACCAGCGGTGGCTGGTGATCGTCTGCGGCCATGTTCATGATGCGGGTCAGCAGCGAAGTGTTTACGCGCTTCGTCGAACAGTCATAGGCTTCAGTGATTGATTCAAACAGGTTACCGACGCCGCTGCCGTGCAGCGCAGAGATAAAGTGGATGCGGGCGAAATCGATAAAGCCCAGACGGTAGTCCAGTGTCTCTTTCACTTCATCACGCACTTCCTGCGACAGGCCATCCCACTTGTTAACCACAATCACCAGCGAACGACCACTGTTGAGAATGAAGCCAAGCAGCGAGAGATCCTGATCGGAAATACCGGCGTGAGCATCAATCACCAGCATCACCACGTTGGCATCTTCAATCGCCTGCAGTGTCTTGATCACCGAGAATTTCTCAACGGTGTCAGAGATTTTGGCACGCTTACGCACACCGGCGGTGTCGATCAGAACGTATTCACGTCCATCACGCTCCATCGGAATATAGATGCTGTCGCGGGTGGTACCCGGCATATCGTAGACCACCACGCGGTCTTCACCGAGAATGCGGTTGGTAAGCGTTGACTTACCTACGTTAGGACGGCCGACGATCGCCAGTTTGATTGGCAAGCCTGTCGGGTCGAAGTTTTCTTCTTCCTCTGCGGCTTCCTGCTCAGCAATCTCGTCAGCTTCAAGCGCAGCCCAGTAAGCCTGGTTCTCTTCTTCTTCAGTGAGCTCGACCGCCTCAACTTTGTCCATCCACGGCAGCAGTGCCTCTTCTATCAGGCTGCTCACGCCACGGCCATGCGATGCCGCAATGGCGTGGATCTCGCCCAGACCCAGTGAATAGAAGTCGACAACCGCCTGATCCGGATCCATCCCGTCAGTTTTGTTAGCCACCAGGAAGGTCGCTTTCTGACGGGAACGGAGATGCTTAGCGATTTGCAGATCGGCGGCCATCAGGCCTGCACGTGCATCGACCATAAACAGCACAACATCGGCTTCTTCAATCGCCAGCAGTGACTGCTCGGCCATCCGCGTTTCGACACCCTCTTCGGAGCCGTCGATACCACCGGTATCAATAACAATAAATTCGCGCCCTTCCACTTCGGCGCGACCATATTTGCGATCGCGAGTCAGTCCAGGAAAATCCGCTACCAGCGCATCACGTGTGCGTGTTAAACGGTTGAATAGCGTAGATTTTCCCACATTGGGACGCCCAACCAGCGCGACCACAGGTACCATAACAAAATGCCTCAATAAATAATTAATCGCCCGAATGGCGTGATTATAACGGCTCTGGCCGTTAAGTTCAGGCTTAAGGCGCAAAGAATACCATGCCTGACTAAAAACGAAACGGCCCCTGATTAAATCAGGAGCCGTCGGAACGGAGGATTTCACCTGCCAGACGTTTACCCGTTAACGGGTAATCGCATAAACCTCACCATCTTTCGACTGGATCAGCAGCTTATCGCTGGCGACCACCGGCTCGGTCTGGAAGCCTGAGCTATCCAGTTCCTGCTGCGCGACAAAACGACCATCAGTGGTGTTCAGCCAGTGCAGATAACCTTCGCTATCGCCGACCACCAGATAGCCGTTGTAGAGCACCGGTGACGTCAGGTTGCGATGCAGCAGATCGCTCTGACGCCAGATGGCAACACCACCGTCAGCGTTCAGCGCAATCACACGATCGTCCTGATCGACCAGATAGATATGGCCGGCATCAACAATCAGATCCTTCACACCGCCGATTTCGCGCTTCCACAAAATCTGACCTGAACGCAGATCCAGCGCAGACAGATTGCCGTTGTAGGCCAGTGCGTAAACGACGCCGTTAACGATAACCGGTGTGGTATCGACATCGTTAAGACGATCGATCTCAGTGGCACCGCTGACCTGAGAAATACGCTGCTGCCAGATCAGCTGTCCCTGGTTCATCACCACGGCACTGACACGGCCGTTATCGCCGCCGACAATCGCGCCGCCAAAGGCTACAGCCGGAGCAGATTCACCGCGCAGTGACAACGCTGGCATATCCAGGTTGACGCTCCACTTCACCGCACCGCTGCTCTGATCCAGTCCCTGCAACATGCCGTTGCTGGTATGAATCAGCACCAGACCATCGCTGACCACCGGCCGTGACAGCGCTTCACCAGCGACTTTCGTCTGCCAGGCCAGGCTACCATCACTGCTGTTCAGGGCATAAACCTGGCCGCGTTCGCTGCCAACATAAATGCGATCGCCATCCGCCGTCAGGCCGCCTGATAACAGGGCTGAGATGTTTTTCGAGAAGAAGCCGGTTTTCTCAGAGAGATCGACTTTCCATTTTTCTTTACCGTCTGCGGCATCCAGCGCTTTGACAATACCAAAGCGGTCGGCAGCGTAAACCGTATTATCCTGCCAGGCAGGATGCAGATTTGAGTAGAAATCACCGACGCCATCGCCAACTGAGGTGCTCCACACTTTCTGTGGCGTGAACTGATTTTCCACCTTCGGCAACGGGGCCATTTTTACTACATCTTCTTCGCCGCTAAACAGCGAACAACCGCTGAGCAAAGTGACTGAAATCAGTCCCGGCAGCAGGTATTTACGTAATTCCATGCGCTCTCTCTTGACTGGCTTAGCTTAAGTTATTCATCTTCATCTGCATCATTTGCTTCAATGCCGGTGAGGCGTCAGATTCAACCCCTTTACTCCAGGCATCGCGCGCGCCCTGCTTGTCGCCTTTGGTCAGCAGCGCTTCGCCGCGAATATCGGCCACAATGGCTGTCCAGCCATCACCCTTCACACCGTCAAGGGTATTAAGCGCCGCATCCGCTTGATTCTGTTGCAGTTGAATGCGTGCCAGGCGCAGGTTAATGACCGCCTGCAGATTGGCATCTTTGGTATCTTTCAGTCCGTTTTGCAGCAGCGCCGCAGCCTTATCGAGCTGGCCAGCATCAACATACTGCTTAGCCAGATCCATCGCAGCCAGCGCACCATAGGTATTGCTGTTTTCACTGGCAAAACGGTTTACCGCTTCCAGCGTCTCCGGTTTGCCCGCCTGCATGGCGCTGGTCAGTTGCTGATACTGCGCAGAAACTGACTTCGCCGTATCGTCCTGATGACTGCTCCAGTAACGCCAGCCGCCCAGCGCAGCAATGCCGATCACTACGCCAATGGCTAACGCTTTGCCATTGTTGGCAAAAAAGTTGCGCAGCGCGTCGGTCTGCTCGTTCTCATTGCTATACACTTCCACGCAATCCCTCTCCTTTCTATGGTTGGTGCTGTGTCACGCTTACTGTAGCAGCGTGCGCAATACAGCAGCAGCCTCTGCCTGATCCAGCGTTTGCTGCTCGCCACGGCGCAGATCTTTAATCACGACCTGACCGGCTTTGACTTCATCCTCGCCTAACACCAGGGCAACACGAGCGCCCCACTTGTCAGCACGGGCAAATTGCTTCTTGAAGTTGCCGCCGCCAAAGTTGGTCATCAGCCTCAGTTCTGGCGCTTCATCACGCAATTTTTCAGCCAGCTGCATTGCAGCAGACTGCACGCCCTGACCTGAAGCGATAACATAGACATCCACATTGCTCGTCGGTTCAAATTCAGGATTAACCGCCTGAACCAGCAGCACCAGGCGCTCCATGCCCATGGCAAAGCCTACGGCTGGCGTTGCGCGACCACCGAGCTGCTCAACCAGGCCATCGTAGCGACCGCCGCCGCAAACCGTGCCCTGTGAACCCAGGCTATCGGTGACCCACTCAATCACGGTGCGATTGTAGTAATCCAGACCGCGCACCAGACGCTGATTGACCGTGTAGCTGATTCCGGCGTCATCCAGCAGGGCACACAGGCCGCTGAAATGTTCGCGTGATTCCTCATCCAGATAGTCGCCAAGCTGTGGCGCATCATTCAGCAGCTGCTGAACATCGGGATTTTTACTGTCGAGAACGCGCATCGGGTTGCTGTACATGCGGCGTTTGCAATCCTCGTCCAGCACCTCTTTGTGCTGTTCAAGGAAGGCGACCAGCGCGTCGCGGTAATGAGCACGCGCTTCCAGCGAACCAATAGAGTTAAGTTCCAGGCGAACGTGCTCAGAGATACCCAGGGCTTTCCACCAGCGGGCATTCAGCATGATCAGTTCAGCATCAATATCCGGCCCCTGCAGACCAAACACTTCCACGCCAATCTGATAGAACTGACGATAGCGGCCTTTCTGCGGACGCTCATAGCGGAACATCGGTCCCATGTACCACAGACGCTGTTCCTGGTTGTAGAGTAAACCGTGTTCGATACCGGCTCGCACGCAGCCAGCCGTGCCTTCCGGACGCAGCGTCAGGCTTTCACCGTTGCGGTCTTCGAAGGTATACATCTCTTTTTCAACCACGTCGGTGACTTCACCGATGGCGCGTTTAAACAGTGGGGTTTGCTCCACCAGCGGTAAGCGAATTTCGCTGTAACCGTAGCTCGCCAGCGTCTGCTTGAGAACGCCTTCAATCCGTTGCCAGAGGGCAGTATCGGCAGGCAGGTAGTCGTTCATCCCGCGAATCGCCTGAATATTCTTCGCCACGTTAGAATCTCTTAATGCAAAAAAACCTGTCCGGCATCATACCTTATGAGGATGAAACCGCACAGGTTCAGTCAAAAAAGTCACGCACGCAGACCGCGCGCGCCATTATTTTTCCAGATGCTGCACATCAATACGGCGGCTGGCATCCAGCATCGACGCTTTGGCACGAATACGCGCTTCCAGCTGATCGATCATGTCATTGTTGTCGAGACGATCGCGCTGACGCACACCATCTTCGTAGAAACCACTCTTCTTGCTGCCGCCGGTTACGCCCAGCGTAGAGAGGGTCGCTTCACCCGGTCCGTTGACCACACAGCCGATAATGGAGACATCCATCGGGGTGATCAGGTCTTCCAGACGCTGCTCCAGCGCGTTGACCGTACCGATCACGTCAAATTCCTGACGTGAACAGGTTGGACAGGCGATGAAGTTAATACCACGAGAGCGAATGCGCAGTGATTTCAGGATATCGAAACCGACTTTGACTTCTTCAACCGGATCGGCCGCCAGCGAGATGCGCAGCGTATCGCCGATCCCTTCTGACAGCAGCAGACCCAGTCCAATCGCAGATTTCACTGCGCCTGCGCGCGCGCCGCCCGCTTCGGTGATACCGAGGTGCAGAGGCTGTTCGATCTGTTTCGCCAGCAGGCGATAAGATTCAACAGCGAGGAAGACGTCAGAAGCTTTTACGCTGACTTTGAATTGATCGAAGTTAAGACGGTCGAGATGATCGACATGGCGCATGGCAGATTCCAGCAACGCCTGAGGCGTTGGCTCGCCATACTTTTCCTGCAGATCTTTTTCAAGCGAACCGGCGTTCACGCCAATTCGAATCGGAATATTGTTGTCGCGTGCGCAGTCAACCACCATACGGATGCGCTCATTGTTCCCGATATTACCGGGATTGATGCGCAGGCAGTCGACGCCATACTCGGCGACTTTCAGGGCGATGCGGTAGTCAAAATGAATATCTGCAACCAGCGGTACATTCACCTGCTGTTTGATCAGTCTGAATGCTTCTGCGGCATCCATGGTAGGCACCGAGATACGGACGATGTCGACACCGACGCGTTCAAGGGCTCTGATCTGATTTACCGTCGCTTCCACGTCAGTGGTGCGGGTGTTGGTCATCGACTGAACGGCGATTGGAGCGCCGTCACCGACCGGCACCTTGCCGACGTAAATGCGTTTGGATTTACGGCGGATAATGGGTGCTTCGTTATGCATATTATTTCTTCTCCACAATTGCCCGGTACACGATACGCTGTTATTGCGCACCCAACGTCAGGCGAGCAACCTGGTTATTACGGATAAAACGACTTAAATCAACGGGCTGATTCTGATATTGCACCTGAACCGCGGAAGGCGCGCCAATTTTCAGACGATACGGAGGCGTTCCTGCGAGGCTGAGTTTACCACCACTGCGCTGGATGCCGCTGAACAGTTTTTTGCCGGTAGCATCGCTCACTTCCAGCCAGCAGTCAGCGTTAAAGGTCATGACCACCGCGTTAGGGTCAGCAGCCGGTTCACTGACCGCGGCGGCTCCCACTGGCATCTGTGGTGCCGCGCTGGTACTGGAATTCGTGGCTGCAGGTGCAGCCGCTGAGTTCTCTACTGGCGCCTGGCTCGGCGAAACCACGGCATTGCTGGTGTTATCCGGCTGTGCAGTGGTCGCGTTATTGCTGGCGCTGACGGCCGGAGCTGCACTCGCTGGCGCGCTGGTCGTGCTGTTATTGCTGGTGGTGGTATTGCTTTCGTCAGGCGCGGCAGGTGCCGCGCTGTCACCACTGGACTCACCCAGCGGAATCGACTGTCCGTTATCACCGCCGCTGCTACTCTGATCGGTCATCGGCACCAGATCATCCTGCGATGCTTTATGATTCTGCCACCACCAGGCGCCAGTCAGACCCACCACCACAAACACCACCAGCCAGGTGAAAATCATCAGCCAGCCGTCGCGTTTCTTGCGGCGTTTGCCCAGAGAGAAACTTTGCATCGGCTCGATCTTTGAAGAACGAATCGGCGTCTGTTTCGCCATCATCGGCAGCAGTTCCTCTTCAGGAATGTGCACCAGACGCGCGTAAGAGCGAATATATCCGCGCAGGAACGTGGTCGCTAAATCGGCGGGCGATTTGTCTTCTTCGATATCACGCACGGTAGAGAGTTTCAGGCACAGGCGTTCAGCGACGTTCTGCTGCGTCAGCCCCATCTGCTCACGGGCCAGACGCAGACGTTCGCCTGTTGATTGTATTGCAGAGTTTTCTTGAGTGGCTTCAGTATTCATTAGCTACATAACGCTGGTACTGTATCGATTGCGGAAAACGTCGCGCTAACCGGTCGCCATAACGTGAAACGTCAGCGGCATTTCCCTGTAGCGCGGCGAAACGTAAGTGTAACGCCAGACTTCGTGCCGTTTCGGGCAGCAGTTGCTGGTAAACGTCGAGCAAAACCTGCGCTTCAGCCAGATGGTTATCTGCCATCTGCTTTTCAGCTTCCGACAGCAGCGAGTCAGCTTTGCGTCTGTCAGCCTCAGTGGCCTGACGTAACGTCCTGCGTGCAGCAGCAACATCGCCAGCCTGCAGATAACAAAACCCTGCCAGTTCAAGCGCGTCATTGCGTGCATCAAACTGCTGTGCTGCGCCTGCCCGACTAAACTGTTGATGCGCTTCGTCATACTGCCTTAAAGCGCAGAGAAACGCACCGTAATTGTTAGCAACAAAACCATTATCCGGAGCCTGCTGCTGTGCCAGTATAAACCGTGCCTGCGCCGCTGTCTGATTACCCTGCTTCTGCGCCAGTCGTGCCAGCGCAAGCGAGACCCGGTAATCGTCTGGCGCGGCGGCCTGTGCACGCAGAAAGTTTCGCTCAGCCGCGGCATAATCGCCACCCGCCAGGTAGTGCATCCCTAACTGCAGACGCACCTCTTCAGCACCAGGTTGGTGTGGCTGACTGACACACCCGCTTACAACAAACAGCGCCAGTGAAACTGCAGGTAATCCATTACGCATAATCGCTTCCATCCGGTTGACGTTGACAGGCTGCAGCCTGCCATGCGTCATGACTTAAGGAAACGCTCTGTGTCAGCCTTCTAGAGAGGCTTCACAGAGATGGCTTCACCTGCCATTTTGATGCGCATCGTCCGCTTGGTACGGTCAATAACTTCTCCAGCTAACTGACCACAGGCGGCATCAATGTCGTCACCACGGGTTTTACGCACGATAGTGGTAAAACCATAGTCCATCAGGACTTTGGAGAAACGATCGATACGGCTGTTTGAGCTACGGCCATACGGCGCACCCGGGAAGGGGTTCCACGGAATCAGGTTGATTTTACACGGCGTTTCTTTCAGCAATGCGGCAAGTTCATGCGCATCATCAGTGCTGTCATTGACGTGATCCAGCAGGACGTACTCAATGGTCACACGTCCCTGATTGGCGTTGGATTTCGCAATATAGCGTTTCACCGCCGCCAGGAAGGTTTCGATATTGTACTTTTTGTTGATCGGCACGATGTCATCACGCAGCTTGTCGTTTGCTGCATGCAGGGAAATCGCCAGCGCGACGTCTATCATATCGCCCAGTTTATCCAGCGCGGGCACCACACCTGACGTGGACAGGGTCACGCGACGCTTCGACAGACCAAAACCGAAGTCATCCAGCATGATCTCCATTGCCGGGACCACGTTGTTGAGGTTGAGCAGTGGCTCGCCCATGCCCATCATCACTACGTTGGTGATAGGACGCTGGCCGGTGATTTTTGCTGCGCCGACAATTTTCGCCGCACGCCACACCTGACCAATAATTTCTGACACCCGCAGGTTACGGTTAAAGCCCTGCTGTGCGGTCGAACAGAATTTACACTCCAGCGCACAACCCACCTGTGAAGAGACACAGAGCGTGGCGCGGTCCCCTTCCGGGATATAGACCGTTTCCACCAGCTGGTCACCCACGCGAATGGCCCATTTAATGGTGCCGTCGGTGGAGCGCATCTCTTCCGCCACTTCTGGCGCGCGGATTTCCGTCAACTCCATCAGCCGGTTACGCAGCTTTTTGTTGATGTCGGTCATCTGCTCGAAGTCATCGCAGCAGTAGTGATAAATCCACTTCATGACCTGATCGGCGCGGAACGGCTTTTCGCCCAGCGACAGGAAGAATTCGCGCATCTGCTGACGGTTAAGATCCAGCAGGTTTATTTTCTGACTTTTAGGGGAAACGACAATGGGGGATGCGGACGCGGACGTCTCAATCTGTTCGGACATAATATTCTCTGGCCTCGTTGTTACACGTTATGGCGCTGTTCAGGGATAGATGAAAAAATTGCGCCTTCATTAAGCGATGTCAATGAAGGCGCAATATTGTACAACATCTGCGGCCTGATAACAGGCGGGAGTGACCTCCCCTACGCAGATTTTTGTAAAGCCGCTGTAACGTTTATCGCCGGACGATTAACGGGTACGTGGGCAGATTTCGTTTTCGCCGAAGAAATAGGCGATTTCGCGGGCAGCGGATTCAGCAGAATCTGAACCGTGGGTCGCGTTTTCGGTGAAGCTGTCAGCGTAGTCAGCACGCAGTGTGCCAGCCAGTGCGTTTGCCGGGTTAGTCGCACCCATCAGGTCACGGTGACGCTGAACCGCATTTTCACCTTCCAGCACGGAAACAACAACCGGGCCAGAGGTCATGAATTCAACCAGACCATCGAAGAATGGCTTGCCCTGGTGCTCAGCATAAAAACCTTCAGCCTGCTCTTTGCTCAGCTGCAGCATTTTTGCGCCAACAATTTTGAAGCCTGCGCTTTCAAAACGGTTGTAGATAGCACCAATCACATTTTTAGCGACGGCGTTTGGCTTGATGATAGAAAAAGTACGTTCGATTGCCATGATGACCTCTGTCTTGACGTTCTGAAGAAACCGGTGGCGTCCGCCCCGGTTAAGAAACGGCGCCGATTATAGGGGCTGAGTCCGGCATTGCCTATCAGAGATCCCTAATTTGTTGAAAATTCTTGATCTGAGTCTAAGCAGACGCGCAACGGTTATGATTTAGCGCAGAAAAGCGTCAACCCCGGCTAAAAGTGACCGAGATAAGCTGCCCCTCTTCATCCATCACCACTAACTGATACTCTCCCGGATGATTAAGGTGCAGCGACAGACTATCCGCTGCGTTTTGCGTCATCAACGGCTCACCATTCAGGAACCACCAGCGCTGCGCGCCCTGCCCACCCTGCACCGCAACCGGGATCGTCAGTGCGCTATTGCCCGGCAGCGGCTTAACAATTTGCCCCTCAACGATGCCAGTGACGATCAGTGGTGCGCTGCTGCCCTGCTGTAGTGGCGGACAATGGACATCAATGGGCGGTAAGCGCTGCGCCCGACGCTCCTGAGGTGGCAGCCAGGCCTCCAGCGGTAGCGGCCAGACCAGTCGTTCATGACGGGTAGCGCCAGGGCAATCTGCTGCAACCCGCAGTCCCTGCGCATTCTGCCAGTAGCCCAGGCGTAATCCACTGAGGCTCTCCTGCCCCGGCGCCAGCAGGGTTGGCGGCAGCGTATCCGAGGCGACCCAGCTTTGTCGACGCTGGCGACAGTTTTCATCTCCGGCAGGCAGCGGCTGACCACCAGGCCAGCAGAGGGTCGCGACCGTCACCGAGGCCGGTCGCGGATCGACCGGCACGTCACGCCTGCCGAGGCGGCTCATCAGCACGCTGTTAATCTGATTCATGATCGGTACGGCAGAGGCAAAACCAAACTGCCCGGCAACCGGGGTCGCATCCGGTCGCCCGACCCAGACGCCAATCAGATAACGGGGATTGATGCCCACCGACCAGGCATCGCGATAGCCGTAGCTGGTGCCGGTCTTCCAGGCCAGCGGCACCACGTCGGGTACGCTGCCATCGCCGGCAGGTTGCGCTTCACCCGCCAGGATACGCCGGATGATCCACGCCGATTCCTTTGATAGCAGCGGTCGCTGCTGCAAGGGTTGATCGGGCGTCCAGCGCAACGCAGCGGCATTACCGTGACGGGCAAAGGCGCTATAAGCCGCCACAATTTCATCCATGCGCGCCCCGGTACCGCCAAGAATCAACGAAAGATTAGGTTCTGCGCCGGGCGGGAAACGTAAATTCAGACCCACATTGCGCAGACGCGCCGCAACGTTTTTCGGTCCCAGCGCCTCCAGCACCTGCACGGCAGGCAGATTCAGGGATCGCACCAGCGCTTCGCTGGCGCTGACCGGCCCGTGAAAGCCGGTGTCGAAGTTGCCTGGCCTGTAATCGCCAAAGCGACGCGGCACATCCTGCAGCAACGATTCGGCATGAATCAGTCCCTCATCCAGCGCCATGCCGTAAATAAAGGGTTTTAACACCGAGCCTGGCGAGCGCACGCTGGCGATCATATCCACATGCCCAAAACGGCTGTCATCGGTAAAGTCAGCCGAGCCGACGTACCCCCGAACTGCCATGGTGGTGTGATCCACCACCAGCATCGCCAGCGAAGTGCGCGGCGGAAGCTGGTTTTTAACGTTCAGCGCCAGGCTTTCCAGTTCGCGCTGCAGTGAAGGATCGAGCGTGGAGACAATCTTGTCGCTGGCGTTGATCGACAGCAGCCGCCGGGCCAGCAGCGGCGCCATCTGCGGCATCTGTCGTGGCGGCAGCCAGACCGGCTCCTGACGGATTTCCGCCACCTGTTCAGCGGACCAGATACGATATTCCGTCAGCCGATCCAGCACTTTATTGCGTGCGGCTTCCGCCCGCTCCGGCCAGCGATCGGGCCGCAGTCGGCTGGGTGCCTGCGGCAAAACGGCAAGCAGCGCTGCCTCGCCCGGCGTCAGCTGCGACGGGGCTTTTCCCAGCCAGCTCCAGCTTGCTGCGCCCACCCCTTCAAGCGTGCCGCCAAAGGGCGCACGGTTAAGGTAGAGCGTCAGGATGTCACGTTTGGAAAGATGCCACTCCAGCTGCAGCGCTCGCCACGCCTGAATCAGTTTGCCCCGCAGCGTGCGGGGTTGCGGGTCGATAAGGCGAGCCACCTGCATGGTCAGGGTGCTGCCGCCGGAAATGACGCTCTGATGGCGCAAATCCTGCCAGGCTGCACGCACGAGAGCCAGAGGATTGATGCCGGGGTGATACCAGAACCAGCGATCTTCGTAGGTCAGAAGCGCCTGCAGATAGGCCGGAGCCACCTCCTCAGGCGTGACGGGATAGCGCCAGATACCCTTGCTGTCAGCAAAGCGCCACAGCGGCGTTCCGTCGCTGGCCACAATCACCCGCGCAGGCTGCACCTGTTTAAGCGGCAGCGGGAACAGGCGATCCAGTCCCCACGTCGCCAGCCATAAAGCCAGAAAAAAAAGCGGCAGCGCGAGCCACCGCTTTTTAATGGTGCTGATCTTTACCACGCCCTGCGTCACTTACTGGATATGCAGCAGCGGCGGCGTACTGCCGGTAGCACGCCACTCCGGCACATACATTGATTCCACCTGCGGCGGCGGCATCAGGTAGCGACCCGGCGTGACCGCCCGCGCCAGATAGACCAGCGTTGCGGGACGATAAGTATCTACCGCCAGCGCCGCGACAAAGCGATCGTCACGGAACTCAATGTGCCTGATGTCAGCCTGTTGCATGTCACCCATGCTTTCCTTCAGCGCATCCGCACTGTCACCGAGGCTGGCGCTGCTGTCGGCCAGATTCTGGTTTTCCAGCTCCAGACCGGCAGGCAGCAGATCCACCACCAGCGCATCGCTGATACTGCGTTTCGAGGAAACGGTCAGACGGACCACCAGCAACTCACCGCTGCGCAGATTATTAAGATCGGCGGCTTTGCCATCCAAAGTGAAGTATTCACGTTTTATGCCGAGCACATTGCTCTCAGGCTGAGGCGCGGCCAGCGGATAACCGGTGACGTACAGACGACCATACAGCGGCGCACTGCCCGGATTACGGATGGCTAAGCCCTGCAACAGTCGCTCAGCCCCCAACCCTTTATTCAGCGGTGCATCGCCTTGCAGAGGCTGTGGATTGCCCGAAAGCAGCGCCTGCCAGCTTCCGCCCTGCGCACGTTGCAGGGTATGAGCAGCCAGATAAAGCGCGTTATTTTCCTGGGTCGAGAACCAGCGTTTGCCCCTGACCTCTTTGGACAGCGACAGCAGCAGGCTATTCTGCAAATCAGGCTGCAGCTTATTCTCGGTTAACAGGGCAATCATCATTCCCTCATCGCGCACCGTGCTGCCATAGTCGCCGTACCACTCTTTGTCTGAACGCGTCAGCGTGGCACCCTGCATGATCGCAAGCGATGTGCGCTGCCCGTCACCCATCATCTTCAGCGCAACACCCAGCTGCATAAGCGCCAGGCCAGAGCGGGCTTTCTCACGTTTTTCATACAATGCACGCAGTGCACCCAGTGGCGCGCGCTGCTGACGCGCCAGCACCAGTCCGGCGTAAGCCTGCACGCTGAACTGCAGCGCGGCATTGTCGTCACTGCCGCCGCCGCTAATCTGCGTTGGATCCTGCAGGTAGCGCAGTAGCCGTGCGTTAGCGCGCTCAACCACATTATCCGGCAGTGCATAGCCCGCCTCACTGGCACGCAGCAGGAAGTCCGTCACGTATGGCGTCAGCCAGAACTCCTCTTCACTCTGTTTATCCCACAGTCCAAAGCTGCCGTTGGCTCGCTGCATGCCTGCCAGACGGGCGATGCCGGTATCGACGGCTGCCCGACGCGCTTCATCGCTGCTGGTTTTAATGCCCATGGCGGTCAGCTCAGCATGGCTGGTATAGAGCGAAGGCCAGAGCCCGCTGGTAGTCTGTTCCAGACAGCCGTAGGGATAGGCGTAAAGCGCACTGATATAGCTGGCGATGTTCAGCGGCGGGCGATTGCTCAGCGTCAGCTGTCCACTCAGAGTCTGCGCATCCAGGCCCGTCAGGGAAGCTGCCGCGACCTGCCAGGGCTGATCGGGATTGATGACAGCATCAAAGTTCAGCGTCAGGGCAGGATAAGGTGGCCTGACGCCGATTTTCCACTGCTGTTTGCTGGGCTTAACCTGCTCACCCGGCAGGTTAAGACCGGAAATCTGCACCGCAATCTCGCCATCACCAAAGCCGGTTTTCGCCGTGACCGGAATCTGCAGTGTGGTGCGTGCACCTTTGGCCAGCGTCACACTCTGGCTGGCAGCCCCGGCCAGATCCACTAAGCCACTACTGCTCAGATCCACGTTCAGGGTTTGCGGCAGATCGGTCAGGTTAGTGAGATCCAGCGCTAGTGAGGCTGTATCACCGCTGGCAAGGAAGCGCGGGGTGGCCAGTTCGCTGATCAGCGGCGCCGCGACCACCAGTTTGCGCTCTGCCGCGCCGAAGCTGTCATCGCTCCATGCCTGGGTCATCAGCCGCAGCTCACCGTTAAAGGCCGGGATCGGCAGCGTAATCGATCCGTTGCCCTCTTTATCCAGTGTCACCGCCTGTAACTGCTGCGCCACGATATTGACGTGCGTCACCGGCTTTTTACCGCCGCGCGTCATCGATTCATCCTCGCCATCACCACCAAAACGCAGCGCCGCGAGCCGGCCACCGCCTTCGATCAGCTGGCCAAAGACGTCGTACTGATCGACGTTGTAGCGTTTACGGCCAAAGAACGCCTGCCACGGATCGGGGGTTTTATAATCCGTCACGCTCAGAACGCCGCTGTCCACTGCTGACAGCAGTACATTCACTTTTTCAGGCAGCGGGCCGCCGTCACGACTGGCGTGGACTTTTACCGTCAGGCGTTGCTCAGGACGGGTTTTATCGGGCGCATCCAGCGTCAGATTTAAGCGGCGCGCCTCCGTCGCCATCGGCAGATGCAACAGCCCCACCGCGCGTTTTGGCGTTGCGCCACTGACCTTATCGCCGTCACGCACCACGATGGCGCTGAAGTAGAGATCGTGACGCTGCCAGCTCTCAGCAACAGGGACATCCACCGTTGTGCCGCCCTTTGGTACGGTCAGTGGCTGCCACCAGAGCGTGCCGCTGCTCGACTCCACCATCAGGTAACCTTTACCGGCTGCCGGTGACTCAACCTGCAGATGCACGGTATCGCCCGGCTGGTAAGCGGCTTTGTCCAGCTTCAGTCTGACCTGATCCGGGCGCAATGCGCCCGTGCCGTTGGTATTGTCCTGCCAGTCATAACCGGCCTGGAACCGCACGCTGCTGACGATCTTCTCGCCCGCCTGCACTTCCAGCCGGTAGTGGCCCCACTCGACCGGGAAGCTGACTTTGGTGCTGCCGTCAGCCGGGACAGAGATGGCGCGTTCATCTTCCTGCAGATCCTTATCGCCATACTGCGACTGCCAGCCTTCGCTGTCAGAGAAGCTCCAGTAGTAATCACGGCGTTCACGGATCAGACGCACATCCAGTTTGTCTGCCGCCAGTTTTTTGCCCTGACTATTGGCATAGACAATGTCGAATTCGGCCAGGCTCTCTTCCGGCACGGTAGGCTCGTCGTGATAGCTGTCACTGCGGTAGTCATAAACGGCCTTGTTACCGAACAGCGGCCGGATACCCGGCAGGGCTTCAGCGGGCCAGATGGCCTGGGTAGCGCGACGGGTGACCGGTCGACCGCCGGTCTCCAGCAGGCTGGCCTGCAGGATCAGGTTGAGCGGAGAATGCAGCTGATCCCACTGACTCTCTACCGAGATCTGCGCTTTACCGCTGGTATCGAGCTTGAGGTCCACCTCATCCAGCGTGCGTTTTAATCCCTCTTCGGTGATGTCACCAAACTGGTAGCCCGGCAGTGAAGCCACCGCTTCGCGTGCCGGTCGCAGATAGAGTTGCCCTTGTAGCGTATTACCCGCCGCGGGTGCGCCATAGAGGTAGCGCCCCTCAATACCGAACTCAACGCTGGCATCAGCAGGCTGCGGCTGAGGATCGTTTTTCAGGGTTAATGCCATGCGTTCCGGCAGAAAATCTTCGACGTGAAACTTCCATTCGCGCTTGAGGTTATCGCCGGTATTGAGTCGCAGCATCCAGTCGCCGGTCATGGCGGACTCTGGCAGTGCCAGTCGCTGCTGGTAAAGTCCAGATTCAGGCTGCCAGACAAAGGTTCGCATCACCTGGCCATCGGGCTGCACCAGTTCCGCTTTTATCGGCTGGACGGGCAACGGGTGTCCGTCGGCATCACGAAGCAGCGCATTGACGATAACGATTTCGCCTGGACGATAGATATCGCGCGGCCCAAAGACAAACAGCTGTTTGTCATAGCCCTGCGGTCCGGCAACCGGAAACTCAGCGAGATCCAGCGCCGGACGCGCCAGGTCGATCATTGAGGTCTGTTCACCCTGCACGGCCAGCAGGATCTTGCCTTTTTCATCCGCCCTGAGACGCAGATGACCGGTGTTGTCAGTGGTCCCGCTCTGCAGCACCTGCCCTTTCGCATCCAGCAACCTGACGCTGACGCCGGAAAGTGGCTGGCCATTTGCCAGGCTCTGGGCGAACAGTTCGAACTGCGTCGGGAAGCGATGCAAAGAGAGGCCAATGTCACTCAGGGTGAAAAGCGTGGCGGGCTGGCTGTAGCGATAAGTTCCGGCCTGCTTCATCACCGCCAGATAGACGCCCGGCTCCTGCAGAGCGGTAATGTCACTCATCGGAAGCTGCAATTTTTCGCGGGTGTTACGCGCCGGGTTAAGCTCAAAGCGACCGGAATAGACCAGCTGGCTGCTTTTCAGCAGATCCTGTGACTGCCAGCTGGAGAGGTTGTTGCCGTAATTCCACTGCGAGAGAAATTCTGCAAGACCGGCATTCTTTACCCGGAAGAAATCGACATCGACCTGGTCAACATTCAGCGCCAGCACCGGCAGTCCCTGCGTGATACGCAGCGGCAGCAGTGAGCCGCGACTGGCAAACCCCACCATCGGCTGGATATCACTGGTGGCAATTTTCTGGCTGTAATCGTCGGCGAGCGTCTCACCGCTGGCCGCGCGCAGTCCCGCATCCACTGTGACGGTGAAGTGACGCGATGGTTCAGGATGACGGAAGCGCAACGTTTTGCGGTTAGCGGATAGCTCCCAGCCGCCATCCACCCGGCCCTGTTTATCGTCGGTCAGCCTGACTTTTTGCGCGATATCCTGTTTGTCATCCAGCGGCTGACTGAAGCTTAAGACCAGCGCAGCGGCACCATCGATCTGCAGTTCCGAGAGATCGATAATCGTCAGCGGTTTGCTGACCTGAGCGGTTGCGGGTGCCTCTGCCGCATGGAGAGGCAGAACAGGTAACAGGGCCGCTGAGAGCAGCGAGCCCCCGATCAGCATACTGAGCAGCAGCCGGGTAGTGCGTTTCTTCATGGTAGTTCCTTCACCGGGACGCAGGGAGTGTCATTTGATTACGCCGCGCAATTTCATATCAATGCTCGCATTTAATCAACGCTTCTCTTGAGATGGTGCGCACATTCCCTGACACTGGTATGACAGATTGCTGAGATGAGGTTGTTATGACGACGCCACTGTTTGTGTCCGCCGACTGGTTACAAGAGCACTACAACGATGAGCGGCTTCAGGTGCTGGATGCACGTTTGTTGCCACCCGGGATGGAAGCGGTTCGCGATATCCAGGCTGAATATCTGGCGGGTCATTTACCCGACGCCCCTTACTTCGATATTGAAGCGCTTTCCGATCACACCAGCCCCTATCCACATATGCTGCCGCGCGCCGAGACCTTTGCCGTCGCGATGCGAGAGCTGGGCGTCAGCAGTGATAAGCACCTGGTCGTCTATGATGAGGGCAACCTCTTTTCCGCGCCGCGCGCCTGGTGGATGCTGAAGACTTTTGGTGTGGCTCAGGTGTCGATTCTTAGCGGAGGTTTGCAGGGCTGGAAAGAAGCCGGTTTTGCGCTGGCAACGGGCGAAGTGAATCTGCCGGAAGGTGAGTTTGAGGCGCACGCGGATGAAAGCCGGGTGAAACGCCTGACGGATGTGCTGCTGATCAGCCATGAAGGCGGCGCACAGATTGTTGATGCGCGTGCCGCTAATCGCTTTAACGCTGAAGTGGACGAGCCGCGTCCCGGACTGCATCGCGGACATATTCCCAACAGTCTGAACGTGCCGTGGAATACGCTGGTTGAGCAGGGAAAACTCAAGCAGGAAGCAGAACTGCGCAGGCTGTTTGCCGATGCGGGGGTCGATATTGCCCAGCCGGTGGTCGCCAGCTGTGGCTCAGGCGTGACGGCGGTGGTGTTGATTCTGGCGCTGACCGCGCTGGGCGCACGGGATGCCACGCTGTATGACGGGTCCTGGGGCGAATGGGGCAGTCGCGACGACTTGCCCATTGCAAAATAACAAACAGGCGGCCTATGAGCCGCCTGTTTTTTTAGTGCGTCAGATAATCAGATAATCCGCTCACTGCCCTTGAAGTCACGCAGGAAACTGCCCCAGCGACGTTCGTAGAAGGGTGTGATGTGGGCGGTAAAGAAATGGCTGATGCCACGATCGTTCAGCGTCACTTCACAGATATCCACCGGCGCATCGTCCGGCAACGTATCCGTTGCCACACTGCCCGCCGCATGAATGATCGCCTCGATGTTGCTGTCCGCTTCAATACCAATCAGCAGATTAGGCGCTTCGTCGGCCCGCTCACGAATGCTGGCGATAAAGGCCCGCCGCACCTGCTTATGCTTACTGAACAGCTGAGTCAGCGAGTCGATCATCTGCGCAGGCGGTTCAGCGACCTCAGAAAGCAGCAGTGACTGTCCGCCTTCGAGCACAGTTTGCTGGCTTAGCGCACTGCCCTCTTCAGCCAGCAGATGGGTGATCTCGGCCGCAGTAAACTCTTTGCCGGAAGGCAGTTTAGGATTGAGAAACAGCGTCTCGCCGCGCGTAATCTCAAACAGCGTCCGTACCGGCAGACGCAGCCAGGACTGTTCATCACTCACCGCTTCACTCATCGCCTCTTCTGACGTGAAAAAAGGAATGATGCTGCTGCCATCCTCTTTTTCCCAGTGCTGCAGATCAACGGGCGTGCTGGCATCAAGCTGTTGCGTGGTGCTTTCGCCTGGAACAAAGACGTCAGATTCCAGCAGCAGTTGGAAAAATTCGGGCCGATGGGCAGGCTCAGTGGCCGCCAGCTTCAGCACCTCTTCAAGACGGTTCATAGTTTCCCTCTGAACAGCGGCAGCATCAGCCACCGCTGAGATCGGCTTATTTCAGTAACAGATTGGCGAGGGTACGCACGCCAAGACCTGTTGCGCCCGCCGCCCACTGGTCAACGGCGCCTTTGCGATAGGTCGCGGAGCAGTCGATGTGCAGCCAGCCCTGCTGATAGTTGCTGACAAAGTGTGACAGGAACGCTGCCGCGCTGCTGGCACCTGCCGCATGAGATGGACTGGCGATATTATTGAGATCGGCAAAGTTAGACGGCAGATGGCTGCGATGGAATTCAGCCAGCGGGAGACGCCAGAAAGGTTCATTCTCACTCACCGCGCTACCCATCAGCGACTGCGCCATTACATCATCAAAAGTAAACAGCGCATGGTAATCGTTGCCCAGCGCCGTTTTTGCCGCGCCGGTCAGCGTTGCGGCGTCGATGATCATCGTCGGATTCTGCTCGCTGGCGTCGATTAAACCGTCAGCCAGGACCAGGCGCCCTTCCGCGTCGGTGTTCATCACTTCCACCGATTTACCGTTGCGATAGCGAATGATGTCGCCCAGTTTAAAGGCATTGCTGCTGACCATGTTATCGGCACAGCAGAGATAGAGTTTGACGCGCTTGTTAAGACCCCGCGAAATCGCCATGGCCAGTGCACCAGTAACGGTCGCCGCGCCGCCCATGTCAGACTTCATCGAGTCCATGAAGCTGCTCTGCTTCAGGCTGTAGCCGCCGGTATCAAAGGTGATGCCTTTACCGACCAGGCAGGCGTAAACCGGCGCATTCTCGTCGCCGGTCGGGTTGTAGTCGAGCGCCAGATAGACCGGCGGACGATTTGAACCGCGTCCCACTGTGTGCAGACCCATATAACCCTGCACCCGCAGTTCATCGCCTTTGGTAATGCGGTAGCTGACGGCGTCACCACCTACTTCACTGATCAGGTCGACGGCATTGTGCGCCAGCTGCTCCGGCCCCAGATCTTCTGCAGGCAGGTTAATGACGTTGCGCACCCAGTCGATAATTTTCAGTCGGCGATCAAACTCCGCCTGCTCATGTTCGCCCAGCTCTGGCCATTCAACCTGACGCTGGCCTTTCGGGCCACGGAAGCCCTGCCAGAATGCCCAGCACTGCTCAAGGTGCCAGCCTTCGCCGGTCAGCGCCACATGGCGGATACCCTGGCCGTCGATTTTGTGCGCCGCACGCTGAATGGTATTCAGCGCATCCTCGCCGGTCAGATGCAGTGTCATGCCGCTGTCGTTGCTGCTAAGAATCGCTTTCTCGCCCCAGCGCGCATCGGCGGGCTGGCTGCTAAGCGTAATATTCATGGGTTGTGTGGTCATCGAAAAGCTCCGTAATCGTTATCTGTTTCATCCAGCCTGATTGTTATAACGGCTTTAATAAGATGTTAAATGTAATTCGCAGAGAGACCTGATAACAGATTCCGCCGGGCGTTGCCAGCGAAGTGCCCATATTGGCGCAGTTTCCGGACTATCGTCGGGTATCAGGATTTCATTAAGGCCCGCAGACGGGTCACCGATTTCTGCACCAGGGCAATGGCGTAGTCGACCTCTTCTTCGGTAGTGAAACGTCCCAGCGAGAAGCGCAGCGAACTGTGCGCCAGCTCTTCACTCAGGCCCAGCGCGCGCAAAACATAGGAAGGTTCCAGGCTGGCGGACGTACAGGCCGAGCCGGAAGAGAGGGCCAGATCTTTCAGCGCCATAATCAATGATTCGCCCTCAACGTCAGCGAAACTGAGGTTAAGAATGTTCGGCGCGCGCAGGTTATGATCGCCATTAAGGGTGACGCCAGGCAGTGTACTGATACCCTGCCACAGACGATCGCTCAGAGCCTGCAGACGTGCCATCTCGGTTTCGCGCTCTTCAGCTGCGATGCGATAGGCTTCGCCCATGCCGACAATCTGATGCACCGGCAATGTTCCGGAGCGCATTCCGCGTTCATGTCCGCCGCCGTGGATCTGCGCGGCGATCAGCACACGCGGCTTACGCCGGACATAGAGTGCGCCGATGCCTTTCGGGCCATAAAGTTTGTGGGCAGAAAAGGACATTAAATCGACCGGCAACTGGCTGAGATCGATAGGCAACTTGCCGACGCTCTGAGTGGCATCCACATGGAACAGAATTTCACGTTCGCGGCAAATTTCACCAAAGGCGGCGATATCCTGAATCACCCCGGTTTCATTATTCACGTGCATCAGAGTGACCAGAATCGTGTCGTCGCGCAGCGCCGCACGCAGCTTGTCAGGCGAGATAATGCCGTTAGCCGCCGGGGTAAGATACGTGACAGCAAAGCCTTCACGCTCAAGCTGCTGGCAGCTATCAAGCACCGCTTTGTGTTCTGTCTGGCTGGTAATGATATGTTTGCCGCGCGCCTGATGAGCGTGAGCTGCACCTTTAATCGCGAGGTTATCGGATTCAGTGGCGCCAGAGGTAAAAACGATTTCGCGCGGATCGGCATTGACCAGTTCGGCGATCTGATTACGCGCAACATCAACCGCTTCTTCAGACTGCCAGCCAAAACGGTGCGATCGCGAGGCCGGATTACCGAACGTGCCATCCAGCGTCAGAAACTGCATCATTTTGCTGGCCACACGCGGATCGGCCGGCGTGGTGGCGGCGTAATCCAGGTAAATCGGTAATTTCATTGCGCTACAGCTCCGTATAAAAAATCATACGTCTTTATAGCAGATTCGGCCCTGTCCGCGTTAGCAGTAAGGGCCGGAACAGCGGGGATTACGAGGCGCGTTGGTTGACGTTAATTTCCTGCGAACGCGGGCTCTGGAAGCGACGATTATCGATCGCATTCTGACGATCCGCCACATCCAGGATCTCCTGATTATTCACCAGTTCAGCCAGCGTAATATTGTTCAGGAAGTCACTGATGCGCACGCTCAGATCGCGCCACAGCACGTGAGTCAGGCAACGCTCGCCGCCCTGGCAGCCTTCTTTGCCCTGGCATTTGGTCGCATCAACAGACTCATCCACGGCGGTGATCACTTCACCGACAGAGATGGTGTTTGACTCTTTACCCAACAGATAACCGCCGCCTGGGCCACGTACGCTGGAAACCAGACCATTTTTACGCAGTCGGGAGAATAACTGCTCCAGGTAGGAGAGCGAAATGCCCTGACGCTCGGAAATATCCGCCAGCGGGACCGGACCTTCATGGGAGTGAAGGGCAACGTCCAGCATTGCAGTAACGGCATAACGTCCTTTGGATGTCAGTCTCATAGCGTACGACCTCAATAGCGTCCGGTTATCGGAGGATTAGCAACAGATGCTTTGAAGTCTGCCATTCCCGAGTAATTTGGTCAACTATTTAACCTGGTAAATTAGTCAGGTATTTAACCTGGTAATTTACTCAACTATTATCTGCTTCTTTTTTCTCGTTTTTACGCTTTTCAAAC
The DNA here is from genome assembly GCF_058148845.1 of Pantoea sp. RCC30.1. Taxonomy (NCBI): domain Bacteria; kingdom Pseudomonadati; phylum Pseudomonadota; class Gammaproteobacteria; order Enterobacterales; family Erwiniaceae; genus Pantoea; species Pantoea sp. RCC30.1. Next base: position 96,227 of record NZ_JBXUHX010000008.1, on the reverse strand, counting down.
GACGAAAGCATGCCGCGCAGGATGTTGAGTTCATCTCGTTCCGGACGCGCGCGGGTATAAAGACGACGCAGTTTGCTCATCACCTGGCCTGGATTGGCTTCACGGATAAAGCCGCTGTTCAGCATCATCTGCTCCATATGCTGATAGAAGCGTTCAAGGTCATCTACCAGCGGATAAGGGGACTCTTCATACTTCGGTGCCGTGCTGGCCTGTTCCTGCGACTGTAACCACGCCATGCGCACTTCATAGGCAATAATCTGAACCGCCATCGCCAGGTTCAGCGAGCTGTATTCCGGATTGGCCTGAATCGCGACGTGATAGTGACATTTCTGCAACTCTTCGTTGGTCAGGCCGACGCGTTCACGACCAAAGACCAGCGCGACCGGAGCCTGCTGGCCCTCTTCCACGCTTTTCACGCCGCATTCACGCGCATCCAGCATCGGCCAGGGCAACGAACGGGAACGAGCACTGGTGCCGACCACCAGACTGCATCCGGCAATCGCCTCATCCAGCGAGTCGACGATTTTTGCGTTGCCGATAACGTCACTGGCTCCGGCAGCCAGGGAGATCGCCTGTGAGTCAGGCTTGACCAGCGGATTAACAAGATAGAGGTTGGTTAAGCCCATAGTTTTCATGGCGCGCGCAACGGAGCCCATGTTACCGGTATGAGAAGTCTCGACCAGCACGATACGAATATTTTGCAACATGATTAGGGATACTCAGAAACGGGTCAGTAAAAATCAGTAGAGAGAATCTTAACATAAAGCAGGACATTTACCGAACACGCTGCTATACTCCGCGCCGTTTTCCCCGTTCTTTAACATCCAGCGAGAGATACCGATGCATCCAATGCTCAACATTGCCGTGCGCGCAGCGCGCAAGGCCGGAAATTTAATTGCCAAATATTATGAAACCCCGGACGCCGTCGAAGCCAGCCAGAAAGGCAGCAACGACTTCGTAACTAATGTTGACCGCGAAGCAGAACGCCTGATTATCGAAATCATTCGTAAATCTTACCCGAAACACACCATCATCACTGAAGAAAGCGGTGAACTGGCGGGCGAAGATCAGGACGTACAATGGGTTATCGATCCGCTGGATGGCACTTCCAACTTCATCAAACGCTTACCTCACTTTGCTGTTTCAATCGCTGTGCGCATTAAAGGCCGCACTGAAGTCGCCGTCGTTTACGATCCCATGCGCAATGAACTGTTCACCTCTTCACGTGGTCAGGGTGCTCAGCTGAATGGCTATCGTCTGCGTGGCAGCACGGCCCGCGATCTTGATGGCACCGTTCTGGCGACCGGCTTCCCGTTCAAAATGAAGCAGCACGCACCTGCTTACATGAATATCATGACCAAACTCTTTACCCAGTGTGCTGATTTCCGTCGCACCGGTTCTGCTGCGCTGGATCTGGCCTATGTGGCTGCTGGTCGCGTAGATGGCTATTTTGAGATTGGCCTGAAGCCATGGGATTTTGCGGCGGGTGAACTGCTGGTCCGCGAAGCGGGCGGTCTGGTCACTGACTTTACCGGTAACCACGGCTATCTGCTGTCAGGTAACCTGGTCGCGGGTAACCCACGCGTAGTGAAATCGATGCTGTCGAACATGCGTGATGAGCTGAGCGAAGCCTTAAAACGCTAAGGTTTAGTGCAGAAAAAGGCGGCTTATCAGCCGCCTTTTTTGTTGCCTGTCATTAAGTGATGATTAACGACGTTCGTGTGTCAGCACCTGACGCGGCTGAGTACGACGACCTACCATACCCATTACACCGGCCAGTACGGCTTCGATGATCAGCAGAATCAGGGCATACCAGCTTGCTTTAGCGGTTGCAGCAGCAGCTTTCTCACCGGCTTCACGCGCTTTCTGTTCAGCCTGCTGTTTCAGTTCCTGATACTTCTGAACGGCCTGCTGATAGCTCTGCTCAGTTTTGGCGACGATCTGATCCACTTCCTGATCGTTTTTACCGGTACGCGCTTTGATAATATTTTTCAGCGCATCACGATCGGCTGCCTGCAGGGTATCTGAATGACGATCCATTACCCCTTTCACCCAGTTCGTCAGATCAGTATCGGCTGTCTGCGGATGGTTCGCAGTATTGTTAGCCTGGTTTTCTGCACTCTGCGCTTCTTTATTTGCATCCTGCTTCAAATTCTCTGGCTGTAATTCCGGTTTACCGGTCTGACGTAATGTCGTTTCCAGTTCGCTCTGCAGGTTATCTAAATTAATATTATTCTCTTGCAGTTTTTGTTTTGCCATTTGAGTAACCGATGGCGCAGCCGCGGAAATACCACTACCCAGCGCCTGGAAACCTGAACCCACAATATTCATCGCGCCACCTAATACACTGGTTGCCAGCATAATAGCCAGGTAAATAGTGAAGATTGTGCTAAGGCCAAACATCAGTAAGCCGTGCAGTGCGCCTTCTCGCTGAGCCAGCCGACCGGCAACATAACTACCTGCCGCCATCGCGACCAGCATTTCAATGGCTGTCCAGACCAGCGCGCCTGTACCAATACTGTCAAGAGGGTTCTGCTCTTTCATCGGATCAATGGTCGTTGCACCAATGGCTGTTCCCAGAAGCGTCAGAATGATATGAACGATTAACGCACATATGACACCTGCAAACACGGCGCTCCAGGAAATACGCTTTAACGGTAATCCAGCGGGCCCTGTCGCCAGCGTTTCGGTGTAGCCATTATTAATACGGGTATCAGCCATGAAATATACTCCTCGCAATAAACAGAAAGCTGTTCTGGTCTTTTATCATTCCGACGGCGAAAATGCCGTTTTGGTATTAACAGCGTAGACAGGGAAGTGTTATTTCTCCACTAAACAACCCAGAGAAAAAATTAAAGAGGTGAATTTAAAGATAATTAACGAAGAGAAGAACGCAGCGGCCATTTTATTTCCGCTGCGCTTGTTTTCAGAAAGGTCGAATTCCGCCGCCGAGCGTCAGCTGCGCTGACTGCCATAATGCGATACCCGCCACGATTAAAATCAGGCTGCCGGTTAAGGCCAGCACGGGGATAAGCAATCGCGTCATGCCTGGGGCAGCACCAGGCTGTGCCAGCCGTTGCGCCACCGAACGCGCCTGCTGCACCAGCAAGCCAATCGCCGAAATGGTCAGTGCCGTTCCCAGCGCCATTACCGCCGCAGAGAGAATCCCCCAGCCATAAACACCAATGACTTTGGCAAACAGCAGCATCATAATCGCGCCGGAACAGGGACGTAATCCCATCGACACCACTACCAGCAGCTGGGTTTTCCAGCTGACGTTGCCGCTCATCTGCTGCGGCGTCGGGAGATGCGCATGTCCACAGCCACACTGCCCGTCATGGGTATGAGGCTGGAAGGCGCGAAATACCGGAGCGGGCCGTGGACGTAATGTCAGCCACAGTGAACGCAGCGCCCGATACCCGATCATCACACCCAACCCAATTACCAGCAGATAACTGCCCTTCTCCAGCCAGAAACTACTGAGATGCAGCTGCCGCGACGACGTTTTCAGTACAACCAGCATCATCGTCACCAGCACAATCGCGACCGAGCCCTGCAGCAGTGAGGCGAGCAGCGTCAGCCTGATACTGGTTCTGACGCGGCTCGGATGGGTCGCCAGAAAAGTTGAGATCACGACTTTGCCATGGCCCGGACCCAGCGCGTGCAGCACGCCATAGAGCAGACTGAATATCACCAGCGAGAGGCCAGCCTTGTGTGGCTGCTCCGACACCTGCTGTAACAGCTGGGTCATCTGCCGGTGCAGGTCTTTCTGCCACAGCACGCTCTGCAGCAGAATCTGCGACCAGTAAAGCCAGACCAGCAGCGCGCCGCCGAGGAAGAGCCCTGCTATTAGCCAGAGTGGCCAGAGTCGGGTGGCCCGTAAGGGTGTGAAGATCACTGACATGTCAGCACCACCGTTTGTGCGAACTGGCGGCCCAGATCCATCTCTTCGGCCGGGGCATCCGCTTTATCCAGCGACAGGGCATATTGCTTCAGTGAGTCGTTGGGCTTTGGCGTATTAAGGGCAAACTGGCAGCGCGCCTGCAGCGGCGGTGGCAGCGTCAACGCGCCGGGATTGTCATAGAACATATCGACGAAGTAGGTGGGATCAAAGGTCAGGATTTCAAAGCGCTGGCCAGTGAGCTTTGGGGGTTCCGCCAGCGGCAGAATAAATTCCAGCACCGCTTTGTGGCCGTTACGTGACAGATTGTATTCCGTTGGCAGATTCAAAAACTTTACCCGCTGTTGGTTGTGCCAGATTTCAGAAAAGTAGTGCTGGCCCAGCACGTTCGCCATCACGCCCGCCGCCAGTTTTTTCCACACCACGCTGCCTGGTTTTGCGTCACCCGCGTCATACAGCAGATCGGCGGAGGTAATCTCATCCATCGTCCAGGTCATCTTTAATCCGGTAAAGGTATCGCCCTGCACCACCAGTTCCGTTTTCATATCGATGAAGCTGTGAGGATGTGCCAGCACAGCCGGACTTAATACCATTAACAGAGCAAAGAGTGCGCTTTTCATAATGTTATAAAGTAACGTTTCCGATTAAAAGGATCTATAAGTAACAAAATTATGTGACCCGCCTTAAACCTCCGGCAAATAAACCGCGTAAACCGCGCAGGCGCTGACCGGGTTGACTATTCTTAGCTCAAAATAGCCTGCTGGAAATCTGATTGATGAGTTCTGCTACCCCTTTGGCACCACTCTTCTCCCGTTCACAGCGTCAGTGCCATCTTTTATTGCTGCTGTTTCTGCCGACACCTTTGCTTACGCTTGAAAAAGTCTGCCAGCTGAATGGCGTCGATCCTGCCGTTGCCCGGCAGGATATCGCGGATGTGGGCCTTGAGATACAGCGATATCACCAGCTGGAATTGCACCAGATGGTGGATGGCAGCTTTCGTCTTCATGGAACTGAGTTGAATCGGCGCCTCTGTCTGTTGCACAACCTGCGTCGCAGTCTGCGTTTATCGCAAGACTTCGTCTGTGAGCATTTTGCCGCTCCTCTGCGTCAGCGCCTGAAAGTCATGAAGATTGAGAAAGCGCTGTGGGATGAGACCAATTTACAGGCACTGATACAGCACTGCAGTCTGCGTCTGAAGCGTGACTTCAGCGAACGAGACCGGCTGTTTCTGCAGATTTTTATGAAGTACGGGTTGTGCCAGCGCCAGCCAGTGCTGTTCAGCGAGGCGCAGTGTCTCTGGCTGCAACAGAAACCTGAGCGGCAGGCCGCCGAGGATGTGATTTACCACTGGCGCAAACGTTGCCATATTGCCCCGCCCGTCAGCGAAGCCGACTTCTGGACGCTGCTGTTCAGCCAGATCCATACGCCGGTTGTGGACGCGATTGCGCATCCTGCTGAGCAGCAGTTAATGAACGCCACCCAGCAGCTGATTAATGATTTTGAAGCCTGTGCCGGGATCACCTTTGCTGACCGCGATGAACTGCTGCACCAGCTCTATCCGCATCTGGCGCAGGCGCTGGATCGTACTCACTTCAATATCGGTATCGACAATAGCGTGGCACTGGATGTCAGCCGCCTCTATCCTCGCCTGCTGCGCACGACGCATGAGGCACTTCAGGCTTTTGAGCAGCACTACAACATCGCTTTTACGCCGGAAGAGGTGAGCTTAATCACCATTATTTTTGGTGCGTGGCTGATGCAGGAGAGCGCGCTGCAGGAGAAGCAGGTGCTGATCCTGACCGGCGACGACGCCGATCTGGAGCAGGATGTGGAGCAGCAGATCCGGGAGATCACGCTGCTGCCGATCAATATCACCTATCAGGACGTTAAGCAGTTTCAGCAGGATGGCGCGCCACGGGATGTCGACATCATCATTTCGCCCTACCCTACCTCGCTGCCCTTGTTCTCTCCGCCGCTGGTGCATGCGGAACTGCCGCTGACGTTACACCATCAGCAGCGCATTCGTTATTTACTGGAGTCGTAGCCCGGACGCAGGAATAGCGCGGGCAGCGCGACCAGCGCCATCACCCAGAACAGATGCCCCTGCAGATGGGCGAACAGCACGCCGCAAATCATCGTCATTATCGCAATACCGCCGCCCATCGCCAGCGCGGAATAGAGCGACTGCAGCCGGATCACTTCCGCGCCCTGACGCGCCGCGATAAAGCGCATCGCCGCCAGATGACAGACGGTGAAACTGCCACAGTGGAGGATTTGCGCCACAATCAGCAGCGGCAGCGCGGTCGTGGCACCCATCAGGCTCCAGCGAATTAGCGCACAGATGCCCGAAAGCAGCAGCAGCTCGCGCGCGCTCCAGCGGCGGAACAGCCGGTTGCTCATGGCAAACACCACAATCTCCGCCACCACGCCCAGCGACCAGAGATAGCCCACCGTCGAGGCGGAATAGCCGCTCTCCTGCCACCAGATAGCGCTGAAGCCATAATAGGCGGCATGCGCGCCCTGCAGCAGCGTCACGCAGAGCATGAATCGCCATACCGCATTCTCACGCAGTAACGCACGCCATACCTGCCAGCCGCCGCCCGCCGCGCCCTGCCGCTCATTGCCCTGCGGCTGAATGGCGGGTGTCAGCATCATGCCCGCCAGCATAGAAATGACACCGACGGAAAGCAGCAGCAGAATGGCGTTAGAGGAGTAAGCACTGACCAGCACGCCAGTTAACGCGGAGCTGATCACAAAGGCCAGCGATCCCCACAGCCTGACCGGCCCGTACGCCAGCCCAATCTGCTGTGTCCAGGTAGCGGCCAGCGCATCGCTGAGCGGGACCAGCGGCGAGAAAAAGAGGTTAAAGCCGATCATGACCGTCAGCAGCCACATCCACTGCTCACCCACCCAAAAACCGGCGGCGAACAGGCAGGTCATCAGCGCCAGCAGACGCAGCGCCATAATCAACCGTGAAGGATTTTTGACCTGAGAAGCGATAAGCAGACTGCCGACAAAGCGTGCCACCATGCCACAACCGAGCAGGAGGCCAATCTTTTCAGCATCCAGGCCGGTGCCTTTCAGCCACACGCCCCAGAATGGCAGATAGATGCCGTAACAGAAGAAGTACGTGAAGTAGCCCAATCCGAGCCATCTGGCGGAGCCGATTGCCATATTCCCTCCAGCAGGTTTGCTGCCTGGCAGCATGAGTGGGCGCTACTCTGGCAGAGCCCTGCGCGACAGGCAATAAAAAAGGATGGCAACTGCCATCCTTTTTATGCTGTCTCACAACAGGTTAACGATTAAGCGTAGACCGGCAGACGGCTGCAGATTTCCAGCACTTTCTTTTTGGTGCGCTCAATGGTCGCTTCGTCATTGACGTTATCCAGCACATCGGCGATCCAGCCAGCCAGTTCGCGCACGTCCGCTTCGTTGAAACCACGACGCGTAACAGCAGGTGTACCAATACGGATACCGGAAGTGACAAATGGGCTTTTCGGATCGTTAGGTACGCTGTTCTTGTTAACCGTGATGTTGGCACGGCCCAGCGCCGCATCGGCTTCTTTACCGGTCAGGTTTTTGCTCACCAGATCGATCAGGAACAGATGATTATGGGTGCCGCCAGAAACGATGTCATAGCCACGCTCAATCAACACCTCAACCATCGCTTTGGCATTTTTTGCCACCTGCTGCTGGTAGGTTTTGAATTCCGGCTCCATCGCCTCTTTGAAAGCAACCGCTTTACCGGCGATAACGTGCATCAGAGGACCGCCCTGACCGCCAGGGAAGACAGCAGAGTTCAGTTTCTTATAGAAATCTTCGTCGCCGTTTTTCGCCAGAATGATGCCACCGCGTGGGCCAGCCAGCGTTTTGTGGGTGGTAGAAGTCACGACGTGTGCATGCGGGATTGGGCTTGGGTAAACATCTGCAGCAATCAGGCCAGCAACGTGCGCCATATCCACAAACAGCCATGCACCGACGCTATCCGCGATTTCGCGCATTTTCGCCCAGTCGCAGACGCCGGAGTAAGCTGAGAATCCGCCAACGATCATTTTTGGTTTGTGGGTTTTCGCCAGTTCAGCCAGTTCGTCGTAGTCAATTTTACCGGTCTCATCGATACCGTAAGCAACCACGTTATAGAGTTTGCCGGACAGGTTAACCGGTGAGCCGTGAGTCAGGTGTCCACCGTGCGCCAGGTTCATCCCCAGGATAGTATCGCCCGGCTGCAGTAGCGCGGTGTAAACCGCGAAGTTAGCCTGTGAACCTGAATGTGGCTGCACGTTAGCGTAATCGGCACCAAACAGTTCTTTTGCGCGATCGATGGCCAGCTGCTCAACGATATCAACGTACTCACAGCCGCCGTAGTAGCGTTTGCCCGGATAGCCTTCAGCGTATTTATTGGTGAGCTGAGAACCTTGTGCCTGCATAACACGCGGGCTGGTGTAGTTTTCAGAAGCAATCAGTTCAATGTGCTCTTCCTGACGCACTGTCTCCTGCTCCATCGCCTGCCACAACTCGGCATCGTAATCGGCAATGTTCATATCACGCTTTAACATCCGGATCTCCTGACTCAGCTAACTTTCTGACGGTATTTACCCCCCTTCAGGGGCGAAGGCCCACAGTGTAAACCGTTTTAACAGGTGAAGGTAGGGTGAACCGCCTCTTTTTACGCAAACGATTGGCTGGCTGCTGGCAGGGCTTTTTTACACCTTTTCACCCTGTTCGAACGCCACAATTTTTCTTCAGAATGTGACGGCAATTTCTCAGGATGCACCTAAAAGTTGCCACTCAAACAGCCAGAAATTTCCTCGGGTTATTTACATCGCAGACGAGACGACTATAAGATACATTTAAAATACAACTTTAAATAAGAGGCCGCTTTTATGCTTGATGCACACACTATCGCCACGGTTAAATCGACCCTACCTGCCATCGCCGCCTGTGGCCCTGCGCTTACCGCACATTTCTATGACCGCATGCTGTCGCACCATCCTGAACTCAAAAATGTTTTCAATATGAACAACCAGCGCAATGGCAATCAGCGCGAAGCGCTATTCAATGCCATCTGCGCCTATGGCGCAAATCTGGAAAATCTGGCGGTGCTACTGCCGGCGGTGGAAAAGATTGCGCAGAAACATACCAGCCTGAATATTCAGCCTGCGCAGTACGCCATCGTGGGTGAAAATCTGCTGGCAACCATCAAAGAGTTGCTGAATCCAGGCGAAGAGGCACTGGCTGCCTGGGGCCGGGCCTATGGAGTCCTGGCAGATGTCTTCATCAATCGTGAAGAGGAAATTTATCAGGCGACTGAGCAGCAAACCGGCGGCTGGCGTGGCAAACGTGCGTTTCGCATCAGCGCGATTGAGCAGCAGAGCGAGGTGATTAAAAGCTTTACCTTCAGTCCGGTAGATGGCGGCCCGGTAGCCGCCTTTAAGCCGGGTCAGTATCTGACAGTACATCTGCAACCCGCCAGTTTCGAACACCACCAGATTCGTCAGTACTCGTTGACGCATCTCAGCAACGGCAAAGAGTATCGGATTGCAGTGAAACGCGAGGCGCAGGGCACCGTCTCCGGCTGGCTGCATCAGAATGGCAACGTGGGTGATGAGCTGATGCTCGCCGCACCGCATGGCGACTTTTTCCTGGAAGTCGATCCTGCCACACCAGTAGCGCTGATTTCCGCGGGCGTGGGTCAGACGCCGATGCTGGCGATGCTGCATGCACTGGCGGCTCGCCAGCACCGCGCGCCAGTCAGCTGGCTGCACGCCGCAGAGAATGGCAAGCAGCATGCGTTTGGCGATGAAGTTAATGCTACTGGCGCGCAGCTCAACGATTTCGTCAGTCAGGTCTGGTATCGCGATCCCGCCGCTGTGGATGCCGGTCGCTATGACGCACAGGGCCTGATGGATATCAGCGTGCTCGCCGCACGTCTCACCTCACCCGACACCCACTTCTACCTCTGTGGCCCGCTGCCCTTTATGCAGCATGTGGTGGCGCAACTGCGTGATGCTGGTGTGGCAGACGCACGCATTCATTACGAACTCTTTGGCCCGCATAAAGGCATGTAATTGAGGCATAAAAAAAGCCCGCAGCGCGGGCTTCTTTATGCTGATAAAGCGCTGATAAAAAGACTATCAGATCGCCTCTTCATCCTCTTCGCCAGTACGGATACGCACGACGCGCGCCACGTCGAAGACAAAGATCTTACCGTCACCGATTTTGCCGGTCTGCGCAGTGCGCATAATGGTCTCGACGCAGGTATCAACGATATCGTCGCCCACCACCATCTCGATTTTTACTTTAGGTAAAAAGTCGACCATATACTCTGCGCCGCGGTACAGCTCGGTGTGCCCTTTCTGGCGACCAAAGCCCTTCACTTCACTCACGGTCATGCCGGTGATGCCCACTTCCGCCAAGGCTTCACGGACATCATCGAGTTTGAATGGTTTGATAATCGCATCAATCTTTTTCATGTCAGACCCTTTTTCACTCCCTCCATGGTCAGAGGGTTTATCAAGTATAAATGTTGCTGGCGCTGTCGGGCGGTAATATCCGGGATTCTTCAGGTTGCCGCAAGCGCTGTCAGATTATGCTGACCGCACCCATTTTGATTTGGGCCTGAGCAGGCAACCTGCCGGTATCACTTCACAGCCTTCGCTACTCTTTGAAATCACTGGCATCCAGTTCATGACGAGAGAGCAGCTTATAGAACTCCGTGCGGTTGCGTCCAGCCAGACGTGCTGCGTTGGTCACATTGCCTTTAGTCATCTGCAACAGCTTACGCAGATAGTTAAGCTCAAACTGATTGCGCGCCTCTGCAAAAGTCGGCAACGCGCTGTTCTCGCCGCTCAACGCCTGCTCCACCAGCGCATCGCTGATCACCGGCGATGAACTCAGCGCGACACACTGCTCAATCACGTTAACCAGCTGACGCACGTTGCCCGGCCAGCTGGCCGCCATCAGACGCTTCATCGCATCGACCGAAAAACTGCGAATCTGCGGTTTATGGCGTTCCGCCGCCTGACGTAACAGATGATTAGCCAGCAGCGGGATATCTTCCGTACGCTGATGCAGCGCCGGAATCTTCAGATTCACCACATTCAGACGATAGAAGAGATCCTCGCGAAACTCCTTTTTCTCCATCGCCTTGGGCAAATCGCGATGCGTGGCTGAAATGATTCGCACGTCGATCTCAATATCATGATCGCTGCCCAGCGGTCTGACCTTACGCTCCTGCAACACCCGCAACAACTTAACCTGCAACGGCTGCGGCATATCTCCAATCTCATCCAGAAACAGCGTGCCACCGCCAGCGGTCTTAAACAAACCATCGCGGGCACTGACCGCGCCAGTAAAGGCGCCTTTGGCATGGCCGAACAGCTCTGACTCCAGCAACTGCTCCGGCAGTGCGCCACAGTTAATGGCGACAAAAGGCTTGCCGTTACGCGGGCTGGCGGCGTGAATCGCCTGCGCCAGCATCTCCTTACCGGTGCCACTCTGACCGTTAATCAGCACGCTGACGTCCGACTGCGCCACCATGTGCGCCTGCTCCAGCAGTCTTAACATCAGCGGGCTGCGGGTAACAATTGCTTCACGCCAGCGATCATCGCTGACCGGTGCCTGCTGTGCCAGCGCCTCATCAATGGCTTTATAGAGCGCATCTTTGTCCACCGGCTTGGTCAGGAAGCTGAAGACGCCCTGCTGCGTGGCGGATACGGCGTCCGGGATTGAGCCATGTGCAGTCAGGATAATCACCGGCAGACCGGTGTGGCGTTTCTGGATCTCGCCAAACAGCGCCAGACCATCCATCTCATCCATCCGCAGATCGCTGATCACGAGTTCGATCTTCTCTTTCTGCAACAGACGCAACGCTTCGGGTCCGCTGCCCGCAGTGGTGACCTGATAACCTTCGCTGCGAAGACGCATGCCCAGCAGCTTCAGCAGACTGGGATCGTCATCCACCAGCAGCAATTTTGCCGCTTGTCTCACCATTATTGCTCCTCATCCTGCGGCAGCGCAGTGCCATGACTGCTGTCAGACACATCCGGGGCTTTACGTGATGAAAGCTGGCGCTCAATGTCAGTCAGCCGCTCCAGCTTATACTGCGTATCGCTGAGCTGCTGCTGCTGTTTCACCATCTGCTGGCGTATCGCCTCCAGCTGCGTATCGCTGCTCTGCTGCAGATGGACATAACGGGTGCGCGCTTCGCTGAGGTCGAGCTGCGCGGTCTGGTTGCTGCGCCACAGCTGGATCAGCGGGCGCACAGACTGTGGGAAATCGCTGCTGTAGCGATCCAGGGTTTCAACATAGCGACGACGCTCCACGGGCGTCACGTTGCCGTTGGACATCAGCACGCCCTGCTTGAAGGCGCGCGACCAGTTCTCAGCCGGCCAGCGATGAGCTTCGGCTCGTGCCTCGGCGGGAGAAAGACGTTCAGCACAGTCGATCGCCCGCATCCAGTAAAGGGTATTATCCAGCGCCGCACTATTCTCTATCGGCCACAGATCACTGCAGCGAGTCGCCAGATAATCAGCAATTCTGACCTCGGGTTCCGCCACATGATGGCCTGACGGCAAAGATGAGGTGCCCGGGGAGGTCGTACATCCGCTGAGGAGCAGCGTAGTCAGCGTGCTCAACAGCAAAGCGGGTAAATATTTCATCAGTCAGACTTTCCCGGCAGTGGTGTTCAGTTCAATTCGAAAACAGACGTCAGCCTGCTCGCAGGATACCAGCGTCAGGTCGCCGTGCATCCGGCGCAGGCAATCTTTGGCAATACTCAATCCCAGCCCGCTGCCTTTTACCGGCCCTTTGCGCTGCTGGCTGCCCTGGAAGAACGGTTCGAAAATCATCGCCTGCTCTTCCGGCGGAATCGGCGTACCGCTATTCGCGACCTCAATCCAGATTCGATTGCCCTGCTGCTGACTGCGAAGCCAGATGGTACCGGATTCGCTGCCGTAGTTCACGGCGTTCGAATAGAGGTTATCGATGACCCGCATCAGTAACGTCGGTTCGGCAAGGCAGTCGCTGACCTCAAGATTGACCACCGTCTGCATCAGTTTGGCACGCGCCGAGAGTGCATGTGCATTGACTACGCTCTCCACGATCTCTGCCACGCTGACCGGCTTCAGCTCAATCGGGCCATCCGCCAGTTTACGGTTGTAATCGAGAAGCTGTTCAATCAGACGCTGCAGATGACGGCTGCTGCCGTCGAGGATAGTCACCACCTCTTTTTGATCGGCGTTCAGCGATCCGGCGACTTCATCCGCCAGCAACTCGGTGCCTTCACGCAGGCTGGCCAGCGGTGTTTTCAGTTCGTGAGAGAGATGGCGCAGAAATTCATGACGCTGCGATTCCAGCCATGCAAGCCGTTCACTGAGCCAGACGATACGCTGTCCCAGCGAGCGTAACTCGCGCGGGCCGCGAAAGGTCACGCTGTTACCCAGCTCCCGCCCTTCGCCAAGCCGGTTGATCATCCGCTCAATGCGCTTGACCGGTCCGATAATCATGCCGGTAAACAGCGTCATCAGCGCCAGACTGATGATAAACAGAATCAGCGCTTGCCAGCCAAAAAACTGGCCGCGATCGGCGATTTCACGCTGCAGCTGTAAACCACGCGAAAAGACCACTTCGCGCGTGTCCTGCACCATCTGCGCGTTGGTGGCAGAAAAACGATCCAGTGCCTCTGCTGCAGGCGGAACCGGATTGCCGTTATCACATTTCAGTGGCGTCAGCAGCGGCAAAGTCGCCTGTAGGATCTGGAAGGCGGGCAGTTCGGGCAGGCTGGCGCTGTGCGAGCTCAGCATCTGACTGTAGCGGGTGTGCTGAGTCTGATAGAGACGCGCCAGCGAGGCATCATCCAGCACGCAGTACTGGCGATAGCTGCGCTCCAGCTCAACTGCCGTTCGCGCCATCGCCTCACTTCTGCGCACGTCGGTGAAGGTATTGCGGTTGGTGTCCGCAGCCTGTTCGCTTAACGCTGAGAGACTTTCCCACGCCTGCCAGGCCAGCACCAGCAAGGGCAGCAGCACCAGTACAAACGCCATCAGCACCAGCTGACGCAGAGAACGGGGAAATAAACGCCATTTTTTCACGCAGCTGCTTCCTTAGAAAATCGCTGTCTGGATGCTAGCGGACTCTTTCAGTGGAAGAAAGGTATCAGCGGAAGAAAGGTGTCGGGAATAGAAAGGGGAACAAAAGAAAACGGCAGGCTCAATGGCCTGCCGCTGGCACGACGCAAAGTGCATCGCGTAAGAATGGGTGGAGCCTTACTCAACGTTACGTCCGGTGTTTGATAACGCAAGCGATTATCGGTCAGGTGGACGGCAGGCTCCGTTTGGTGCGTCATTCGGGCTTTATGAGCTCACCACTAAGCGGGGCAATCATAAACAGGTGAATGAGCAGCTGCAGGAGTATAGCAAGTTCCATGCCAAAAAATAAATCATTATATTTTTCAGCAGATTGAATAAGCCAGCCCGATCGCTCTTGCGAAAATTTCGATATGAACAGGCGCAATCTGTCTCCGCAAGACGACATTAAATCACGCCAGAAACAGGCTCATTTAAAATCAACGAGATAGATGTCGCCATAAAGAGACGGTGCAGCATCCCTGTTGTCGCCATTTGCCAACAACGGCGTAAAAAAGAACAGGAGGCACACTGGCCTCCTGTTCAGTTCAGCGGATTAAATTAACCCAGCTGTCTGCGTGCGTTGCGGAAAATACGCATCCACGGGCTGTCTTCGCCCCACTCTGCCGGATGCCAGGAGTTGCTGACGGTGCGGAACACACGCTCCGGATGCGGCATCATGATGGTGACACGACCACTTTCGTTGGTCACGGCGGTGATACCGTTTGGTGAGCCATTCGGGTTAGCCGGATAGGCTTCTGTCACCTTGCCGAAGTTATCGACAAAGCGCAGTGCCACCAGACCTTTCGACTCCAGCGCCGCCAGATGCGTCGCATCACGCACTTCAACAAAACCTTCACCGTGTGAAACCGCGATAGGCATATGCGAACCGCTCATACCGTCCAGCAGCAGTGAGGGACTAGCGGCCACTTCGACCAGGCTGAAGCGTGCTTCAAAGCGCTCAGACTGGTTACGTACAAAGCGCGGCCAGAGATCGCTGCCAGGAATCAATTCACGCAGATTCGACATCATCTGGCAACCGTTGCAGACCCCCAGCGCCAGGGTTTGCGGACGGTGGAAGAAGGTTTCGAACTCGTCACGCACGCGCGGGTTGAACAGAATTGATTTGGCCCAGCCTTCACCGGCACCCAGCACATCACCGTAAGAGAAGCCGCCACAGGCGACCAGCGCCTGGAACTCTTCCAGACCGCGACGTCCTGCCAGCAGATCGCTCATGTGAACATCAATGGCGGTGAAACCGGCCCGATCAAAGGCGGCGGCCATCTCCACATGCGAGTTGACGCCCTGCTCACGCAGCACGGCGACGCGTGGACGTGCGCCAGTTGCGATCATCGGCGCCGCCACATCTTCCTGCGGATTAAAGGTCAGGTTAACGTTCAGGCCAGGATCGCTGTCGTTTTTCTTCGCTTCATGCTCCTGATCGGCACACGCCGGGTTGTCGCGCAGGCGCTGCATCTGCCAGGTGGTTTCCGCCCACCAGGTGCGCAGCGTGTTGCGGCTTTCACTGTAGACCGCGCTGTCACCGGAACGGATCACAAAGCGATCGCCCGGCTGCGCGCTGCCCAGCAGATGCGTTGAGGCGGCAAGGCCATGATCCGCCAGGATCTGCTCAACCGCGCCGCGATCGGCGGTGTTGATCTGAATGACCGCGCCCAGCTCTTCGGTAAACAGGGCGGCCAGCGCATCGTTACCCAGTGAAGCGATATCAACGTCGATGCCGCAGTGACCGGCAAAGGCCATCTCGGCCAGCGTCACCAGCAGACCACCGTCGGAGCGATCGTGGTAAGCCAACAGTTTCTGCTCAGCCACCAGCGCCTGAATCGCATTGAAGAAGCCAGCCAGCTGTGTGGCATCACGCACGTCAGCAGGTTTGTCGCCGAGCTGACGATAGACCTGCGACAGCGCGGTTGCGCCCAGCGTATTTGCGCCGTTGCCCAGGTCAATCAGCAGCAGCAGGTTGTCCTGATCGGCCTGCAGCTGTGGCGTGACGGTACGACGCACATCTTCGACGCGGGCAAAGGCGGTAATCACTAGCGACAGCGGCGAGGTCATCTCGCGCTGTTCGGTGCCTTCCTGCCAGCGGGTTTTCATCGACATGGAATCTTTACCGACCGGGATGGTAATCCCCAGCGCCGGGCAAAGCTCTTCGCCGACCGCTTTCACCGCCGCATATAAACCGGCATCTTCACCCGGATGACCGGCTGCAGACATCCAGTTAGCCGAGAGTTTTACGCGCTTCAGTGAACCAATCTGCGTTGCGGCCAGGTTAGTCAGTGCTTCACCCACAGCCAGACGACCCGACGCTGCGAAGTCCAGCAGCGCAACCGGTGAACGCTCGCCCAGGGCAAAGGCTTCACCGTGGTAACTGTCGAGGCTGGCGGTAGTCACCGCACAGTTAGCCACCGGTATCTGCCACGGCCCTACCATCTGGTCGCGCGCCACCATGCCGGTCACGCTGCGGTCACCGATGGTGATCAGGAAGGTTTTTTCCGCCACGGCAGGCAAATGCAGTACACGATTCACCGCATCGACCAGCGTAATGCCGTCGCGCTGCAGGGCGGTGCCCTGCGCCTGCTGCGTCACCACATCCCGCGTCATCTTCGGCGTTTTGCCCAGCAGCACGTCAAGCGGCATGTCGATCGGCTTATTATCGAAATGGCTGTCTTCCAGGCTCAGGTGCAATTCTTCGGTTGCTTCACCAATCACCGCAAACGGTGCGCGTTCGCGCTGGCAAATCGCTTCAAACTGCGCCAGCTGATCGGGTGCCACGGCCATCACATAACGTTCCTGTGATTCGTTACACCAGACTTCCAGCGGGCTCATACCTGGCTCATCACTAAGGATGTCACGCAGGTTAAATCGGCCACCACGGCCGCCATCGCTAACCAGCTCCGGCATGGCATTGGAGAGGCCGCCCGCGCCCACGTCGTGGATAAACAGAATCGGGTTCTCATCACCCAGTTGCCAGCAGCGGTCAATCACCTCCTGGCAACGGCGTTCCATCTCCGGGTTATCACGCTGTACTGAGGCGAAGTCGAGATCAGCATCAGACTGGCCCGAAGCCATGGATGAGGCCGCGCCGCCGCCCAGGCCGATGTTCATGGCCGGACCGCCCAGCACCACCAGCTTCGCGCCTACGGTGATTTCGCCTTTCTGCACGTGGTCGGCACGGATGTTACCGATGCCGCCCGCCAGCATAATCGGCTTGTGGTAGCCGCGCAGCTCGGTGCCGTTGTGGCTGGTGACCTGCTCTTCATAGGTACGGAAGTAGCCATTCAGTGCCGGACGGCCAAATTCATTGTTAAAGGCAGCACCGCCCAGGGGTCCGTCGGTCATGATCTCCAGCGCGCTGACGATGCGGGCTGGTTTGCCGAAGTCCTCTTCCCACGGCTGTTCAAATCCCGGGATACGCAGGTTTGAGACCGAGAATCCGACCAGGCCCGCTTTTGGCTTGGAGCCACGTCCGGTTGCGCCTTCATCACGGATTTCACCACCGGAACCCGTCGCGGCACCCGGCCACGGCGAAATCGCCGTTGGGTGGTTGTGGGTTTCCACCTTCATCAGGATGTGCGCCGCTTCCTGATGCCAGCGGTATTCGCTCTCTCCGGCATCAGCAAAGAAGCGACCAACCTCTGAACCTTCCATCACGGCAGCGTTATCTTTATAAGCAGACAGCACGAAGTCCGGTGTTTGCTCCATGGTGTTTTTGATCATTTTAAACAGCGACTTCGGCTGTTTCTCGCCGTCGATAATCCAGTCGGCGTTGAAGATCTTGTGACGACAGTGCTCAGAGTTCGCCTGCGCAAACATATAGAGTTCAATGTCGTTGGGATTACGGCCCAGAGCGGTAAATGCCGCCACCAGGTAGTCAATTTCATCGTCTGCCAACGCCAGACCCAGAGAGATATTGGCCTGAACCAGCGCCTGACGGCCCTCACCCAGCAAATCGACACTTTTCACCGGCTGCGGCTTGTGGTGCGCGAACAACTGCTCAGCCTCCGCCAGATCGCTGTAGACCGTTTCCATCATCCGATCGTGCAGCAGTGTGCCCAGCGTTTGCCACTGCGCTTCGGTCAGTTGGGGAGCCTGTACATAGAAGGCCAGGCCACGTTCCAGACGACGCACCTGCGGCAGGCCACAGTTGTGGGCGATATCGGTAGCTTTGGATGACCAGGGTGAAATGGTGCCGGGACGTGGCGTCACCAGCAGCAGACGCCCCTGTGGGGCATGTTCAGCGAGAGAGGGACCATATTTCAGCAGGCGTTGCAGACGGCTCTGTTCGTCATCGCTTAAGGGTGCGCTGACATCAGCAAAATGGATGTACTCAGCGTAAATATCACTCACCGGCAGATGAGCGTCCTGAAAGCGGGTCAGCAGTTTGTTTACACGAAATGCCGACAGAGCGGGCGAACCACGCAGAATTTCCATTAATAAGTCTCTCGTCAGGGCGCCGGGCGACGCAAATTGGGCGCAACAGGGAAAACGGGGCGTATTATAGAGAAAGCGACCTCTCGACGAAACCGTTTGCGCACAATTTTTGGCGACCCGGATTTGCCTGAAATTTGCGCAAAAGCTGCTATAAAAGTTGCTCAGCGTGATTTAGTTGCGCAAAATGCCCCTCGCTCTGGGAGTTCAAAGAAGATAAATACTGCCTTTAAAAGACAGAGGCCTTAGAGCCAGCGAGAGATAACTATTTGAAACGCCTAAAATTTAATTATCTGTTTATCGGTCTGGTTGCCGTGCTATTAGCGTTAGCGCTGTGGCCCTCCATCCCCTGGTATGGGGGTGGGCAGGACCAGATTTCACAGATCAAATCGCGGGGAGTGCTGCGCGTCAGTACCATCAACTCCCCATTGACTTACTACACAGTGAACCAATCTCCGGCCGGTATGGATTATGAGCTGGCAAAACGCTTCGCCGATTATCTGGGCGTCAAACTTAAGGTGACGGTTCGTCCTAACCTGAGCGATCTGTTTGATGACCTGGACGATGGCAAAGCCGATTTGCTGGCCGCTGGCCTGAACTACAACAATGAACGCCTGACGCGCTATCAGACCGGGCCAGGCTACTACAACGTTTCGCAGCAGCTGGTCTATCGCGTGGATAAGCCACGCCCTAAAAACCTCGGTGACTTAAAGGGGCGTCTGACGGTTGCGTCCGGATCGGCTTATCTGTCCACGTTGAAGAGCGCACGTTCCAATCAGTTCCCCGATCTGGACTGGGCGATCTCCACCGATCAGAGTCCTAAAGCCCTGCTGGAAGCGGTGGCCGACGGCAAGCTCGACTACACCATTGGCGATTCCGTGACCATCGCCTTGTTGCAGCGCATCTATCCGCAGCTGGCGGTGGCCTTCGACGTCACGGATGAAGAGCCGGTGACCTGGTATGTGCGGCACAGCGATGATGACAGCCTGAATGCGGCGATGCTCGACTTCTTTAACGGGATGGGTGAAGAAGGCGCAATGGCGAGGCTGGAGGAGAAATATCTCGGCCACGTCGGCACCTTTGATTATGTCGATACCCGCACTTTCCTGCGCGCCATCGACAATACGCTGCCCGACATCAAACCGCTGTTTGAGAAGTACGCCACCAGCATTGACTGGCGACTGCTGGCCGCAATCTCCTATCAGGAGTCGCACTGGAACCCGCAGGCCACCTCCCCTACTGGCGTGCGCGGCATGATGATGCTGACGCGTAACACTGCTGAGAGCCTGGATGTGGGCGATCGGACCGATCCTGAACAGAGCATTCGCGGCGGCAGTCAGTATCTGCAGGATATGATGGCGAAGGTGCCACAGACCATCCCGGAAGATGAGCGCATCTGGTTTGCGCTGGCGGCTTATAACATGGGCTATGCCCATATGCTCGACGTCCGCAAGCTGACGGCGCGCCAGGGCGGTGATCCGGACAGCTGGGCTGATGTGAAGCTGCGTCTGCCAATGCTGAGTCAGAAGCGCTACTACACCCAGACGACGTATGGCTACGCCCGTGGGCATGAAGCCTATAACTACGTGGAGAATATTCGCAAATATCAGATCAGTCTGGTGGGGTACCTGCAGGAGCAGGAGAAGCGTCTGACGCAGCAGGCCGAAGCCCAGGCCGAACTGGCGAAGGGCTATCCGGCAGTTGAACCGAAGATTGCGATGAACTAACCCTGGCGCTGCGCCTGACGCAGCGCTTTTTTCTGCTCACGACGCATACGGAAGAAGTCGCTCAGCATGGCGGCGCACTCTTCAGCCAGCACATCGCTTTGCAGTTCAACCTGATGATTCATGCCGGGATGGCCCAGCACATCCAGCAGCGATCCCGCCGCTCCACTTTTAACATCGTGCGCACCATAAACCAGTCGCGTAATGCGGCTGTGAACCATAGCACCGGCGCACATGACGCACGGCTCCAGCGTCACGTAAAGCGTGGTATCCAGCAGACGGTAATTTTCCAGCACTTTACCGCCCTGGCGCAGAGCCATGATCTCGGCATGCGCCGTCGGGTCATGCTGGCCGATGGGCCGGTTCCAGCCTTCACCAATCACCCGATCGTTCTGAACCAGCACCGCACCGACGGGCACTTCGCCCTGCTCCCAGGCCCGGCGCGCCAGGCCAAGCGCATGGCGCATCCAGTATTCATCTTGTTGTTTCACGCTGACCACTCCGGGCGACTGAATAGCGGCGCATTATAGCGGTCTCACCGATCCTTTAGAAACTTATTCCAGCTGTTGCAGCTCACCCGCCGGGGTCACGCGCCAGCGATGCTGACAGAAGAACAGCAATGGGTTGTCCTGTTTACTGTCGCTGTAGCCGCTGTAGAGCTGTAGTGGCGTGCCGATTTTCTCTTCCAGCTGCGCCACTTTCTCATGGCCGAGACAGCGCATCGCCAGCACCCTTCCGCCCCAGCCGCGCTCCATCTGGCTGGCAATCAGCTTCACGCGTGGCAGAAACGCGGAGTCGTAATAGACCTGCTCCACCAGCGACTGTGGCGATCCGGTGATCAGCCAGACGTCAGCGTCATCACTGCCGAGGTAATCCGTCAGGCGCTGCTGCACGACCGGAAACGCTTTGACGCGCAGGCGGAACCACTGCGCAAACTCCGCTTCGAGGCGTAGCAGTGTCCGCTCAGAGCGGCCAAAGGTGATTGACCAGAGCAGCAGGCTCATGGGCCAGCGTGCCGCGCGTCCTTTAAACAGCAGGCCGATGCCCACCACCGGCAATAGTGGTACCACCAGCAGCAAATTCAGCGGCCGGCGACGCAGCAGGTAGCGCATAAAGGTGCCAAACATGTCCTGCTGATGCAAAGTACCATCCAGGTCAAAAAATACGATGCGACGTTGTGTTCCCCTGGTCAAACAACTCTCCTTTACGGCTGATTCTGGGATAATAAAGAGTAGTGTAGCCATCATCAGGCGGTACGGCGATGACTGTCATTTTTAATTCCGATGACTACAATGCCTGATGAATAGTTTATTCTTCACTGATTATCCCTGAATTACGAGGATTGGGCATGAGTTCATTGCTGCGCATTCGCCAGCTTTATCCACGTCTGGCATTGAACGAGCGTCGGCTGGCGGATTTTTTACTGTCGCAACCCGATCGGGCGCGTCATCTGAGTTCACAGAAACTGGCGGAAGAGTCCGGCGTCAGCCAGTCGAGTGTGGTGAAGTTTGCTCAGAAGCTGGGATATAAAGGATTTCCGGCGCTTAAGCTGGCCCTGAGTGAGTCACTGGCGGACAAGGATGCCATTACCGTGCATAACCATATTCTCAGCGACGACCCGCTTAAAATGGTGGGTGAAAAGCTACTGACAGAAAAGCTCTCGGCAATCCGCGCCACGCTGGATATTAATAGCGAAGAGAAACTCAACGACGTGTTACAGCTGCTGAAAAATGCCCGGCGCATTTTACTGGTGGGCATCGGTGCCTCGGGTCTGGTGGCGAAGGACTTCTCCTGGAAGCTGATGAAGATCGGCATTAATGCGGTGGCGGAACAGGATATGCACGCCCTGCTGGCCAGCGTGCAGGCAATGGGACCAGGCGATGTGCTGCTCGCCATCTCTTATACCGGGGAGCGGCGTGAGATCAATCTGGCGGCGCAGGAAGCGGTTCAGGTGGGCGCGGATGTCGTGGCGTTTACCGGCTTTACGCCGAATACGCTGCAGCAGAGCGCCGGTTACTGTCTCTATACGGTAGCGGAAGAGCAAAGTACCCGCAGCGCGGCGATCTCCTCAACCACGGCACAGCTGGCGCTGACCGATCTGCTATTTATGGCACTGGTGCAAAATGATCCGGAGCGCGCGTCGAGCCATATCCGTCACAGCGAAGCGTTGGTGAAAAAGCTGGTCTGATCAGCGGCAGCGCGTATAATACCCGCGCTTTTTCTGTTGTTATCAGGTGGGTAAAATGGCGCTGTTGATTACGTCCAGATGCATTAACTGCGATATGTGTGAACCGGAGTGCCCGAACCAGGCTATTTCACTGGGCGATGCGATCTATGAGATTGATGTCAGCCGCTGCACGGAATGTGTCGGGCATTATGAGGTGCCAACCTGTCAGCGGGTGTGCCCCATCGACAACACCATCATCATTGACCCACAGCACACCGAATCACGCGATGCGCTGTGGGAGAAGTTTGTGCTGCTGCACGGCTAGCTTTCAATGATCACCGTGGCGCAGGCGTAATGACGCTCATCGGCCAGCGTCACGTGAACATGTTTAACGCCCAGCCTCTCCGCCACGTCAGCGGCATGCTGAAAGAAGCGTAACCCCGGTTTTCCCAGCGCATCGTTGTAAACTTCAAACTGATTAAACGCCAGACCACCGCGAATGCCGGTGCCAAAGGCTTTTGCTGCCGCCTCTTTAACCGCAAAGCGTTTGGAGAGAAAGCGCACCGGCTGCTGGTGCGCCTGATACTGCTGCCATTCGGCTTCGCTCAGCACCCGACGCGCCAGCCGGTCGCCGGAGCGCTCTATTACCCCAGCGATGCGTTCAATCTCAACGATGTCCGTACCCAGTCCGAGAATAGCCATTATCGACGTGCTTCACGCAGCAGTTGCTTCATCTCTTTGACTGCGTCCGGCAGGCCACTCATTACCGCACGACCGATAATTGCATGGCCGATATTCAGCTCATGCATTTCCGGTAGCGCCGCAATCGGCAGTACGTTGTGATAGGTCAGACCGTGACCGGCGTTGACCTTGAGCCCCAGGCTGGCGGCAAAGGTCGCGGCATGGCGAATGCGTGCCAGCTCTGCGTCACGTGCCAGGCCCTCTGGTGCCTCAGCGTAAGCGCCAGTGTGGATTTCGATATAAGGCGCACCGGTGGCAACGGCGGCTTCGATCTGGCGGTGGTCGGCATCGATAAACAGCGAAACCAGAATGCCGGCATCCTTTAGCAGTCGGACGGCCGCGTTCATCTTCTCCTGCTGTCCCGCCACATCCAGTCCACCTTCCGTAGTCACTTCCTGACGCTTTTCCGGCACCAGGCAGCAGAAATGGGGCTGAATATCACAGGCGATGCCGATCATCTCATCGGTGACCGCCATCTCCAGATTCATGCGCGTCTGGATCGTGTCACGCAGAATACGCACGTCGCGATCGGTGATGTGACGGCGATCTTCGCGCAGGTGCACGGTAATGCCGTCTGCGCCCGCCTGCTCGGCGATAAACGCTGCCTGCACAGGATCAGGATAGTTTGTCCCACGGGCGTTACGCACCGTGGCAATGTGATCGATATTGACGCCTAACAGCAACTCAGCCATGACCATCCTCACTTCTTTTCCATCGTGATGTTGAGTGTACCGCGCAAATTTAAACAGGCGGTACGACCAGCGCTATTCTTCTGCCTGTTCGGGCTTTTTCTTCGGGATAAACTGGCGGAACAGCTCCTGACTTTTCAGCGGCTTGCCGCCAAGATACGGCTTCAGGGCGATGCGGGTAAAGCGCTTCGCAGCGCGAAGGGTGTCGGCATCGGGAAACTCTCGCTCGCAAAGGGCCTGCAACTCGCGGCCAGTAAAGCTGCGATTGTTCACCACCAGACTGGCGATAAAACCGCGCTCTTCACGATAGCTGTACGTCATGTCGTCACTGACCGGCTCGCCGCTGCCGGCGCAATGCAGGAAGTCGACGCCGTAACCCAGGTGTCCGAGCAGCGCCAGTTCAAACCGTCGCAGTGCCGGTTCGGGCTTACCGTGCGTTGAGGCTAACGCCTGAAGACAGTTGAGATAGTCAAAGAAGAGTTCCGGGAAGGGAGATTCCTGCTGCAATACGCGTGAGACCAGCTCATTAACGTAGAGACCGCAGTAAAGCGTGATGCCGCTAAGCGGTAAGGCCAGCGACACCGCTTCGGCATTACGCAGGGTTTTGACTTCCCCGCGCCCGCTCCAGCGAACCAGCAGCGGGGTAAAAGGTTGTAACGCGCCTTTCAGGTGCGAGCGCCGCGAACGTGCGCCCTTAGCCAGTACCCGCACCCGACCTTCACTTTCGCTGAACAGATCGAGCAGCAGGCTGGTTTCGCTGAAGGGACGACTATGCAGCACAAAGGCGCGTTGCCAGCCTTCCATTGAATCAGAGATCGTCTGTATAACCCAGACTGCGCAGTGCACGTTCGTCATCTGCCCAGCCGGATTTCACTTTTACCCACAGTTCGAGATGCACTTTCGCTTCGAACATCTCTTCCATGTCCCTGCGCGCTTCTGTTCCGATAACTTTGATTTTGGCACCTTTGTTGCCAATCACCATCTTCTTCTGCCCTTCACGCTCAACCAGGATCAGACCATGGATGTCGTAACCGCCGCGTTCGTTGGTGACGAAGCGCTCAATCTCAACCGTGACTGAGTAAGGCAGTTCAGCACCCAGGAAGCGCATCAGTTTTTCACGGATCATCTCTGACGCCATGAAACGCTGTGAGCGGTCGGTGATATAATCTTCCGGGAAGTGATGATCGGCCTGCGGCAGATGCTTGCGGGTAATCGCCGCAATGGTATCGACGTTTTTGCCGCTCTCAGCAGAGATAGGCACGATATCGAGGAAATTCATCTGCTGGCTAAGGAACTGCAGATGCGGCAGCAGAATGCTTTTATCCTGAATGTTGTCGACCTTATTGATCGCCAGTACAACCGGCACTTTGTTGTCGCGCAGTTTGCCCAACACCATCTCATCATCTGGCGTCCAGCGGGTGCCTTCAACCACGAAGATCACCAGTTCTACGTCGCCAATCGAACTGCTGGCTGCGCGGTTCATCAGACGGTTAATGGCGCGCTTCTCTTCCATGTGCAGACCCGGGGTATCGACGTAGATCGCCTGATATTCGCCCTCGGTGTGAATGCCCATGATGCGGTGGCGCGTGGTTTGCGGCTTACGCGAGGTGATCGACACTTTCTGCCCCAGCAACTGGTTCAGTAAGGTGGATTTACCGACGTTTGGTCGGCCAACAATCGCGACAAAGCCGCAATAAGTAACGTTTTCGCTCATTCGAGTCCTGAATTGTTCAGCGCCTGATGCGGCGCTGAAAGAGTGCTATTTGAGTCATGTGTCATTCAGCGTCTTCTGACGCCGTGATAGAGCTATCTGAGGGTGATTGATTCAGCGCCGGTTGCAGCACCTGTCACCCCGACAGATCTATTCGAGACCTAATTTTATCAGTGCCTGTTCAGCCGCTGCCTGCTCAGCTTTACGACGGCTGGAGCCGACGCCGACGACCGGTTCGGCCATACCACTCACCTGACAGTGAATGGTGAATTCCTGATCGTGGGCTTCGCCACGCACCTGCACCACCAAATAACTTGGCAGCGGCAGATGACGTCCCTGCAGATACTCCTGCAGGCGCGTTTTGGGATCTTTTTGTTTGTCGCCAGGACTGATTTCGTCCAGACGGCTCTGATACCAGTCGAGGATCAGCTGCTCTACTCGCTCAATACCGCTGTCAAGGAAGATACCGCCAATCAGCGCTTCCACCGTATCTGCAAGAATCGATTCACGACGGAAACCGCCGCTTTTAAGCTCGCCTGGCCCTAAGCGCAGGCACTCGCCAATATCAAATTCGCGGGCCATTTCAGCCAGCGTATTGCCGCGCACCAGCGTGGCACGCATGCGGCTCATGTCACCTTCATCCACCCGCGGGAAGCGGTGATAAAGGGCATTCGCGATCACATAGCTAAGAATTGAATCGCCAAGAAATTCCAGGCGTTCGTTGTGCTTACTGCTGGCGCTGCGGTGAGTCAGGGCCTGCTGTAACAGTTCCGAATGAGTAAAAGTGTAGCCCAGTTTGCGCTGAAGCTTGTTAATCAGGATGGGGTTCATGCGATTCCAGTTCTTTGTTGCGTCTGTGACTCTGCATACCAAACGGGGCTGGCAATCCAACACGTTCCGTTTGGTGTGCAGTGGCCTCCCTTAGGAGGCCACCCGATTTGCCTGTTAATCAGACAATATTGTTAGTGGATACCGCCGATGCGACTGAATCGCACGCCGGTTGGCCACTGGCCTTCTTGTTTCTCAAAGCTCATCCAGATAGCGACCGCTTTACCGACCAGATTACGCTCCGGGACAAAGCCCCAGTAGCGGCTGTCGGCGCTGTTATCACGGTTGTCGCCCATCATGAAGTATTGCCCTTTCGGCACGACCCAGCTCGACTGCGGCTGGCCCGGCTGCTGATAATACATGCCTGCCTGACTCTGCGCTTCATTTACCAGCAGAATGTCATGCGTTACGTTACCAATCGTCTCTTTGCGGGTGGCCAGGCGCAGACCACCGCGCAGGGTATCGCCCTGCGGCACCTGATAGAAACCGTTGCCGGTTTCGTTGCCATCAAAGCCGCTAAAGGTCTGAATAAAGTTACTTGGCTCAACGTCGGTGTAAGTCACCGCTAAGGCTGTGTCACAGGCTTTATCGTCGCTACAGGTCGGTTTCACCGTCAACGTTTTGCTGTAAGGATCATAGATGACTTTGTCGCCCGGCAGGCCGATAACGCGCTTAATGTAATCCAGGCTCGGATCTTTCGGGTATTTAAATACCGCAATGTCGCCGCGCTTCGGCTGACCGGTTGGGATCAGCGTCGTCTGGGTAATCGGATCTTTGATACCGTAAGCGAATTTCTCCACCAGGATAAAGTCACCAATCAGCAGCGTAGGCATCATCGAGCCAGAGGGAATCTGGAACGGTTCGTAGATAAACGAACGCACGATGAAAACCACAGCCAGCACCGGGAATACAGACGCGGTGGTCTCAACCCAGCCTGGCTTTGCAGCAACCTTAGCTAGCGTTTTGCTGTCGAGCGAGTTACCGGTCTGGGCCTGCACCTCAGCCTGTTTCGCGCGACGCGCGGGTGCCCATTTAAAACGATCAATTACCCATACGATGCCAGTAATCAGCGTCGCTATCGCCAGAATCAGGGCGAACATATTAGCCATTAGAAATCCTTATTTGCTGTCCTTACCGACATGCAGAATGGCGAGGAACGCTTCCTGTGGCAGCTCAACGTTTCCAACCTGCTTCATTCGCTTCTTACCATCTTTCTGTTTCTGCAACAGTTTCTTTTTACGGCTCACGTCACCGCCATAACACTTGGCGAGAACGTTTTTACGCAGCTGTTTAACTGTTGAACGCGCGATAATGTGGTTACCGATGGCAGCCTGAATCGCAATGTCAAACTGCTGGCGCGGGATGAGCTCTTTCATTTTCTCAACCAGATCGCGTCCGCGATAAGGCGCGTTGTCGCGGTGGGTAATTAGCGCCAGCGCATCCACACGTTCAGAGTTAATCAGTACGTCGACGCGCACCATGTCTGAAGGCTGGAAACGTTTAAAGTTGTAATCCAGCGAGGCATAACCGCGCGAGGTTGATTTCAGACGGTCGAAGAAGTCGAGGACCACTTCTGCCATCGGAATTTCGTAAGTCAGTGCAACCTGATTGCCGTGATAAACCATGTTGGTCTGCACACCACGCTTCTCAATACAGAGCGTGATGACGTTGCCCAGATATTCCTGCGGCAGCAGCATGTGACATTCCGCAATCGGTTCACGCAGCTCTTCGATATTGTTCAGGGCAGGCAGCTTGGATGGGCTGTCGACATGAACGATATCACCACTGGTTGTCACAACCTCATACACCACCGTCGGAGCGGTGGTGATCAGATCGAGATCGTATTCGCGCTCCAGACGCTCCTGGATGATCTCCATGTGCAGCAGACCGAGGAAGCCGCAGCGGAAACCAAAGCCTAATGCCGTTGAGCTTTCTGGCTCATAGAACAGCGAGGCATCATTCAGGCTCAGCTTGCCGAGCGCATCACGGAAGGCTTCATAGTCGTCAGAGCTGATTGGGAACAGACCGGCGTAAACCTGTGGCTTCACTTTTTTGAAGCCTGGCAGCGCTTTGTCTGCCGGGTTACGAGCGGTGGTCAGGGTATCGCCTACTGGCGCGCCGAGGATATCTTTGATGGCGCAGACCAGCCAGCCGACTTCACCGCAGTTCAGTTCATTACGATCGACACGTTTCGGGGTGAAGATACCCAGACGGTCAGCGTTATAAACCTGACCGGTGCTCAGGACTTTGATCTTGTCGCCTTTGCGCATGGTGCCATTTTTCACACGCACCAGAGAGACAACGCCTAGGTAGTTATCAAACCAGGAATCGATAATCAGTGCCTGCAGCGGGCCTTCCGGATCGCCTTCTGGCGGCGGAATATCGCGCACTAAACGTTCCAGCACTTCCGGTACGCCGACGCCGGTTTTGGCTGAGCAGCGCACAGCGTCCGTTGCATCAATGCCGACGATATCTTCAATTTCCTGCGCGACACGATCGGGATCGGCTGCTGGCAGATCAATTTTATTCAGAACCGGCACCACTTCCAGATCCATCTCCATCGCGGTATAGCAGTTCGCCAGTGTCTGCGCTTCAACACCCTGACCAGCATCCACCACCAGCAATGCGCCTTCACAGGCGGCCAGTGAGCGGGAAACTTCATATGAGAAGTCTACGTGGCCTGGGGTATCGATGAAATTGAGCTGGTAAGTTTGGCCGTCTTTCGCGTGGTAATCGAGTGTCACGCTCTGGGCTTTGATAGTGATGCCACGCTCGCGCTCCAGATCCATAGAGTCAAGAACCTGTGCAGCCATTTCACGAGCGGTGAGGCCGCCACAGATCTGAATCAGACGGTCAGAGAGCGTAGATTTACCATGGTCGATATGAGCGATGATGGAGAAATTTCTTATGTGCTTCATTTATTGGGATATCTTCGCTTAAAATTCAGTTGAAAACCTGAGCACAGACACATTCAGGAAGATCGCTCTTTACCCACAATCCTGTCAGCCTCATTAATGACGACGCATATTACACTGTTAACGCCGCGCATAAAAGAATGGAACGTGGTGGAAGCGAAACAGATATCTGCGCAAGGCAGAATGGACAAAGGCCGCGGGATGCGCGGCCTGGACGTACGTTACGCTTCGCTTTCAACACGCAGCGCATCAGGGGGCAAAGCAATGCTCAGAATGACGGGCTGAAAAGCTTCACGATCGCCGAATTTCATTGAAACGCCTTTAGCGACAATAAAACCGCCGATGCCACCCAGCAGCGCACCGCAGGCCGCAGCCAGATCGCTATTGAACAGCGACTGAAACAGGCCAGCCACCACGAACAGGCCAAACAGCGGCGTCATGTAGACCAGCAGTGCCGAACCGAGCAGGCTGCTCTCTTTGATGCCTAACTCGATGCGCTGTCCCGGCTGCAGCGGCTTGCTGCTGGCGATTTGCATCACGTGGGCATTCTTCGGACCGAGTTTATTCAGCATATGGCTGCCACAGCCTTTTCGCGCCTGGCAGCTGTTGCAGGAGGTTTTTGCTTCGGTGTGAAGCGTAGCGATGCCATCCTGCCATGCCACCACGGTGGCCCATTCTCTCATCATTTTTGTGACCCCAGGTCGATGCTATCCGCAATACGTTTTGCGGTTGCCGGCGGTAACTCGCCGATCACCGCAATTTCGTTATTATTGCGCACAACGGTCTGAACCGTACGACGTCCAGTGCGCAATGTCTGCGTTGTGCTGGTTTTATCGGCTGGCGTCACGTTGATCGCGAAACTAAACAGACCATCGCTGTAGAGCTTCGACTCCATATTTTTGTCCAGCCCCGGCAGCGTGCGACGGTTCTGCGACACCAGTGACATCCCGGCAGGTATCCAGCCAGGCTGCCAGGTGAGCGTAACCGGATCGCCTTTCGGCACGGAGAGCGACGGCGGCAAATTGGCTTTCTCCAGCCCCTGCATCAGGTTACGCACCCCTTCATCCACCGCAAAGCTGATGACGCGGAACTGCTCCAGCGTTTCGCCGTCACGATCGAGCAGGTCGATGCGCAGCGGCAGCTTGGTGTCCACATCCAGCCAGACCACATAGCTGTAACGGGTGCCATCGCGTGAAACGATGCGCAACACATCACACATCTGATCGGCAATGCGCGAGCGGCCAACGGTAATAAAATCGTAGGCTGTGGCGAGCTTAGTGAAGTCAGCAAAAATTACCGATGGCAAGGCATCAATAATGTGATTGCCGGGGAGCGAGAAAGGATCCAGGCCGGGTTCGAAGTAGCTGATATCGTTGTCGCGTTGGATCACTTCCCGACGCGGCCCGTCCATCTGCAACAACTGCGCGAATATCCGGTTATCAATCACAGCGTGACGATAACGCAGCGATTCAATGCCGATGCGCGAGACGTTGATATAGGCGAATTCGTAGTTGAGGTTCTGACTTGCCTGCTCCATCTGCTGCAATAGCGCCCCGGACGCACTGGTTTGCGCCGGGGCGGCAGATGACCACAACAGGCTGCCTGTCAGCAGGCTAACAGCATACCAAAGCGGCTTCATTACTGCTGTTGCTGTCCTAATGACTGGTTACCGGGAACATCAACCTGTGCCTGTTTAGGCGCGTCGGTTTCGAACTGCAGCTGGTCAGCGTGCAGGCGACGTTGCAGTTCATAGTCCTGCAGCATGGCATTCACGCGACGACGCTGATCCTGAACCTGCTGATTGGAGCTGTTAGTGTCAAAGGCATCAGACGGCACGCCCAGGCTCACTGGTGAGGCTTTGCCCATCATCGGCATGGTATTGAACACCGGCGAATCAGAAGTCTGCGTGGCGCTGCCCGCAGGCTGATTGTAGTGCTGAACGCCCACGATCACTGCCAGTGAAACACAGGCAGCTACACCAACCTGAGTCAGTTGCGCAGCCCACGGGCGCGCTTTTTTCCAGAACGGCATTTTTTCCCAGCGGGAAGGTTCTGGCTGAGCTTCAGGGATCAGCGTGGTGACCGTACGCAGCGGTTCTTTTTCGATGGCAGCAGCGACGCGCGCAGAGATATCAAAATGCAGGACATCGCCTACATCACCACGCATGGTGTCGCGGATGAGATGATAGCTCGCCCAGCTTTTCTGCAATACTGCGTCCTTAGACAAGGTGGAAAACAGCTCGTTATCTAAGGTCTCACCATCCATTAAAGCGGAAAGTTTTTCTTTCTGCATGCCTATGTACCCTTCCAGTAGCCGTTATCACTAACGTTGGATAAGCGGTTGAACTTTGTTATCAATGGCCTCTCGCGCACGAAAGATACGTGATCGAACAGTGCCTACCGGGCAATCCATAATGACGGCGATCTCTTCATAACTCAGACCGTCCAGTTCCCTGAGGGTGATTGCCATACGCAAGTCCTCGGGTAGCGCCTCGATGGTACGAAAGACAATTTGTTTCAATTCGTCAGACAACATTAAGTTCTCAGGGTTCGAAATTTCTTTTAATGCACCCGCACTTTCGAAATTTTCTGCGTCAATCGCATCCACATCGCTGGATGGCGGACGGCGCCCCTGAGCAACCAGGTAATTTTTCGCTGTGTTTACCGCAATGCGGTACAGCCAGGTATAAAACGCGCTATCGCCCCGGAAAGAGTCCAGTGCGCGATACGCTTTAATAAACGATTCCTGTACTACATCAGGCACGTCGCCCGAGGGGACATAGCGTGAAACCAAACTCGCCACTTTATGCTGGTAACGAATCACCAGTAAGTTGAACGCTTTTTGATCTCCCTTCTGTACCCGCTCGACAAGGACCTGATCCGTTAACTGCTCGCTCATCCGAGGTAATGTCTCCCCAAATTTTTCATATGCAAAAGTAACTGCCAGCACATCTCATGTTCTGAGCAAGCATGCGCTTAGAGTTGTGATGTGGTGCGAAGTTCACTTCTCGCCCTGATATTTACCGCTCCAGTGGACATTACACAGGTTGTTCGTTTTCGTTCAGTGTAAGGAGCGTAAATCGCAGGCAGAGTAACCTATGACAACAGCTTTTTCATCATTAAATCCTTTAGGTTTAATAAGTTTGCTATAAAAAACCCTGTCTGATGAGACCCGATTTTAACTCACTGATTATAGGTAACTTTGAGAAATCACCTGACGAATAGCGGCGACTGATGTTTAAAATACTTCACAGCAACCCCCATTGCGCTTATGCTCAGACGCATTCTTGTTTAGTAAATTAAACATTATGATGAATGTGACCCCGGATTATGAGTGTGATGTATTAATTGTTGGCAGCGGCGCCGCCGGCCTGTCGCTGGCGTTACGGCTGGCAAAACAGTATCAGGTGACCGTTCTCAGTAAAGCGCAGGTCAATGAGGGTTCAACGCTGTATGCGCAGGGCGGTATTGCGGCGGTGTTTGATGAGACGGACAGCATCGAGTCGCACATCGAAGATACGCTGATTGCTGGCGCAGGATTATGCGACCGTGAAGCGGTCTCATTCATTGCCAGCAATGCCCGACATTGCGTGCAGTGGCTGATCGACAATGGCGTCGCCTTTGATCTCGATCCACAGGCAGCTGGCGATATGCGCTATCACCTGACCCGCGAAGGCGGTCACAGTCATCGCCGTATCCTGCACAGCGCAGACGCGACTGGGCACGCGGTTGAAACTACGCTGGTGAGCCAGGCGTTGAGCCATCCCAACATCCGTATTCTGGAGCGCACCAACGCGGTCGATCTGATTCTTTCAGATAAAATCGGCCTGCCTGGCCCACGCCGGGTGGTCGGTGCATGGATCTGGAACCGTAATCGCGAGCAGGTTGAAACCTGTCGGGCGCGAGCCGTAGTGGTCGCAACGGGCGGTGCCGCTAAAGTCTATCAATATACCACCAACCCCGACATCGCCTCCGGTGATGGTATCGCAATGGCCTGGCGCGCAGGCTGCCGGGTCGCCAATCTGGAATTCAACCAGTTCCATCCGACCTGCCTGTTCCATCCGCAGGCGCAGAATTTCCTGTTAACCGAAGCGTTACGTGGAGAAGGTGCCTGGCTGTTGCGTCCCGATGGCAGCCGCTTCATGCCCGATTTTGATGAGCGAGCCGAACTGGCTCCGCGTGATATCGTCGCCCGGGCCATCGATCATGAAATGAAGCGCCTGGGCGTCGACTGTATGTATCTGGATATCAGCCACCAGCCTGAAGGCTTTGTTCGCGCGCACTTCCCGATGATCTATGAGAAGTTGCTGACCTTTGGCTTTGACCTCACCAAAGAGCCGATCCCAATTGTGCCCGCCGCGCATTACACCTGTGGCGGCGTGGTGGTGGATCAGCATGGACAGACAGACGTCAGTGGCCTCTACGCCATTGGTGAGGTGAGTTACACCGGCCTGCACGGCGCTAACCGCATGGCATCCAATTCGCTGCTGGAGTGTCTGGTCTATGGCTGGTCCGCCGCAGAAGAGCTGATCCGCACCCTGCCCGCCATCGAAGCCGTCACTGCGTTGCCTGCATGGGATGAAAGTCAGGTCGATGACGCCGATGAGCGTGTGGTGATCCAGCATAACTGGCACGAGCTGCGGTTATTCATGTGGGATTACATGGGAATCGTGCGCACCACCCGGCGGCTTGAACGGGCGTTGCGCCGCATCAACCTGCTTCAGCAGGAGATCGATGAGTATTATCACCATTTCCGCCTCTCTAATAATCTGCTGGAGCTACGGAATCTGGTGCAGGTCGCTGACCTGATGGTGCGCTGTGCGCTGGAGCGGAAAGAAAGCCGCGGTCTGCACTATATCCGCGACTATCCGGATTTACTGCCAGAGGCGCTGCCGACCATTCTGACGCCGCCAGGCTACATAAAGAGATAAAACTCCCGCGTCAGGCTGCACCACTCATCGGAATAGCGGGTGTCTGGAGCGCGGATAGCCAGACGCTCCAGCAGCGTCTCACCGGCCTTCGGCGACAGGCCCAGCACAACACGGTGCGGCGGACGATGGGCATATTCCGCCACGTCCAGCCGGAAACGCAGATGCCAGCCATCCGCCTGTGCCAGCTCGATAAATTCCTGACCGGTGGCGGTAGGCAGCACCACACAGAACATCCCCTCTTCTTCAATCAGTAACGCGGCACTGCGTAACAGCGTCTGATGATCGAGCGAGGTCGTTGCGCGTGCGCTGTCCCGGGCGGCGGTAGAACAGGCCACGCCTGGCGCAAAATAAGGGGGATTGCTGACGATCAGCGAGTAGCGTTTATCGCACTGCTCAGCCCAGTCGGCGATATCCTGCTGATGAACCTGAATACGTTCAGGCCACGGCGACTGCTGCGCGTTTTCCTGCACCTGCCCTGCGGCTTCCGGTTCTAACTCAACCGCATCGATTCGGACCGGCGATGGCGTGCGCTGTGCCAGCATTAGCGCGATCAGCCCGCTGCCGCTGCCAATGTCCAGAACGCGTCTTACCCCGGCAACTGGCGCCCAGGCTCCGAGCAGGATGGCATCGGTACCCACTTTCATCGCACAGCGATCGTGCGCGACAAAAAATTGTTTAAAGGTAAATCCGTTCTTGTTTAACTGTGGCCGTTCACGCGGCTTATCCTGCATCATTCGTCACTACCATCGTTTTTTTCCTGCCGTACTGCAGCGCATGAGTGTAACGTGACGACAGAGGGAATTCACGCGGCAGACAACCCCAGGCGCAGCCGAAACGGATTAACAGATGAAGATTCAGTCTGATCTGTCTATAATCAGCGCCCCAAACTGAGGTAGACCATGACAGTAACCACATTTTCCGAACTCGAACTCGACGAAAGCCTGCTACAAGCGTTGCAGGAAAAAGGCTTTACGCGCCCAACAGTGATCCAGGCCGCTGCAATTCCGCCCGCGCTGGAGGGCCGTGACGTTCTGGGTTCGGCACCTACAGGGACCGGGAAAACCGCCGCGTATCTGTTACCGGCGTTGCAGCACCTGCTTGATTTTCCGCGCAAGAAATCCGGGCCACCCCGCATCCTGATTGTAACTCCAACCCGCGAACTGGCGATGCAGGTTGCCGACCATGCGCGTGAGCTGGCGAAACATACCCATCTGGACATCGCCACCATCACCGGCGGCGTGGCTTACATGAACCATGCCGAAGTGTTCAGCGAAAACCAGGACATCGTGGTCGCGACCACCGGCCGTCTGCTGCAGTACATCAAAGAAGAGAACTTTGACTGCCGCGCAGTAGAAACCCTGGTGCTGGATGAAGCGGACCGTATGCTTGATATGGGCTTTGCCCAGGATATCGAAACCATCGCGGCTGAAACGCGCTGGCGCAAGCAAACTCTGCTGTTCTCCGCCACGCTGGAAGGTGACAACATCCGTGACTTCGCCGAGCGTCTGCTGAACGATCCGGTTGAGCTGGAAGCGGATCCAAGTCGTCGTGAGCGCAAAAAGATCCAGCAGTGGTACTACCGCGCTGATGATCTGCAGCACAAGACCAAATTACTGATCCATCTGCTGAAACAGCCGGATGTGACGCGCAGCATCGTGTTCGTGCGTAAGCGTGAACGTCTGCATGAGCTGGTAAGCTGGTTGCACGAAGCGGGGATTCGTAGCAGCTACCTTGAAGGCGAAATGGTGCAGGCCAAGCGTAACGAAGCGATTAAGCGTCTGAGTGAAGGCCGTGTTAACGTTCTGGTTGCGACAGATATCGCCGCGCGCGGCATCGATGTTGAGGATGTCAGTCACGTCTTCAACTATGATATGACGCGCACCGCTGATACCTATCTGCACCGCATCGGTCGTACCGGTCGTGCGGGCCGTAAAGGTATCGCTATCTCACTGGTTGAAGCGCACGATTTCGTGTTGCTGGGCAAAATCACCCGCTATGTGAACGAGCCGATCAAAGCGCGTGTGATTGATGAGCTGCGTCCTGAGACGCGTGCGCCAAGTGCCAAAACCACGGGTAAACCGTCGAAAAAGGTTCTGGCGAAGCGTGCCGAGCAGAAAGCCAGCGAAACTGAAAAACCACGCGTGAAAAAACGCCATCGTGACGCCAAAAATGTCGGCAAACGCCGTAAGGCAAGCGGCAGTACGCCAGCTAACGAGAATGCGGAATAAATCATCACAGGGTTAAAAAAATCGCCTCACAAGAGGCGATTTTTTTTATCTGATAATCAGTAACAGCCCTTTCACAATATTTTTACTGCCAGAGCGCTTTCTTCGCGACACTGGCCTGTCGAAGCCAAGCTATTACCTTTTTATCTCATTCATACTATTGATAAAAATTGCTGTGTGCGCTTTGCGCTTATTTTCTTCACCTGCTAACTCAGGGCTGATCAAAGACTTTCAGTAAAGGTACGGGTAATCACGTCACGCTGCTGCTCAGGCGTCAGTGAGTTAAAACGCACAGCATAGCCAGAAACACGAATGGTCAGCTGCGGATAGTTTTCAGGATGTTTAACCGCATCTTCCAGCGTTTCGCGACGCAGAACATTGACGTTCAGATGCTGTCCGCCTTCAACACGCACCTGCGGTTTGATTTCAACCGGCACTTCACGGTAAGCGAACTCGCCCAGTTCGCTGATAGCGACAACCTGATCTTCTTCGTAGCCCGCTTTTGCACACAGACAACGCGCTTCGGCTTTCTCTTCGTCCAGCAGCCAGAAGGAGTTCAGTAGTTGTGAATTGTTTGATTGAGTGATCTGGATACCAGTAATCATGATTGCGTCTCCCGGATGATACGTGAATAAATCAAATTTGAGGCCCCCGGTATACCACCCTTCATTACGACCATCTTTGACCTGTATCAATATTAATCGGACGTTCTGGCGGCTTTTCCGCTAAGCCGTTGATCTCAAAATCCCTGCACTTTAAAAATAATTTGTATTATTCAAATTATTTTTGCCTTCAGGTCGGCGGCTGGAACAGCTAAGCTTAAGGCACTAACGTTAAGGGAGTTTAACATGGCTGAAAAGCTGACCTGGCACGACGTGCTGGCTGAAGAGAAAGAGAAACCCTATTTTATTGAGACGCTGAAGCAGGTCGCCGATCGGCGCGCTGAGGGGGTCACGGTCTATCCGCCGCAGAAAGATGTGTTCAACGCTTTTCGCCTGACGGAGCTGGGGGACGTTAACGTTGTAATCCTGGGTCAGGATCCCTATCACGGGCCGAATCAGGCGCACGGACTGGCCTTCTCAGTGCTGCCTGGCGTTCAGGTGCCGCCCTCACTGCAGAATATCTACAAAGAGCTGGTGCAGGATATTCCCGGTTTTCAGAAGCCTGACCACGGTTTTCTTGAAAGCTGGGCGAAACAGGGTGTGATGCTGCTGAATACGGTATTGACGGTTGAAGCAGGCAAAGCCCATTCCCATGCGCGATTCGGCTGGGAGACCTTTACGGATAACGTGATTGCGGCGATTAACCAGCACTGTGAGGGGGTGATTTTTCTGCTGTGGGGTTCACATGCGCAGAAGAAAGGCAACATTATCGATCGGCAGCGCCATCATGTGTTGCAGGCGCCGCATCCCTCGCCGCTCTCCGCGCACCGAGGCTTTTTCGGTTGTAAACACTTTTCAACGACCAATGAACTGCTGAGCGCTGCCGGTAAAAAGCCGGTGGACTGGACGCCGGTCTTACCGGCTTGACGCCAGAAAGCACACGGCCGCGTCAGTGCGCGGCCGTGTAATGGGATTCAGGCGTTGAATCAGCTTTTCGCTTTAGAAACCGCAACCATCGCCGGGCGCAGCAGGCGACCATTAAGCGTATAGCCACGCTGCATCACCAGCATGACATGGTTAGGTTCAAACTCTTCAGACTCCATCATCGACATCGCCTGATGCACTTCCGGGTTAAATGGCACGCCGGTTTCGCCGACCACTTCAACACCGAATTTACGCACGGCACCCAGCAGGCCTTTCAGGGTCAGTTCAATCCCTTCGATCATCGATGCCAGCTGTGGATCTTCTTTGTTTGCCACTTCCAGCGCACGTTCCAGGCTATCGATCACCGGCAGCAGTTCGTTGGCAAACTTCTCCAGCGCAAATTTGTGCGCCTTCTCAACGTCCATCTCGGCACGACGACGAATGTTCTCAATCTCTGCCTGCGCACGCAGCTGTGCATCGCGCACACCGGTCTGCGACTGCGCTAGGTCAGCTTCGAGCTGAGCGATACGCTCATCGCGCGGATCCACCTCTGCCGCTGTCTCCGCTTCCTGAGGTTGCTGCTGATCCTGCTGAATTTCGTCTGAGACTTGCTCGTTTGGGGTGTTCTGTTCTTTACTACTCATGAATTTCTCCGCGTTTTGCACATTCATTTCGCTGGTTGGCTTATTATGGGGATTGGTATGACGGATTCAAGGGAACCTATCACATTGCCTTACCGTTTTGGCTTATAAGGAACACCGACCAGATGAACAAACACTTTAACTGCATTGGTATTGTGGGTCATCCGCGCCATCCCACCGCGTTAACCACGCATGAGATGCTCTGGCGCTGGCTGACAGCCAAAGGTTATCAAGTGATCGTTGAGAAGCAAATTGCGCAGGAGCTGTCGCTTCACGACGTACAGACAGGCACGCTGGCGGAGATTGGTCAGCAGGCTGATTTAGCTGTCGTGGTGGGCGGTGACGGCAATATGCTGGGCGCAGCGCGGGTGCTGGCGCGCTACGACATTAAAGTGATTGGGATTAACCGTGGCAATCTCGGTTTTCTCACCGACCTAGATCCGGATAATGCGCAGCAACAGCTGGATGAGGTGCTGCAGGGCAACTATTTCGTCGAGAGCCGCTTTCTGCTGGAGGCGCAGGTGTGTAAATCTGACTGCTCGCCGCGTATTGGCTCTGCTATCAACGAAGTAGTGCTGCATCCCGGCAAAGTCGCGCACATGATCGAATTTGAAGTCTACATCGATGAAGTGTTTGCCTTTTCCCAGCGCTCTGATGGGCTGATTATCTCGACGCCCACCGGCTCGACCGCCTATTCACTCTCTGCGGGTGGCCCGATTCTGACGCCGTCACTCGAAGCAATCGTGCTGGTGCCCATGTTCCCGCATACGCTGTCGGCGCGGCCACTGGTGATCAACAGCAGCAGTACCATCCGTCTGCGCTTTTCTTCACGTCGCAGCGACCTGGAAATCAGCTGTGATAGCCAGATTGCGCTGCCCATCCAGGAAGGCGAGGATGTACTCATTCGACGCAGTGCCGGTCATCTGGATTTGATCCATCCTAAAAACTACAGCTATTTCAACACGCTGAGTTCAAAACTGGGCTGGTCAAAAAAATTATTCTGAAAACCCGCCTCGCCTCTTTACTGGATAAAAAACCAGTTTATACTGTATGAAAAACCATATGTGTTTATTCATACAGGTGAACCTATGCTGGCCCAACTGATCATCAGTAATTTCGCTATCGTTCGTGAGCTCGACATTGATTTCCAACGCGGCATGACAGCAATCACTGGTGAGACCGGTGCCGGCAAGTCTATCGCAATTGATGCGCTGGGATTATGTCTGGGCGGTCGTGCTGATGCCGACATGGTGCGTCAGGGTGCCAGCCGGGCTGACCTCTGCGCCCGCTTCCAGCTAAAGTCTTCCCCTTCTGCCCAGCGCTGGCTGACCGATAATCATCTTGATGAGGGCAACGAGTGTCTGCTGCGCCGGGTGATCAGCGCTGACGGACGTTCGCGCGGCTTTATCAATGGCACAGCGGTGCCGCTCTCTCAGCTGCGCGATCTCGGCCAGTTGCTGATTCAGATCCACGGGCAGCATGCCCATCAGCTTCTGCTCAAACCCGACCACCAGAAACATCTGCTGGATGCCTATGCCGATCATGACGATCTGCTGCAGCAAATGCGCGCCAGCTATCAGACCTGGCATCAGAGCTGCCGCACCCTGGCGCTGCATCAGCAGCAGGCGCAGGAGCGCGAATCACGTCGCGAGCTGTTGCAGTATCAGCTGAAAGAGCTGAACGACTTCGCGCCGCAACAGGGTGAATATGAGCAGATCGACGAAGAGTACAAGCGTCTGGCCAACAGCGGACAGCTGCTGTCGACCAGTCAGCAGGCGCTGCAACTGTTAGCCGACAGCGATGACAATAATCTCAACAGCCTGCTCTACCGCGCGCGTGAAATGATCTCAGAACTCACTTCTCTGGATGAGAAGCTGAACGGCGTTCACAATCTGCTGGAAGAGGCGGCGATTCAGCTGACCGAAGCCAGCGACGAGCTGCGCCACTACTGCGATAGCATGGATCTGGACCCTAACCGCCTGTATGAACTGGAACAGCGTATTTCACGCCAGATCGCTCTGGCGCGTAAGCATCACGTCACACCAGAAGCACTGCCCGAACTGCATCAGCAGTTGCTGGCGGAAGCGGAGCTGCTGTCACAGCATGAGAGCGATCAGGAGAGCCTGCAGTCACTGGTGGGTGAACACTATCAGGCCGCGCTGCAAAGCGCAGAGCAGCTGCATCAGCAGCGCAGCCACTATGCCGATGAATTGCAGCAGCTGATTACCCAGAGTATGCATCTGCTCTCAATGCCGCATGGCCAGTTTAAAATCGCGCTGACCTTTAATCCGGATCAGCTGACGGCAGATGGCGCGAGCCGCGTCGATTTTCAGGTAACGACCAACCCAGGCCAGCCATTGCAGCCGCTGGGCAAAGTTGCTTCGGGCGGTGAACTGTCACGTATCGCGCTGGCGATTCAGGTGATTACCGCGAAGAAAATGGAAACACCGGCGATGATTTTCGATGAAGTGGATGTCGGGATCAGCGGCCCGACTGCTGCCGTCGTCGGCAAACTGCTGCGTCAGCTGGGTGAATCGACTCAGGTGATGTGCGTGACTCACCTGCCGCAGGTGGCTGGTTGTGGTCATCAGCATTTTTATGTCAGCAAAGAGACTGATGGCGCAATGACCGAAACTCATATGCAGCCGCTGGACAAGCGGGCGCGTCTGCAGGAACTGGCGCGACTGCTGGGCGGCAGCGAGGTCACACGCAACACCCTTGCCAACGCAAAAGAACTTTTAGCCGCATAGCAGCGCACTTTTTTAACCCCCCGTGGTCATATGCTTGCTCTGTAGAGGTTTCCAACAGCGAAAAGGTTTATTATCATCGGCACTTATGTCGCCAGAGTAATAAAGCCTGCCGCAGGCAGAGTTCAGATTTTGATGGCAAGAAAGCCGCCTGTAAAAGGCGTTTGGCCCCGGAAAAGGAATGTATAGATGCGCTGTAAAACGCTGACTGCCGCGGCAGTAGTAATGTTGATGATGACCGCCGGATGTTCCACCTTAGAGCGCGTGGTCTATCGTCCTGATATCAACCAGGGTAACTATCTGGTTGCCAACGATGTGGCCAAGATCCATACCGGTATGACACAGCAGCAGGTGGCTTACACCCTCGGTACGCCGATGATGAAAGACCCGTTTGGCAGCAATGTCTGGTATTACGTTTTCCGTCAGGAGCCGGGCCATGAGCGCGTGAAGCAGCAGACGCTGACGCTGAACTTCGATGGCAACGGTGTTCTGACTAACATCGACAACAAGCAGAATCTGTCACCGAACAGCGACTGATTGAACGAACGAAAGACCGTTGAAAGTCAGACAGTAAAAAAGGCGCACTGAGCGCCTTTTTTTATGCCTGTTATCCGCTGAGTCTGACGGGATAACGGCTTATTTTTTGCTTTCTGCCGCTCGCTCTGCACGCTGCCTGCGTAACTCTTTCGGATCGGCAATCAGCGGACGATAGACTTCGATACGATCACCCTCATTCACCACATCCTCCAGCTTCACGGGCCGGCTATAAATACCGACTTTATTGCTGGCGAGATCAATCTCCCGACGCAGTTCAAGTAACCCTGATTTCAGGATGGCCTGCTCTACCGTGCTGCCCTGCTCCACTTTCACGTAAAGCTGGTACTGCTTTTCAGGCAAGGCATAGACCACCTCGACGGAGATATCAGGCACGATAAACCTCTTTGGCCCGCTGGGTGAAGGCCTGCACCATGCTGTTGGCCAGCTCTTTAAAGATACGTCCAAAGGCCATTTCGACCAGCATGTTGGTAAATTCGAACTCCAGGCTTAACTCAACCTTGCAGGCGTCATCACCCAGCGAGACGAACGTCCAGCCGCCAGTCAGCTTGCGGAACGGCCCATCAACCAGTTGCATATGGATGCTCTGGTTATCTGTCAGGGTATTGCGGGTAGTAAACGTTTTGCTGAT
The DNA here is from genome assembly GCF_058148845.1 of Pantoea sp. RCC30.1. NCBI lineage: Bacteria > Pseudomonadati > Pseudomonadota > Gammaproteobacteria > Enterobacterales > Erwiniaceae > Pantoea > Pantoea sp. RCC30.1. Next base: position 53,726 of record NZ_JBXUHX010000008.1, on the reverse strand, counting down.
GCCCGCTTTCGACACATCCACGGACGCCGTCATCTGATTATCAGACGCATCCAGCACGCGGCTTCCGGTACAACCCGGCAGGAATTGCGGATAGGCATCCACATCATTTACAAGTTTGTACATCTGCCCGGCACTAAACGGGACCAGCGCCGAACGACTAATCTGAGCCATAATGGTTCCTGTTCATCACAAAACCGCTGAATAATAGCATTTTCAGCGATTAAACAAAAATGTCCCCGAGTGAGGGTGTGCTAGAATATCCCGTTTCCTGCCGCCCCGCTGGACTGGGGATGCGATAACCGACTAAGTGATGTAAAATACGCCGCACTATGACAAAGAAAAAAGCACACAAACCCGGTTCTGCCACTGTTGCCATGAACAAACGCGCCCGCCACGAGTACTTCATTGAAGAGGAGTATGAAGCGGGATTGTCGTTACAAGGATGGGAAGTTAAGTCACTTCGTGCCGGTAAAGCCAACATCAGCGACAGCTATATTCTGCTGCGCGATGGCGAAGCCTTTCTGTTCGGTTCAACCTTTCAACCCTTAGCCGTTGCCTCCAGCCATGTGGTCTGTGACCCGACGCGCAGCCGTAAGCTGCTGTTGAAGCAACGTGAACTCGATTCCCTGTATGGCCGCGTCAACCGCGAAGGTTACACCATCGTGGCGCTGTCGCTGTACTGGAAGAACGCCTGGTGCAAACTGAAGATTGGTGTTGCACGCGGTAAGAAAGAGCACGACAAGCGCGACGACATCAAAGACCGCGAATGGCAGTTAGACAAAGCACGTATCATGAAGAATTCAAAGCGTTAAGCACTGGATTTTCATTTGTTTTGTTGCTAGTATTTGAAGTTCTGGGGCTGATTCTGGACTCGACGGGATTGTGAAGCCTTAGGAGCATGCCGAGGGGCGGTTTGCCTCGTAAAAAGCCGCAAAAAAATAGTCGCAAACGACGAAAACTACGCACTAGCAGCTTAATAACCTGCTTAGAGCCTTCTCTCCCTAGCTTCCGCTCTTAAGACGGGGATCAAGAGAAGTCAAACCCAAAAGAGATCGCGTGAATACCTTGCCTGGGGTTGAAGCGTTAAATCCAATCAGGCTAGTCTGTTAGTGGCGTGTCTGTTCGCAGCTAACCGGCGAATGTAAAAACTGACTAAGCATGTAGTGCCGACGGTGTAGTAATTTCGGACGCGGGTTCAACTCCCGCCAGCTCCACCAAAATTCTTGGTTGATGGTTACCAGAACCATCATCGAAGTCCTGAGAGCCCGCAAGGTGAAAGCCTTGCGGGCTTTTTTGTGTTTGTAACCTTTCGAGACGATCCGCCTGAATCCAGTGATAATTGGTACACGTTTAGGTACACGCTATAATGGGGGCCAAAAACGTGTACCCATTATGGATGGAAACCAGTCATGGCGCGGATTACACGCCCCCTCACCAATAACGAAATCCTTAGAGCTAAGCCTCAAAAGATTCTGGCTGCAGTTTCTCCCCCCTCTCACCTTCAGCGTGCATAACGGGGCGACACGGCCTACCTAGCATGTAAAGGTAAAGACCGCTTCCGTTTTGATAATTAGCACGGGTGCGGACTCTGGCTGTGTAACAGGCACTGGGCGATATCGCAACGCAGTCGCAGCCACTCAGCCCGTTTGAATCCGTCAGCGAGGCCGACCTGAAGGCCATGAGCGCCAGCCAGAAAGCCGAGTTGCTGGTCGCCCATTACGGTGAGGCGCTGGCCGTGCCGCCGGTCGGGGAGGAAATCTGCCGCTATGAGAACGGCGCATGGCAAGTGATGGAGGCGAAGACGCTGCGCCGGGAAATCGCCGCACTGTTTCAGAAGGTGCGCGCCCCGTTCTCGGCAGCCGTTATCGGCAGCGTGCTGGATACGCTCAAGCTGATGGTGCCGCAGATGGGTGAACCGTCCCGCCGCCTGATTGGTTTCCGTAATGGCGTATATGACACCACGACAGGCACCTTCAGCCCGCACCGCCGCGAACACTGGCTGCGCACCGTTAACAGCGTGGACTACACCGCCCCGCGTCCGGGTGAAAACCTCGCAGACCACGCCCCGGCCTTCTGGCGCTGGTTAACGCGGGCCGCCGGGCATAATAACGACAAGCAGGAGCGCATCCTCGCGGCGTTATTTATGGTGCTGGCAAACCGCTACGACTGGCAGATGTTTCTTGAGGTGACCGGCCCCGGCGGCAGCGGTAAAAGCGTCATGGCCTCGATTGCCACTCTGCTTGCTGGAAAAGACAATACTACCTCCGCCACCATCGACACGCTGGAATCCTCGCGCGAGCGCGCTAGCGTGGTGGGTTTCTCGCTCATTATCCTGCCTGACCAGGAGAAATGGAGCGGCGATGGCGCGGGCATCAAGGCGATAACCGGCGGCGATGCGGTGGCAATCGGCCCGAAATATCGCGATGCCTACTCCACACTCATCCCGGCGGTGATTCTGGCAGTAAACAACAACCCAATGCGCTTCAGCGATCGCAGCGGCGGCGTGTCACGCCGCCGGGTTATCCTGACGTTCCCGGAAGTAATACCGGCAAAAGAGCGTGACCCGCAGTTGCTGGACAAAATCAGCACCGAGCTGGCCGTCATCGTTCGTCACCTGATGCAGCGCTTTGCTTCACCTGACGAAGCGCGCGAGCTGTTGCAAGCGCAACAATCATCCGGCGAAGCGCTGGAGATTAAGCGACAGGCCGATCCGCTGGTCGATTTCTGCGGCTACCTGATGCCGCTGAGCACGCCGAACGGACTGTTTATCGGTAACGCCAACATTCGCCCGATTAACCCTAAGTGCTATCTCTATCATGCGTATCTGTCATTTATGGAATCGCGGGGGCATCAGCACCCGCTCAGCCTGACGGCTTTCGGGCAGGCGGTGCCGCAGACCCTAAAAGAATATGAGCGCGTGCTGCTTAAGCGCCGTACGAATAACGGCATACAAACTAACTTAACGTTGCATGAGGACTGCGAGGCAGATTGGCTGCCTGCTTGCAGTCAGTAGATTATACAAACCCCAACCGGCTTAGGCCGGTTTTTTACATTAGATTCTAAATAAAAGATGCAATTACGTATGACGACAAAGCTCAGCTTAGAGCAAGGAGCATACATAACTTTATTTTTAATGTACTTCGGTGATTAGTAATTAAACTATTTCGTATGCATGCCGATACTGACCGAGAGGAAATAAAATTTGGTTTTGAAAAAGGAAATTTGAGTTGAAAAAAATCACAGGAATCGCTGTTTTATGTCTGTCGCTGCTGGGATGCAGTTCTGTACCTTCAGAAAACAGAACGCTTTACCTGAAGACGGAAATGCAATCATCAGTGTCAGGACAAAATGGTGCAACCGTAGCTGCAGATAACTTTCTCAAACAAGAAAATACTCGCAACTTTGTACTGTATGCGCTCCGTCCATTGCCTGGGAAAAAATTCAGCTCCGAGCTGGAAAGGAAATTTACAGCAGTGACGATGTATATCAATTTGTCCCCTGGCACAATAAACAGAACTGCCGAGATTAGTGGTGAGGTAAATTACTATGATCATGAGCGATATGAAAATGCCCGCTTGGTAGGAGATAGTGTCAAAACAATACATTTTGCACAGCAGACAGTTCCGTTGACACTCAACAAGCCAGTATCAATTGAACTACCGCAGCATATTCATTACTCCATCATGTTGACGGACCGTCAGCCTTAAACATGCCCAAGTTGTCATTAGAAGCGAGCACTCACCCTACATCAACCGGCTTATGCCGGTTTTTTTATAAATTTGTACAGAGTGATCACCCCTAGTGCACACCAGTGTACATCCAGCCTTAAACACTTCACTGTCTAATCAATTCAATTTAATAAACAAAAAACAATAGTGAACAGTGTGAACACTTTTTCCTAAAATCATTTTATTTAGATTATACACTGACCGTAGGTTACCCCAGTAAAGCCGTTCCGGGGTATGAGATCCAATAATTGGTACACGCTTAGGTACACAGAACAAAGTTGAATTAGATAAAAACAATTAAATACATAACCTTGCGAGCTTGGTTCAGATTCCGCCAGCCCAAACAAATTAAAAGGTTACGTTTCAGCGCAACCCTTTTTCTTTTTCTGTGGCGGCAAATTGGCGACAGCGAAAGTCATCCGCCACCAATGGCTCAATAATTGTTAGGATGCCTGTGCTCTTGCTACTTTTCCCAGTGTGAGTAAGGTGCCTGGCATGCTTCATAACGATCTGAAAACGATTTATCTACCACAAACAACTGTTCAAGTTTGCGGTGCTCTACTTCTTTTTAACCTTACATTCCAGCATTCACCACACAGCCAGATCACATATTGGTTAAAGCGTCACCAGCAATTACTTCATAAAGCACATCCCTGAGAGGGGCTGTTTACGATAAGAAAAAGTACGCAATAAAAAAGGCCACGATTAGTGTCATGGCTTTAGCGTTTAATATCATAATTTACAGATTATATGACTCAGTAATCATGCTTCCCCTTTTAGCTTATCCATTAGATAAGCGATAAAATAGGCCAGTATGAAAAAACCAAAAAAACCAACAATTTTTAATGGCCAGCCTTCAAATATAAACAACGAGAAAAATGCTGCAAAGGAGCAGATCCCCGTGGAGAAAGCTTCAACCACATTAGTAGTTTGTATACCTATGAACTTACCGAATTTTAGTAGAAATGATTTTGCAGAGTTCATTCTGTATACCTTTACACATTAATGTATGGCTGTTGATGTACATAAGATAGGGGTCAAGTGGCTTCTCAACAAGAAAATAGACCATATCCAAATTCAGTCGGGAAACCTTAGAATAAGTCATTGGGAATCTGCTTTGCATCCGTCTTGATGCGAGTGAAGCCTCTTCGATTAACCCCTGAATCATGAGAAGGTTCAACGATAGCGACGAACCAACTCTCACAAACCGCTTAAAGGTCTCAGCAGTAACGATACGAGTTAATATTTTTTTAGCTATAAACTGGGCCAGAATAAATTGTGAACCTACCCTTCCCCCCAGCCTGCCAGCCTGCCAGCCTGCCAGCCTGCCAGCACCATAACCCAGCTTACCATCAATAGCTTGCTTACTCTCATTATCGAGCTTTGCATAAAAATCGTAAATCACAATAGTAATCAGTTGTCGGATTGGTTCATGCCTGTCTGCAGTGGCCTTAACCAACTGCATAAATCGTTCTGTTTCCCTTTGATTCCGGTTCTTAAGATCGCTCCCGGCAAGGCCGCTACCCTGCCACGTTCTTATAACTCCCTGATACATGCCCGAAGGAATCGATGACATACCATCCACAATTCCATAAACAATTTGCTTAGCGTCCATACTTTTCCTTATAAGCAAATAATGTCCAAGGTTGAGAATATCTAATCTGACGCAGAATTTCCATTGGCACTATATTCCAGTGCGACTACTGATTAGACAAGATGTTAAAAAATTGATTTATATACTTATTTTACGATTAGAATTATAAAAATGTTATCTGAGATACGATCCATTTAAATGCACATAAAAAGAATTATTTTAAGCTATAACAATAAGTTATTTTTTTCCTTAGCTCCTTTTGGAAATACTATTACTAAAAATTCCTGAAATTCTTTTCACTCTTTTCAGTTGTCGAACTTTGGCAGAAACTCAGCACCGGCGCGGTCTGGCGCTCCCGGTCTCCCGCCTGCGTTACCCACTGTGATACTTCCTTGCGCTGCTGCAGTTGTTCGCCCGGCTTCACGTCCGGCAGGCTGGTCCCTCCCGGCATCGTCTGGCGCACAAACGGCTTGTCTGTGCTTTCGCTGGTAAAACCCACCTCAACCAGCGTTCCCTCTGGCGGAAACTGAAACATGCCTGAATCATTACCTGCTATCGGCACGGGTAACAGCACGACAGCATAAACCGGCGTACTGCCGTCCGGATTGCCGTCAGCATCAAGTAATTGCAGATTAACGGCATAGCGCGGCCTGAAGGGGTCAGCAAAGTTTCCGCTTTTAACCGCCTCAACTGGGGCAAAAACGCGCGCCATTTTAGGCAGGTGCAGGCCGCTGGCTAGCCCCGGATAATGGCTTTCAACCTGACGTTGCACGGGAGTTTTCTGCGGAGGTTGGGCTGGCGGCGCTATAGCGGCATGGGAAATAGGCAACTGGTGGAAATAGAGATGGAAGAAGTTAAGACACTATTGTTATCGGAAGTAAATGAAGCAACAGATGCCGCCCAGGCCCGGTCTGAAGTGCTGATTGACGGCAACGCAACAGGGATTATTATTCCCGGAAAAGTGCTTGAGGCTGCAATAAAAGTCGATGCGCGTCGTTATCTTTTATTCGTGACGGATGACGTCATCTTTGAAGAAATGCTTACAATCCTGTTATTGGAGCTTTCTCAAGGCATAGTAGAAGAACTGACTATTGGAGGCGCTTATACCTCAGGTCATTTTGAAGATTTGGAGGTTTCGCCCCGCTCCGCAAGCTTCAGCTTTGTTGGCGATACTACCTGGACTGTAAAAGTATCGGAATCTCTCACGCTTAAATTGCCGTTCTCCGATCCTCGCGGCGTAAGCCGTCGAGCAGGATTAAGGAAATACATTGATATCTCCGCTAACCCTGCTCCGGCCAGGGCTGACGGTAGCCGATAAGTCAGGTTATATCCTTTATCTATATCGCCAGAACAGGCGATAAAACTGCACGACTATACTGCACTGGTAGACGCAAGCGTACACCAAACAAATTTGAGTTCATAAAAATTAAATAAAAACATAAAGTTAACCAAGAATTCAACTTCCACCAGCCCACCAAATTACTGGTGGACGGTAACCAGAACCATCATCGAAGTCCTTAAAGCCCGCAAGGGTAAAGTCTTGCGGGCTTTTTTGTTTCTTCAAACTATCCCACGAAGTCTTAAAACAGCCGGGATCTCAAGCATCCCGGCCAAAAGGCTAACACTAGAAACTATAATCCACAGCCGCAAAGTACCTGCGGCCATCTTCGTTATAGCTGTAGTCGTCGCGGTTGAGATCTTTATCGGTCAGGTTCAGAACGCCGGCCCGGATCTTCACCGCTTTATTTACCTTATACGACCCGCCGGTATTCCAGACGGTATATCCACCCGGCGTAGCGTTGCCGTCGGTCACGGTGCGGCTTTTGCCTTTGTAATTTGCGGAAAGATAGAAGCTCCAGTCCTCCAGCGGTTTCCATTCGAGTGTCGCATTACTGGTATGGAACGGCAGTTCGGACAACGGTTTGTTGCCGCCGTTACTCCGGTCGCGAGCGTCGTTATAGGTGTAGTTCAGTTTAAGGTTCAGCGTATCGGAGACCGGCAGACCGAGTTCGGTTTCCAGCCCGCGGATACGTGCTTTATTCACGTTGTAATAGCGGAAGATCGGATTGCCGCTGGCATCAAATCCGGCAAAGTTCTGATAGGTCTGCGCCAGACTGCGGTTAGCGGTGCGGATAACCGTAATCATGTCATCGATGTCGTTCTGGAAAACCGTCGCGCTGGCGGTCACATCTTCAAGCAGACCTTCCTGACCAGCGTAATAGAGGCCGAACTCCACGCTTTCGCTGGTTTCTGCTTTCAGATCCTTACTACCCACAACATTACAACTGCCACGGCAGGAGGCGCTTTGCCAGTCCGGGCTAAGCTGCAGCAGAGAAGGTGCTTTGAACGCGGATGCCCAGCCGCCTTTCATCGTGACTGTATCGGTGGCGTTGTAAACCAGATAAGCACGCGGACTCCAGTTGACGCCGTAGTTTTCGTGGTCATCCATACGCACGCCGCCGGTCAGTGCCAGGTTTTCGAAGATGTGCCACTCATCTTCCAGGAACAACGCGTACTGATTCGCCTGTGTGTTGCCGCCGTTTTTCATGTTTACCGCGTCTTCCAGTTTATCGTTGCGGTATTCGCCGCCGAATGTCAGGAACTGGGCGTAATCGCCCAGCGGGATCACGACTTTGCCGTCGAGAGAGTTGTTTTTCGAAGTGATGGTTTGGGCATTTTTGTTTTCGATTTTTTCACCGTAGAATCGCAGTTCGGTATTCGCCCCTCCCCAGCGGCCATTATGGGCGAGCGAGTAGTTTTCGCGCTCAATGCGGTTTTTATCCAGCGTGTCGGAATCACGATCCTGACGGTCCATCCCGTAACCGAAGGTGATGTCCTGATCTTTATCCGGCGTCAGGGAAAATTCGACATTGGCGTTACGCGATGTATAGCCTTCGATACGCGGCTGTCCGGTACTGCCGCTGGCGGAACTGGCCTGATCTTTCTCGCGTTTACCCAGCGCACCGTAAACTTTCACGCCCAGTAAATCGTCAACCAGCGGGCCGCTGGCAAAGACGTTACCGTTACCGCTATCGCCACGATCGCGATGTTCCTGAACGGTGGTATCGGCGCTCAGGGTGCCGTGCCATTGCGTGCCGACTTTACGGGTGATGATGTTGACCACCCCGCCCAGCGCATCGGAGCCGTACAGGGACGACATTGGCCCGCGCACCACTTCAATACGTTCGATCGATTCCGCAGGGATCCAGCTCAGATCGAAATCGTTATGGCGGAATACGGCGTTGCGGGAGTTCACGCGTTTGCCATCCACCAGAATCAGCGTATAGCCGCTGCCCAGTCCGCGGATGCTGACGCCCTGACGGTTGTCGCTTTCATTGGTGATCTGTACGCCGGGAACATCTTTCAGCACATCTTTGAGGTTTTGTACCGGTTTCTTTTGCAGATCGTCGCGGGTTATTACGCTGATACTGGCTGGTGCATCTTTAAGATTCTGTTCAATCGAGGAGGCAGTGACCACCATCTGATCTTCATTCTCTTTCACTTCGCTGGCGTCTTCCGCCATCACCGGCATCGCGGCAGCAATCAGTTGTGCGAACAGCCCGGCTTTAACGGCCGGTGTAAATTTAATCTTAACCATCTCTTCTCTCCGTGAGGTAAAACGCCCCGTCAGCCGGGGCAAAGTCCCTTTTACTCGGTCCAGTAAGTGCCGGTCGGTTCGACGGCGAGGAACTGTTTATAGAGTTGTTTTTGCATTTGCTGTAGATCGAGATCGGCAAACTTCTGCGGATAAAACGCTTTGGCAAAGAACTGTACGGCCAGCACGTTATAGGGGGAGTTGTAATAGTTGTGCCAGATGCCAAAACTGCGGCCATCTTCCACCGCTTTCAGCGTGCTGATGCCTTTACGCCCCAGTAGCGGCTTCAGGCTGGTGCTCGCCTGTTCTGGTGTAGTCTGCGCACCCAGCACTAAACCGGCGGGTAGCGGATCGCCCGCTTTCGGCGGTCTGGCTCCCCCGCTGACCAGATACACATCCGGCTGCATCGCGATGACTTTTTCCAGATTCACCTGACCGAGCGCCCCCGGCAGCAGCGGTCTGGCGATATTCACGCCGCCCGCCAGATCGATAAAATCACCCATATTGCCGTTACCGGCTGAGCGGCAACATTCATCCGCTGTCGAGGCGCGCAGTTCGATAAAAACTTTCGGTTTATCCTGCTGAGGAATCTCATTAGTTACGTCGGTGACGCGCTTGATATTGTCCTGATAGAAGCGGATATAGTCCTGCGCCTGCTTCTCGCGGTTCAGGACTTTGCCCAGCAGTGCCATACTCGGCACGGTGTTTTTGAGCGGAGAAGTACGGAAATCGACAAACACCACGGGCACACCGGCGTTTTGCAGTTGTTTCACCAGCTCACTGCCTTTGCCTGGCCCGTGACCCGACAAACCGAAAATCGCCACCTGCGGATTCAGCGTCAGCACTTTTTCCGGGCTGATGGTGTCAGCACTGGTCGAGCCAATCAGCGGGATGTTGTCGATTTGCGGGAATTTCGCCCGATACGTGGCGTAGGTTTGTGGGTCAAGCTTACGGAAATCGCCCTGCCAGCCGACGATTCGATCAAACGGTTTCTGGCCTTCAAGCAGCGAAAGGGCGAAGAACAACCGGCCCTCTCCAAGCACCACACGCTGAACATCATCCGGCACGGTGACCGTACGCCCCGCCACGTCTGTGACGGTAACCGCCTCTGCCGTGACACTGATCAAACCCAACGCGAGACCCGCTAATCCGACAGACATCTTTTTGCCGGAAAGCGCTTTAAATATTCTTTGCTGATGATTCATCTTCTTCCGATTCCTTTACGTTTCCCTGAAGAAGCAAAAATGATAATGAAAACGATAACAACTATCAATTCGATTTACATTTCAAGATAGAGAGGAAAAACTGAGTGGATAAAACTGTACGAAAATAGGATAAAGAGAATTCTCAACGAAGTTCTGAAAGTCCGTACGGTGCGAGCCATGCGGGATTTTTTGTGTCTTTGATTTTGTAAAAACCCTGACAAAACGAAGCCTTCACTTTTAGAGATCTTCCGACATACTGATTATGTCCTCTGAGGAGATCGTTGTGCAGTCCAGGATCACTTTGGCCTTGATGTTGACGATATTTCAAAATTCAGATTCAATCAGTTCCGATTTTTTCGTATCTGGTTTGTACTACAGCGTTACAACTAATTTGGTTTGAAGCCCTATATGACCAACCTGGAAGCCACAATAGAAATTACGGGAGACCGTAAGTGAGAGTAAAATATAAAAAAAATTGCCTTATTAACATTAACTGTTTGCATATTATCTGGTTACTGGCTTTGGCTATCACTTCGTCCGGTTGAGGTTGTTGCAGTTCATGACAATGGTAATCATAGCTATGTCTTAGTCAGGCATTTCCCGTTGACAGATAAGGGGAAAATAAACTGGTGGCTAAAAAATAAAGATATGCTTAAAGAAAAATATGATATCCCTAAGCCATCACCCTCTGGTTATTTTACTATTATTTTTTGGGATTTTGGTGTAACTTTCTCAGCGTACGATGGTGATAATTATCGCTTAGGCCAGAAAGGTGAAATTATTAAAGTCGAATCTCATTAACGTCGCTTCCCTCGCGTAAGGACAGCAATAAAATTATCCGTCTTCCCAATTTTGCACCCGCTATGCAGAAGTAGCAAAATGTTAAGAAGGCTATACTATATTGATTCATTACAAGAACATCTGAACCTTTTTTAATGACAGGTTATTGCAGTAAAGCATCCACTCTCTCCCTGGCCTGAATCAGCAATCGATGTCCGGGAGAGGACACAATATGATTAACATTTGCGCACATGATTGCGTACTATCCCCTGTTAAGACCACGACGGAAGATTATACAAGGAATGTATATCGATGGACGCATTACAATTTCCCTGCACGATATTCAAAACCCAAAAGTCTATGGACGCCTACAGCGCCAGGGATATGTGCTGCGGCGATCTGACCGAAGCACAGTTAAAATCTGATTACCAACTGGTGGATGTTTCCACCAGAGCCCACCCTTACACCCTGACCAAAATTACGCCATTCACTCAGCCACAGTCAATGTTTCATGGCTCCCATGGAATAGGGGAAAAGATCACCCGTCATCAATGCGCTAATATCCTGTTCGATGAGTTCCGCGACTTATCTCGCCTGTTCTCGGTTTATGGCCCGTACAAATATCTGATCGAACAGATGATCACTCATATGCAGTACGGTGATGGCAAAACGTTCACCAGTATGCATCTGGACAGTGCTTTGAAGGAGCATATTCTCAAAGATTATTCAACAGAGAACAGTACACGCTTACGGTTAGAGAAAGCTTTTAATACTTTTATAGATTGGGAAAATAGATATTTACCAGTAAAAGAAACAGATAAACTAAGAAAAGTAATCCTGGACAGTAAATTGCCTAAATTCGACAGATTCCAGGATAACTTTAACGGCATGGGTATAGCTGTCCACGACACGTGGACAACACACATCACTATAAAATCGCTACAGGTTGATAATGACCGTTACGGCGCGGTGGTGCATTACAAAATCCAGGATCACTTTGGCCTTGATGTTAACGATATTTCAAAATTCAGATTTAACCAGTTCCGATTTTTCCGTATCTGGTTTGTACTACAGCGGTACAACCAATTTGGTTTCAGGCCATTTATGACCAATATGGAAGCCACCATAGAAATCACCGGAACCCGTAAATTAGAATGAAAAACAAGAAAGCTATTGCGCTGTTCTTTCTGGCTGGCTGTGTGTTTCTGGGCTACTGGCTTTGGCTGTCGCTGCGTCCTGTAGAGATTATTGCGGTTCATCATAGAGAAAGTAATTTTAGTGCTATTTTGGTTAAAAACACTCCATTTACAGATAAGGGTAAAATAAATTGGTGGATGGAAAACAAAGCTATTTTTAAAGAAAAGTATAATGTTCCTAACCCAGCGGAGGATGGTTCTTTTTCAGTTACCGTCTGGTTGTTTGGAGAGGGGTATAAAGAGGAGGGAAAATATGACAGATTCTGTTTCAATGATATTAAAAGCGAAAAAAACTGTATTGAAAAAGATGCTGTATTCACTGTAACTAATAGCAAAAATAGAGGTGTTTTTTTTACTATATATGATGGTGATAATTACCGATTAGTCCAGAATGGCGACATTATAAAAGTCGAATCCGATTAAATGAGTTATTGGTACAAAGTATCCACTATCTCCCGGTCCTGAATCAGCAATCGATGTCCGGGAGAGGACAAACTATGATTAACATTTGCGCACGTCATTGCGTATTATCCCCAGTGAAGACCACGACGGAAGATTATACAATGAATGTATACCAATGGACGCATTACAGCGGTATAACCAATTTGGTTTCAGGACATTTATGACCAACCTGGAAGCCACCATAGAAATCACTGGAGACCGCAAGTGAGAATAAAAAACAAGAAAGCTATTGCGCTGTTCTTTCTGGCTGGCTGTGTTCTTTTGGGCTACTGGCTTTGGCTGTCGCTGCGTCCTGCAGAGGTTGTCGCAGTACATAAAGATGGAGAGTTTAGCTCTGTCCTGGTAAGAAACTTCCCGTTTACTGATAGAGGGAAAATTAGCTGGTGGCTGAAAAATAAGAACATGTTAAAAGAAAAATATGATATTCCGCAACCTGGGAAAAATGGTTTTTTCTCTATAGTTTTCTGGGATTTTGCAGATGGCTATAAAGAGCAAGGTAAATACGACAGGCGATGCTTTGATGATATACAACCACCGTTGAATTGCATTGATAAGAACAGAATTTTTTCCATATGGAATACCCGAAATAGTAACATTTCATTTGGCGTTGACGGTAGCGAATACACCATCAATAAAAACGGTATAATTGTAAAAAATGAATCAAAGTAACAGCATATCTTACTACCCCCCTGTCCGGAACGTGGCAAAATAACACTGAGGCTATCCCCCGTGAAAACCACGACGGAAGTTTATACAAGGAATGTATACCAATGGCTCCATTACAATTACCCTGCACGATATTCAAAATCCTCTTTTTGGCTGTTTGCGCATTACTCGCTTACGCAACCTGGATATATCTACGCCCAGTGGATTCATCGTCAGCACTTATTTGCGGTAACTTCGCCCGCCAGGTGGCCGTGGGCCGTGAACCGTTTTTTTGTTCATCGCGACATACTAAGCGCCAAATTAAGACACGCCCGCACTGAGTCTGCACCAAAACGGGGCATCTGACCTGGCAATATGACGGCTTTGCACCGTTTCGCTTCTTCTGATGCTGGCACAGTTTATGCTTGGATTGATTGACAGCCTTTAACGTCTGCGAGGTGACGATGCTGAATATCAATCTCTCCGCTTCACCCTTTTTTGATGAGATGCTTCTGGCTGAAGGTGAACACCGTGACCACTACGCTGCCTACTGGCAATGGCTGCAACAGGCTGATCATCAGGCTGTCCAGCGCAAGCGGGAAGAAGCCGCCCTCCTGTTTCACCGGGTAGGGATTACGTTCAATGTCTACGATGACGATAGTGGTGCAGAACGGTTGATCCCGTTCGACAGCGTGCCACGTATTATCCCGGCCGCCGAGTGGGCCATGCTCGATGCCGGTATTCGCCAGCGTGTGCAGGCGCTCAATGCCTTCCTCTACGATATCTACCATGAACAACATATTCTGAAGGCGGGCATCATTCCGGCAGAACAGGTTCTGGCCAACGAACAGTATCAACCCTGTATGCAGGGCGTTGATCTCCATCGTGATATCTATGCACATATTGTCGGTGTGGATATGGTGCGCAACAGTGATGGCGACTATTACGTTCTGGAAGATAATTTGCGTACCCCCTCTGGCGTCTCCTATATGCTGGAGAACCGTAAGATGATGATGCGGCTCTATCCGGAACTGTTTGGACAGCAACGCATTGCCCCTGTAGAACGCTATCCATCGCATCTGCTACAGACGCTTCGCGAAAGCTCACCCATCAACGATCCCACCGTGGTGGTATTGACCCCTGGCCGCTTTAACAGCGCTTACTTCGAACACAGTTTCCTGGCTCAGCAAATGGGCGTTGAGCTGGTTGAAAGTGCCGATCTGTTCGTTAAGGATGGCATGCTGTTCATGCGCACGACTGCCGGGCCATGCAGAATACATGTGATCTATCGTCGGGTTGACGACGCCTTCCTCGATCCGCTGGCGTTCCGCCCGGACTCCATGCTCGGCGTACCGGGACTGCTGTCAGTTTACCGGGCTGGCAATGTCGTCCTGGCCAATGCTATCGGCACGGGCGTGGCTGATGACAAATCTATCTATCCCTATGTTCCGGATATGGTGCGCTTTTATCTGCATGAAGAACCGATCCTCAACAACGTGCCAACCTGGCAATGCAGGCATAAAAATGAGCTGTCGTATGTGCTGGCCAACCTCGAAAAAATGGTCGTGAAAGAGGTTCACGGCGCTGGCGGTTACGGCATGTTGATCGGCCCCGCCGCCAGCAAAGCTGAGCTCGCCCACTTCCGTGACCTGTTGCTGGCGCGTCCGCAAAATTACATCGCGCAAAACACACTGGCGTTGTCTACCTGCCCCACGTTCGTCAACGACGGCCTGGCACCACGTCATATCGACCTCCGACCCTTTGTGCTCAGTGGCGCGGAGATTCGACTGGTGCCCGGCGGGCTGACCCGCGTCGCGTTGACGGAAGGATCGCTGGTCGTCAATTCGTCACAGGGCGGCGGAACCAAGGACACCTGGGTACTGGAGGATGATATATGCTGAGCCGGACAGCCAGTGAACTCTATTGGATGGCCCGCTATCTGGAGCGGGCAGAAAATATCGCCCGGGTGCTGGACGTCACCAACAAATTGTCGATGATGCCCATCCGCAACGGGGGTACGCATGATCTGCTGGTACCGCTCAACCTGACCAGCACCAGCGAGCTGTATGCTGAAACCTACCCGACACTGACGATGCCCAATCTGGTCAGTTTTTTCGCTCTTGATAACCGGAATGACAGCAGCATCTTCAGTTGCCTGCAGATGGGCTGGAACAACGCGCATGCTGTACGTGGCAGCCTCTCATCCGAAGTCTGGGAATGTATCAATGCCACCTGGATCGGGATGAAATCGTTACGCCGTCAGGGCATCGGTTCAGACGGTGCGGACGCCTTCTTTGACTGGTTGAAAGAGCGCTCTCATCTGTTCCGCGGTGCCATGTTCGGTACCCTGCTCCGCAGCGACGCGATGCACTTTATCCGTCTCGGGACGCTGCTGGAACGGGCTGATGGCACCGCCCGTCTGCTGGAAGTGAAAAACAGACTGATGGATATTGATGACGACCCGGTGCGCGAATATTACCGCATGGACACACTGCTGCAGGCGGTAAGCGCGCGCGAAGCCTACCATAGTATTTACAAGCAGCCCCTGAGCCGGGAGACCATCGCCGAGCTGATGATCCTGCGCAACGAGCTGCCGCGTTCGTTGCTGGCGTGTATCAACGATATGGTTCAGCAACTGGAGCTGATTGGTGGCCGTGCAAACCAGCCACGCCGGCTGGCGCATATCCTGCACGCCGAACTGCGCTTCAGTTCCATGAAAGACCTGAGCAGAATCGGGCTGAACAACTGGCTGGAAACCTTTCTCGCCCAGGTAACCGAGATCGCCGAAAGTATTCATCACACGTATCTGGAGGCGCAATGAAACTTAGCATTGAGCACAACACGCACTACCGCTACGACCAGGCGGTGCAACGGAGTATCCAGTACCTGCGACTGACGCCTCAGGAATCACCTCATCAACGCATACTCTCCTGGAAACTGACCTTGCCGGATAAGGCGGTGTGCACCACCGATGCCTTCGGCAACATCATGCATGTGCTGACACTCGATGAACCGCATGAGTCCATCACTATTCAGGCACACGGCGTGGTGGAGATTGAACACGGCATTGAAGATCAGGCTCAGGGGCATTTATCACCGCTGGTCTTCCTGCGCCACAGTCCGCTGACCCAGCCCGATGCGGCGATTCAGGCTTTTGCCCTGCGCTATTATCAGCCCCAGGCGATTCTGGCCGCCCTGGAAAACCTGATGGCGGACCTGCTACTCAGGATGCCATATACCCCCGGCTCTACCCTTGTGACCGACAGTGCCGCAGAGGCTTTCGCCGCGGGGAGCGGAGTATGCCAGGATCATACTCATGTCTTTCTGAGCTGCTGTCGTAGCCTGAATATACCGGCACGCTATGTCAGCGGTTACCTGCACAGCAAAGATTCTCTCCATGTCGCGACCCATGCCTGGGCCGAAGTCTGGATGGAAGACCGCTGGCACTGCTTTGATATCACCAACAATACCCGTATGCCTGATCAACATCTTAAGCTTGCCGTCGGGATTGATTACCTGGATGCCTGTCCGGTACGCGGTTTACGGATTGGCGGGGGATACGAAGATATGTGCGCGATTGCCGCCGTACAAATGATGTAAATTGACCTGTAGCGACTTGCTGATGGTGAAAACTTCATGCACGCTTATGGCGTGCAAATCATTTTTTAAGGGAAGTGTGGTATGACCTATTGTGTGGCCATGCGCCTGTCATCCGGGCTGGTCTTTGCATCCGATTCACGTACCAATGCTGGCGTGGATCATATTTCCACCTTCCGAAAACTGCATGTGTTTCATCAGGACGGCGATCGTACGCTGGTGCTTCAGACTGCCGGTAATCTGGCGACCACTCAAAGTATTATCAGTCTGCTGCGACACCGCAGCAGAAATGCCGACTGTCCCAATCTGCTGAATGCCTCCAGCCTCTATGAGGCCGCTTCTCTGATAGGCGAGACGGTTCGTGAGGTGATCCAGCGCGACAGTGAAGCACAACAGAATGGCAGCACGACAGACTTCAGTTGCAACCTGCTGCTCGGCGGGCAAATCAACGGGGATGATATTGGTCTGTTCCATATTTACCCACAGGGTAATTTCATCGAAGCAACCCGCGATACGCCCTATTTCCAGATTGGTGAAAGCAAGTACGGCAAACCGATCATTGACCGGGTGCTGCACTACGACATGTCTCTGGAGCAAGCGATGCAGTGCGCACTGATTTCACTGGATTCGACTCTGCGCAGCAATCTGTCCGTTGGCCTGCCGCTCGACGTCATGATCTACCCTTCTGATAGCTATAGCGATGCCCGGCAATACCGCATTACCGAAGACCACCCGTACTTTACGACTATCCGTAAAGGCTGGGGAGAAGGATTAGTCAGCACCTTCAAACAGCTACCGCCGCTGGTTCTCTAATTTGAGCAAAATAGAAAGCTCAGTGTTTACATGTCAGCCTGTCAGCGTATCATTCCTGTGAATACCCAAAGGGATTACTTACAAGGAATGTATACCAATGGCCGCATTACAATTTCCCTGCACGATATTTACCACGCAAAACTGGATGGACGACTACTACGCTAAAGATATGCGCTGCGGTGATTTATCAGAATCACAGTTAAAAGCGCATTTTCATTTGCTGGATATCTCCACCAGAGCCAATCCTTACACCCTGGCGAAAATCACCCCGTTCACTCAGCCACAGTCTATGTTTTATGGCGCCCGTGGAGAGGGTGAGAAAATTACCCGCCAGCAGTGCGCTGCACTCCTATTTGATGAATTCCGCGAGTTATCGCGCTTGTTCTCGGTTTATGGTCCGTACAAGCACCTGATCGAAAAGATGATCACCCATATGCAACATGGCAATGGTTCGTGCTTCAGCAATATGTACCTGAACAATGCTTTGAAGGAGCATATTCTCAATGACAGGACAAGAAACAGCACTCTTATTTTGTTGAAAAATGTACTTAAAAACAGCATTAACTGGAAACAACACTGCATTCCGACGGATAAAAAAGAGGCTCTAAGAGCGGCTATCCTCCAGGGTAAATTACCAAAATTCGACAGATTCCAGGATAACTTTAATGGTATGGGGATTACCGTTCACGACATCTGGTCAACACATATTACTATAAAATCCTTACTGATTAATAATGATGGCTACCGTGCAGTTCTACATTACAAAATGCAGGATCACTTTGGGCTTGATATAGACGATATTTCAAAATTCAGATTCAACCAGTTTCGTTTATTCCGTATCTGGTTTGTGCTCCAGCGTTATAATCAGTTTGATTTCAAGCCTTTCATGACGAACATTGAGGCTACTATTGAAATTTCCGGGGAACGTAATGATGGTCAAGAATAAAAAAAAATTATTAATACTATTTTTAGCTGCCTGCGCATTAGTTGCTTACGCTACCCGGATATACCTACGCCCGGTTAAAATTATTGCTGTGCATGACAATGGCACTTTTAGTTCTGTTTTAGTTAAAACATTCCCTTTCACTGATAAACAGAAAATAAACTGGTGGTTCCAAAACAAAGATATGTTGAAAGAAAAATACGGCATCCCAAAATCCGATTCAGACGGCTCCTATACTGTCATTTTTTGGGATTTCGGAGATGGTTACAAAGAAGATGATGGTTACGACAGGCTTTGTTTTAAAGATATGAAACCACCAATAAACTGTATTGATAAAAACTCTTTTATGTTTGTTAAACATGGAAAAAAAAGTGGAACGGCTTTTTGGGTCGATGATGGAATATATCGGGTGAAAGAAAGTGGCGAGATGTTTAAAACCAGATATAAATAATTACTCCCCTCGTCTGGAAGTAGTAGTAACATCATCCCTTTTCCACGGCTTGCACCAGCCATGCGAAAAACCTTGCCAAAATCAGACCGCTTCCAGCGACAAGTTTAATAGCATGCGTATAACTGTCCACGACACCTGGGCAACACAGATCACTATAGAATCGTTACAGGTTCATAATGACCGTTACCGGGCGGTGGTGCATTATGAAGTCCAGGATCACTTTGGCGTGGATGTTGGTGATATTTCAAATTCAGGTTCAACCAATTCCGCTTTTTTCGGCTCTGCTTTGTGCTCCAGCGATACAATCAGTTTGGCTTTAAGCCATACATGACCAATATGGAAGCCACTGTAGAGATTACGGGAAACCGCAATGAAAGCAAAAAGTAAGAAAACGCTTTACGCCCTTCTATTGGTTGCGGTGGGGATTTTCGGCTACTGCCTCTGGTTATCGCTGCGTCCGGTAGAGATTATCGCGGTACATCATAGAGGCCATGGTTCCAGTGCTGTTTTGGTAAGAAACTTTCCATTTACTGATAAAGGTAAAATCAGCTGGTGGCTGAAAAACAGGAATATGTTGAAAGAAATATATGACGTCCCCCGACCAGAAAAAGATGGTGATTTTACTGTGATTTTCTGGCTATTCGGCGATGGCTACAAAGAAACGGATGGATACGACAGATTATGCTTTGACGATATGCCGCCACCGCTAAACTGCATTGATAAACACCGGGTTTTTTCAGTTAATCACAGCAAAAACATGGGGATTTCATTTATTAATAGCGGTGGCATATATCGTATGAAAGAAAACGGAAATATTGTAAAAGACGTATCCGGGTAAACTTGCCACTCTCGCGTAGAGACAGCAACAAAATCATCCTCCCCTCTCCAGCTTGCCCGACCAGGGAGGAGGAACTTCTATCTTCTCCATTTTTCGGACAGCGTTCGATTACGATATACAAAATACGAAGCGCCCAAACTGTTCCAGTACGATTCCTGACCACGACTAACATCGTTTTACCCGAAGAACCCTAATCTATAAACAGTGCTTTCCGTCCCATGTCCGTACCGTTGTCCACATATCAATATGCGTAGAGGAAAAGTATCTGCATGTATAATATAAGCATTTTTTATTTTTAAAATTATCAACCCTGCAAAAGATGGCTATTCTCTATTACATTCTGGTTGTTTAGCGATGGTTATAAAGAAGAGCTAAATACTGTGCTTTGTCGATATGCCATCTCCTCTAAACTGCGAGATGTCTTCACCCTGCTTCCCGGAGTGAGTCAGCATTTTATCGTGCACAACCGCACGATATTCCACTGTTCAGAACACAATTGCATCAGATGGCACAGGATAGTTTCCTGCTTTAACCGACCTTTGCAAAGAAGAGCAAAAAAAGAAATAATCATCCGCTTATCAGGCCTGATGAGACAGGCTACCGCGATCACAGGCGATTACTCAGAGAGTTACCAAATGAATAACGATATTCCCCTTAAGTATTATGACATTGCTGATGAATATGCGACCGAAACGACCAAACCGGTCAGTGAGACCGAGCGTGATGCCCTGGCACGCTATTTTCAGCTACTGATTACCTGTCTGACTAACAACGAAGAGATCAGTGAGGAGTCGCAACAGGAAATGGCACGCGAAGCCGCGATCGATGAAGCACGCATCGATGAGATCGCTTCGTTCCTGAACCAGTGGGGCAACGAGTAACATAAGCAGAGCACCACTCAAAAGAGTGCTGTGCACTGCCTTAGGCGTGTTTTGAAGAGCTGAAATTATTCTCCGGGCTGTCCCCAAAGGCATAGTCTGCGCAGGCATTGTGATTTACACTACGCGCTGTAAAAAACTGAGTAGATTGAGCAGGCAAAAATGGCGATGAACGGAACGATCACAACCTGGTTTGAAGATAAAGGTTTTGGCTTTATCAAAGATGAAAACGGTGATAACCGCTATTTTCATGTGATTAAGGTCGCCAATCCTGATCTGATAAAGAAAGATGCAACGGTGACGTTTGAACCCACCACCAACAACAAAGGCTTATCCGCCTATGCGGTGAAAGTCGCGCCAACCAGCAAATATATCTATATCGCAGGCGAGCGGCTGAAGATCACCTCGATTAAATCGTACCTGGTCTACAACGAAGAAGTCCCGGTCGATGCCGGTGTGGACAAAGAGAACGCTGTGCTGTCAGTGGGTCTGTTGCTGAATAATATCCGTCCGAAGTCTGACCCGAACGCCAGTGAGATGCGCTCACTGAAAAAGCTGGCGGTCACCACCTTCCAGGGAACGACACTGATCTTCTCCGAAGATGAAATCGACATTGAAAGCACGGTTAAAGTGCTTAAAGGCCTGAAGTAATTCCGCAGGCAGGCCGACATTCTGTTTGCAGGATTTCGGCCATGAAGCCCCCACCAGCCTGTATTCAGGCACATTTTTTGACACGAAATCCGCGCCCGCCGGGCTGATAAACGACAAAGCGTCTCTCTGGCAGTTAAAACTGCCCTGCTCTCCCCCCTAATCCATTGTTTATGATAAAACAAAGGTCAAAAGCGCAGGTCATCAAGGTTCATCCCCACAAAGCGACTTTCCAGGGTAGAATCGGATACTTTGTTCAGTCACTGCCAATGTTTTCCATCATCGCAAAGTGATACGAAAAGCGGGTGAAATAAGGTATAAAGCCGCATGAAAATCCCAAACAGAATCCAGCCCCTGGTCGATGACGGCCTGATTGACGATGTCCTGCAGCGGCTGAAAAGCGGCAAAGAAGCAGACGTCTATACCGTGCTATGCGGCGGCAAGGTGCAGTGCGCCAAAGTCTATAAAGAAGCGACCCAGCGTAGCTTCAAGCAGGCGGTGCAGTATCAGGAAGGACGTAAAACCCGTAACAGCCGTAACGCGCGCGCCATGCAGAAAGGCACGAAGTTCGGCCGCAAGCAACAGGAAGAGTCCTGGCAGACAGCAGAAGTCGATGCCCTGTTCCGTCTGGCTAACGCCGGTGTTCGCGTGCCCCAGCCTTATCTCTGCATTGACGGTGTGTTACTGATGGAGCTGGTGACCGACGCCAATGGCTCCGTTGCGCCGCGCCTCAGCGATGTCACGCTCTCCGAAGAGCAGGCGGTCACCGATTTCCACACCATGATTCGCAACATCGTGCGCATGCTCTGTGCCGGTATTGTTCATGGCGACCTGTCCGAGTTCAACGTGCTGCTGGATGAACAGGGTCCGGTGATTATCGACCTGCCACAGGCGGTTGATGCGGCGGCCAATAACCATGCCGAGTCAATGTTCGAACGTGACGTAGACAACATCACGTCCTACTACGGCCAGTTCGCTCCGCAGCTGCTGAAGACGCGCTATGCCAAAGAGATCTGGCTGCTGTATGAAGATGGCAAGCTGACCCCGGAAACCCCGCTTACCGGCGAGTTCGTGGAAGAAGAACGCGTGGTGGATATGGATTCTCTGATGGATGAGATCATCACCGCAGAAGATGAATATTACGAGCGTCAGCGTGCCAGCCGTGATCGCGACGAAGAGTAGTCATTGCATCAATAAAAAGGCAGCGAGTAAACTCGCTGCCTTTTAACTATCGCACTATCATAACGCCCTCACCGCACGATGACAGTCAGCGCAATCAGAGTTATGCCGATGATCATCACGCCGACAAATACCTTATCGAGCCTGCTTTTTTTCATCTTCGCCTCCTTAGAACCACTGACCAAAACGACGGATGTAGAAACGTTTCATGCCCTGCGCCACCAGGCAGTAGCTGAACAGCGTCAGGACCAGCCATGGGAAGTATTGCCATGGCAGTGGCACCAGTCCGACCATCGCACCCAGCGGTGAGAACGGAATCAGGATGCCCAACGCCATCACCGCCAGCGTGGTCAGCATCACCGGTAAGGTGGCGCGACTCTGGATAAACGGAATCTTCCGGGTACGCAGCATATGCACCACCAGCGTCTGAGAAAGCAGTCCCTCGATAAACCAGCCGGACTGGAAAAGCGACTGCACGCCTGCATGGTTAGCGCCGAATACGAACCACATCAGCGCAAAGGTGGTGACATCAAAAATTGACGACGTCGGCCCCATCCACAGCATGAAGCGTTTGATGTTGCCGGCATCCCATTTGCGCGGCTTATTCAGAAACTCACGGTCAACCTTGTCCCACGGCAACGCCAACTGGGAGAGGTCATACATCAGGTTCTGAATCAGCAGATGAATCGACAGCATCGGCAGAAACGGAATAAAGGCACTGGCCACCAGCAACGAGAAAACGTTGCCGAAGTTCGAGCTGGCAGTCATGTTGAGATACTTGATGATGTTGCCAAAGGTCTCGCGTCCTTTGAGTACCCCCTCATTCAGCACCTGCAGATCTTTCTCCAGCAGGATGATGTCCGATGAGGCTTTCGCCACATCTGCCGCGCTATCCACGGAAATCCCGGTGTCGGCCGCGCGCAGTGCTGGCGCGTCATTAATGCCATCCCCAAGGAAGCCGACGGTGTGACCGTTCTGCTGCATCAGACGCACCAGCCGTGATTTCTGCAGCGGCGTCAGCTGGGCAAACAGGGTGCAGCGCTCTGCTTCCTGCGCCAGTTCATCATCGTTCATCGCCTCAATCTGATCGCCGGTCAGCATGGCCGGATCGGTCAGCCCGACATCGGCACAGACTCGCAGCGTCACCAGCGGATTGTCGCCGGTCAGCACTTTCACCGTTACGCCGCTGTCGCGCAGGGCTTTAATCGCCTTACCCGCGCTGGCTTTCGGCGGATCGCGGAAGGTCAGCATCCCCTGGATAACCAGATCGCGCTCATCACTGTCGCTGAGCGGCGCGCGCAATTCGCCATCACGGGTCGCCACCAGCAGCACACGATAACCCTGCTGATGATAGTGTTCGGTCTGCGCCAGCAGCGCCGCACGCTGTGCCGCATCCAGTGCAACCACCGTGTCGCCCTGCCGCACGGCAGTGCTCACCGCCAGCATCTCTTCCACTGCGCCTTTGCAGATCAGTTGTGAACGATGCTGAGCCAGATCTTCCACCAGCACCGACACCCGACGGCGGGTAAAATCAAACGGCAGCTCATCGACCAGCTGAAACTGGCTGCGCTGAGACTGTGAAATGATTCTATCGCCCACGCTGAGCACGGCGCGGTCCATCAGGTTTTTAACACCACTCTGGCTGCCGCTGTTAAGCCATGCCAGCAATAGCACCTCTGCATCTTCATTGCCCCGCGCGTCCAGATGATGCGCTAACAGGATGGTGTCCTGGGTCAGCGTGCCGGTTTTATCGGTACAGAGCACATCCATCGCGCCGAGGTTCTGAATGGCGTTGAGCTTTTTAACGATCACTTTGCGACGTGACATCGCAATCGCGCCTTTAGCCAGGTTGGCGCTGACAATCATCGGCAGCATTTCCGGCGTCAGCCCGACCGCGACCGCCAGGGCAAACAGCGTCGCATCCATCCAGTCGCCTTTGGTGAAGCCATTGATCAGCAGCACCACCGGCACCATCACCAGCATGAAGCGGATTAGAAGCTTACTGACACTGTTCACCCCGCGATCAAACGCGGTCTGCGGACGGCTGCCGGTCAGCGACGAGGCCAGTGAGCCAAACCAGGTTTCACCACCGGTCGCCACCACCACTGCACTGGCTGTGCCGCTAGCCACGCTGGTGCCCATCAGGCAGATATTCAGAGACGCCAGCAGCTCCTTAGCGGTCTGACCTTCGCCCTGGATGCCCTCATCACTGCTGTGTTTCTCAACCGGCAGCGACTCGCCGGTCAGCACCGCTTCACTGATAAAAAGGTTACGTGAACTCAGCAGGCGCACATCGGCAGGCACCTGATCGCCGGTACTGAGCAGAATGATATCGCCCGGCACCAGTTCACTCATATCTACATCCTGGCGCTGCGCAGTTTCGCTGTCCGCCTCACGCCGAAGCACGGTGACCTGGCTGCGAACCATTGACTTCAGCGCCTGCGCCGCACGGTTGGTACGAAACTCCTGCCAGAAGCGCAGCAGCCCGCTCAGCATCACCATGGTGCAGATAATGATCACCCCGGAGAGATCGGTCTCCTGGCCAGTGCGCAGCGGCAGCCAGTAGTCGGTTACAAAACTCACCAGCGCCAGGACCAGTAATACGTAAATAAACGGGTTGTTAAACGCCATCAGCAGTTGAATCAGCGCAGGAGGTGCTTTCTCATGCGCCACTTCATTACGGCCATACAAAGCCAATCTTTTCGCTGCTTCAGCCTGAGTCAGCCCCTGACGATGGCTGCGCAGGTTGTTCAGCGTCATCTCAACGTGCTGGCCTGCCTGCTGCGCCACGGCAAACATTTTTTTACTTTTTTTATCATTACGGTTGCCGGTGGAAGTGATCGCAACCTGTTCCAGTTTCATGTCGCTCATTTCGACATCTCCCTGATTTAAAGCAATAGTTGTCCTGCACGGGAAAAAACGTGCATGGATAAAACCTGGCGTGGCCGGGTTATTTAATGGGGTGACTTTCAGAAACAGTCAGGTTATTGCACCTGCGTAAAAAATAATGATGCGCGCAGGATTACCTGACGCCGGTTATACGCGGCGTTTTAAAAGTCTGATATCAGCGATTGGGCGCAGCCTGGGCTACGCCAGACGGGGCGGAGGAAAAAGAGCGAATATAAACAGCAGCATAACGCGCACTCCTGGTGATGACAGGATTAAAAATAAGGAGCGCGATCGTTAATTAAAGCGGGGATCGCTGCTCGCCGGTTGGCAAGCAGCAGAGGAAATTCAGCTTGCCAGAATAAAGGTTAATCTCGGGTGACTGTCCAACTGAATTCTCCTGAAGTTATCTGCCGCCATTATAAAGAGAGCCAGGCCACGGTAAAGCAATAACGTATTGAATAATGGTTTCGTTGAGGATTTGTTTCTGCTCAGGTTGCCGCTTCGGTAACAGCATGGCGATATTCTTATAACCGGCTGGCAATCCTTATAACCTTTTTGCATATGATTAGCCCATATTCGACTATTCTTCGCATCGGCCCTTTCGTAAACTCGCGTAACTTTTTAGAGGCAAGGAAATTTCATGAAAACTATAATTCCATCATTGCTGGCTCTGACGCTGGCTGCCGCCTTCACAACCCAGGCCGCAACACCGAAAGATACGCTGGTGATTGCACAATCTACTGACGACGCCGACAGCTTCGACCCGGCTAAAGGGTTTGAGCTGACCAGCGTTCAGGCTTTTACTAACATCTATCAGCGTCTGGTGCAGTCTGATCCGCAGAATCCGGTGGACCTGAAGCCTGTGCTTGCGACGTCATGGCAGCCCGGCAGCGACAACCGCAGCCTGACCTTTGAACTGCGCAAAGATGCGAAATTTTCCACCGGCAACCCGCTGCGTCCGGAAGATGTGATCTTCTCACTGGGCCGCGTGGTGAAGCTGAATCTCGATCCCTCTTTCATCCTGACTCAGCTTGGCTGGACCAAAGATAACGTCGACGGCTTCCTGAAGAAGGTCGACGACAATCATGTGCAGATCAGCTGGACTGCCAACGTCAGCCCGACCTACGTATTGAGCCTGCTTTCTGCTCCGGTTTCTTCCATCATTGATGAAAAAACCGCGATGGCGAACGCGAAGAACGGCGATTTCGGTAACGCATGGCTGGCAACCCACTCAGCGGGCAGCGGTCCGTACCAGATCCGTAAAGTGGTGATGCATCAGGTAGTGCTGCTCAGCGCCAACCCGACCTCACCAGCGGGCGCGCCAAAAATGAAGAACATCCTGATCAAAAACGTACCGGAACCGGCTGCGCGTCGTCTGCTGCTGGAACAGGGCGATGCCGATATCGCCCGTAACCTGGGTGCCGATCAGATTGCTGCGCTGAACGGCAAGAAAGGCGTGAAGACGGAAGCGATTCCAATGGCATCGCTCTACTACATCCAGTTCAACATCGGCGCGAACGAGACGATGAAGAACCCGGCCTTCTGGGAAGCGGCACGTTACCTGTGGGATTACAAAGGCATCGCCAGTGAGTTGCTGAAAGGCCAGTTCGACGTGCATCAGAGCTTCCTGCCGAAGGGCTTCCTGGGCGCAATCAACGACACGCCATACAGCTACGATCCGGAAAAAGCCAAAGCGATTCTGAAGAAAGCGGGCCTGAGCAACGTCACCTTCAAGCTCTCCACCAGCAACCAGCCGCCTTATCTCGATATCGCGCAGGCGCTGCAGGGCAGTTTCGCTAAAGCTGGCGTGAAAGTGGAAGTGGTGCCGGGCCTGAGTTCAGAAGTCTCGACCAACGTGAAAGCACATAAATATGAAGCGACGCTGAACGCCTGGGGCTCCGACTATTTCGATCCGAACACCAATGCCGCCTCGTTTGCTTACAACCCCGAAGATGGCAGCAAAACTATCGCCTTCCGTTCAGACTGGCACATTCCTGAGCTGAACAAGCAGGTCATTGCGGCGACGGCGGAAAGCGATCCGAAGAAACGCGTGGCATTGTATGAAGCGATGCAGCGTGAAGTGATGAAGAATTCACCGTATGTGATTGGGATGCAGGCGAAGAACCTGATCGCCCTGCGCGACAACCTGAAAGGCTATGTACAGGGCATTAACCCTGACATGGTGTATTACTCGCAGGTCACTAAGTAATGGCACAGTCTGTTCCTTCAGCCGGGTTCGCCCGGCTTTTTTGGCAGCGTGGCGGACGGCTGATCGGTAGCGTATTGTCGCTGCTGGTCACGCTGCTTGGCCTGCTTGCCTTCACCTTTATGCTGTCGCATCTGTCGCCGATTGATCCGGTGCAGCAGATCGCCGGCGATCATGCCAGTGAAGCGACTTATGCGCAGGTGCGTCATGACCTGGGACTCGACGAGCCGGTGCTGATGCAGTTCTGGCGCTACGTTGAACATCTGGCGCAGGGCGATCTGGGTGTCTCCCGTCTGACCAATCAGTCGGTGAGCGGCGACCTGATGACCACCTTCCCCGCCACCATTGAGCTGGCAACCTGTGCGATGATCTTCGCGGTGCTGTTCGGCGTCTCACTGGCGCTGCTGGCAGCCTGGAAACCGGGCAGTTGGATCGATAACCTTGCCCGCTTTATCTCGCTGCTGGGCTACTCGGTGCCGGTTTTCTGGCTCGGCCTGCTGGGCCTGCTGCTGTTTTATGCGGTGCTGCACTGGTCCGCCGGACCGGGACGGCTGGATGATATCTGGGTCTATACCCTGGAGCCGAAGACCGGCTTTGTGCTGATCGACAGCTGGCTGTCGGGTGAACCGGAGATGTTCCGTAACGCGATTGCGCACCTCTGGCTGCCGGTGGTGATCCTTGGCCTGCTGGCGATGGCGGGCATTACCCGCCTGCTGCGTGCTGCCCTGCTGGAAGAGAGCAGCAAAGAGTATGTGGTGCTGGCGCGTGCAAAAGGCGCGGGTCGGGTACGCATCCTGCTGCGCCATATCTTCCCTAACGTGCTGGGCACGCTGGTCACAGTGATCGCCCTCTCCTACGCCACCCTGCTGGAAGGCTCAGTATTGACCGAAACCGTCTTCGCCTGGCCAGGTGTGGGTCGCTACATGACCAATGCACTGTTCTCCGGTGATGTACCGGCAATTCTGGGCTCAACCCTGTTGATCGGCAGCTGCTTTATCCTGATTAACACCCTGGCGGATGTTTTAACCTGGTTAACCGATCCGAGAACCCGATGACGCAACAACTCTCTGAACTCGAAACGCTGCGGCCACGCCGTCGCCGTCAACGCGTGACGTCGTTAACCGTTGGGCTGACGCTGGTCGCGATTCTTATCCTGATGGCGCTGCTGGCACCGCTGATTGCACCGTTCGACCCGAATGTGCAGACCATGTCGAGCCGCCTGCTGGCACCGTCGGCACAGCACTGGTTCGGCACCGATGGCTTTGGTCGTGACCTGCTGTCGCGCGTGATTTACGGCGCACGTCCGACATTGCTGCTGGTGTCGCTGATCCTGGTGCTGACCATTCCGGCCGGACTGCTGATCGGCATCACCGCCGGTTACGTTGGCGGCTGGACTGAGCGCCTGCTGATGCGCATTACCGATATCTTCCTGTCGCTGCCGAACCTGGTGATCGCGCTGGCGCTGGTGGCGGTTCTCGGCCCTGGCCTGATGAACGGTGCGCTGGCACTGGCACTGACCAGCTGGCCGCCGTTTGCCCGCCAGGCCCGCGCTGAAACACTCGCACTGCGCCGCAGCGACTACCTTGCCGCCGCGCGGATGCAGGGCATTACCGGCTTTCGCCTGATGTTCGGTCATATCCTGCCGCTCTGCATGCCGACTGCGGTAGTCCGCGCCGCGCTGAGCCTGGGCGGGATTATCCTGGCCGCAGCTGGCCTCGGCTTCCTCGGTATGGGCGTTCAGCCGCCGACGGCAGAATGGGGTTCGATGGTCGCCGAAGGCAGTAAAGTGATCTTCGATCAATGGTGGGTTGCTGCCGCTCCGGGCGCGGCCATTCTGTTTGCCAGCCTGGCCTTTAACCTGACAGGCGATGGCCTGCGCGACCGACTGGATACCCGTCATGCAAAATAATCTGCTCCATGCCGAAGGGCTGACCATTCGCAGCGATGAAGCCCTGCTGGTCGATAACATCAGCTTTTCCGTGGGCCGCGAGCGTGTGGCGCTGGTCGGTGAATCCGGTTCAGGCAAGTCACTGACTGCCCGCAGCCTGATGGGCTTACTCTCACCCGCGCTGCATCTGCAGGCAAGCCAGCTTCAGGTCGCTGGTGAGAATGCGCTCACGCTGAGTGAACGTCACTGGAACCAGCTGCGCGGTAACCGCGTGGCGATGGTGATGCAGGACCCAAAATATGCCCTTAACCCGACGCGCACCATAGGCTGGCAGGTAGAAGAGCCGCTGATCCTGCATCGCCGTCTGAGCCGTGCCGAGCGTAAAGAGAAAGTGTGTGAAATGCTGGATGCGGTCGGCCTGCCCGATCCGCGTCGTCTGATGCAGCAGTATCCGCATCAGCTTTCTGGCGGTATGGGCCAGCGCGCGATGCTGGCCATCGCCCTGATCACCGATCCTGACTTCCTGATCGCCGATGAACCGACCTCAGCGCTGGATCATGCCATGCGCGATCAGGTGCTGGCGCTGATTCGCGGTCTGGTGGAAGCGCGCAACATGGGACTGCTGCTGATCAGCCATGATTTGCAGCAGGTTTCGGAACATTGTGAGCGGGTGATGGTGATGTACAAAGGCAGGCTGCTGGATACGCTGCCCGCTGCCGATCTGCCCCATGCGACCCACCCTTACACCCGCACGCTGTGGGCCTGCCGTCCGGGCAAAGCGACCCACGGACAGACTTTACCGGTGCTGGATCGCGCTGCGCTGGAGGCGAATTATGATTGAGTTACACAATCTTAGTGTCGCCCACAAACAGGGTTATGACCTGCGCACCGTGGTGCACGAGGTTAATCTGGAAGTTAACGCTGGCGAGTGTTTTGGTCTGGTGGGTCCATCGGGCTGCGGCAAGTCGTCGCTGCTGTGGGTGCTGGCGGGATTGAACCCACACTGGCAGGGCCAGATGCAGCTTGCCGGTCACGAGGTTCAACCGGGCAAAGCCTTCACCGGCGCGCTGCGTCAGGAAGTGCAGATGGTGTTCCAGGATCCTTATGCCTCGCTGCATCCGCGTCACCGGCTGCGTCGCACGCTGTCGGAGCCGCTGAAGCTGCTGAAACACGACAATATCAACGATCGAATCGATCAGGGCTTCCGTCACGTCGGACTGGACCCCGCTCTGGCAGATCGTTATCCGCATCAGCTCTCCGGCGGTCAGCGTCAGCGCGTCGCCATCGTGCGCGCCCTGCTGCTGCAACCGAAGATCCTGCTGCTGGATGAGCCGACGTCGGCACTGGATATGTCGGTGCAGGCGGAGATCCTCAATCTGCTCAACGATCTGAAACAGCAGGATGGCCTGACTATGGTGCTGGTCAGCCACGATCCCGATGTTATTGATCACATGTGCGATCGCGCGGTGCGCATGGCGCAGGGCCGCATCATTGAGCAGATCTCTGCCTGAACCCAGGCCGGACGGCGTTCATCTGCCTTCCGGCGCTGCTTCACTCGTCGCGCATTTCTTAACTTCCCTCTTTATCGGCCTTTAACGCCTCTTTTCACCTGCCGGACGGTACGCGGTTCGCTCACGGCCTGCTTTGATTGCCACGCTACGCTATTGACGGTTGCACGCTAAAGCAGCACCCATATGCAACTACGCAAAACGCAGCGACAGGCTGATGCGGTATACTCGCGGCCATTATTTCATGAGAGGAAAAGGCTATGACGGTAAAACTGCGTCCGCTGGAGCGGGAAGATCTGCACTTTGTCCATCAGCTGGATAACAACGCCAGCGTAATGCGCTACTGGTTTGAGGAGCCGTATGAGGCGTTTGTCGAGCTGTCCGATCTCTACAACAAGCACATTCACGATCAGACCGAACGTCGCTTTGTGGTGGAGCACAGCGGGCAGAAAGCGGGATTAGTGGAACTGGTCGAGATTAACCATGTGCACCGCCGCGCCGAGTTTCAGATCATTATCGATCCTGCGCATCAGGGCAAAGGGCTGGCAACCCAGGCGGCAAAGCTGGCGATGGATTACGGCTTTTCCGTGCTGAATCTCTATAAACTCTACCTGATCGTGGATCAGGAGAACGAAAAAGCGATCCACATCTACACCAAGCTCGGCTTCGAGATTGAAGGCGTGCTTAAACATGAGTTTTTCATCAATGGGGAGTACCGCAACACCATCCGCATGTGCATTTTCCAGCATCAGTATCTGGAACGCCATAAAACGCCAGGCGGAATGGTGAAGCCGACCGCACAGTAATCAGCCGCGCGCGCCAACCGGGTTCATAAAGGGACGTGGATGTTCCGGCTTGAGGTCGTACATGCCTCCATAGAAGGGATCGACCAGCAGCCATCCGGGGAATCCACCCAGCGGAATGTTGCCCAGCAGGTACCAGAGGTTAGCGCGTGCCTCGATCGGCACCGTAACTGGCACATAGCCCGGACTTTCCAGCATCAGCAGGTAGTGCTTTTTGCCGAAATAGCGGCCGGTGGATTTTGCCAGCTCAACAGTCTGCGGCGTGAAACCCTGCGCAACGGCGTAGCCACGCTCGTCCTGCACGGTAAAGCGCGCCCCCTGCGGCAGAGAGTCGATGCGTACCATTTGGGTTTCAGTGCCAACAATGGTGGCACAGCCGCTAAGCAGCAGCGCGGCGGCCAGAGCCAGAATTCGCTGTTTCATGAAGGGGTCCACAGAGTGATCAATGATCAGAGTGTAGACCGCCCTCTCAGACTCAATCGGGCTATCATCGCCCGATTCAGCCAGCTTATTGCGGTTGACAAGCGCGGGCGATAGCCGCGATGTCGTTGGGTGAGGTGCGACAGCAGCCGCCAATCAGCTTCGCGCCCGCCTGTTGCCACTCGTCCAGCTTGTCGTGCAGCGTGCAGCCCGACGGCGCGGAGTGCCAGCTTTTGCTGCTGGCATCATACTGCTCGCCGGAGTTGGGGTAGACCACCAGCGGCTTGTCGGTCAGCTTCTGCAACTGTTGCAGCGCAGGCGTCACGCTCTCAAGTGCCACGCAGTTGATTCCCAGCGCTACCACCTGCGGCTGCTGATTCAGCCAGCTCACCACCTCTGACAGCGGCGTGCCGTCGCTGATGTGTTCAGCGTCGCGCAGGGTAAACGTAAACCAGGCACGGCCTTCAGGGAATTCTGCCAGCAGCTTCACCAGCGCCTGCGCTTCCGCAAAGGAAGGCAGGGTTTCGCAGGCCAGCAGATCGGCTCCCGCCGCCAGCAGCGCCTGCACGCGCGGGCGGTGAAACGCCATCATCTCCGCTTCCGGCAACGCATAGTCGCCGCGATATTCCGAACCATCCGCCAGGAAAGCGCCGTACGGACCCACTGAACCTGCCACCAGCAGCGTTTTCGCATCGGGCCGCACCGCCAGATAGTCGTGACGGGCGCGTCGCGCCAGTTCCACGCTCTGGGCGATCAACGCCAGTGACTGCGCTTCATCGAGACCGCGCGTGGCAAACCCCTGTGGCGTCGCCTGATAGCTGGCAGTGATGGCACAGCGGGCTCCGGCGACAAAATAGTCGTAGTGAACCTGATAGATCAGCTCAGGATTTTCCATCAGCACCTTTGCTGACCAGAGCGCATCGGCCAGATGGCAGCCGCGGGCTTCCAGTTCGGTAGCCAGCGCGCCATCCAGAATCAGCAATGGCGACTCTGTTAAAGCCTGCGCGACAGGGTTATGCGACATCATTGGCCTCCTCAGGCTTCGGGGATGATTTGTGGGTCAGATGGTAAGCGGCGTAGCAAAACAGAACAAACGGGATGCCACACCATAGCGCGATGCGCTGGGTCGGATCGAACGCCAAACCGACGCAGGCCAGCAGGCAGAGCAAAAAGCCCAGAATCGGCGTCAGCGGATAGAGCGGCGCACGGTAGCCTAACTCGGCTAGCGATTTGCCCTGCTGAAGATGACGGCGACGGAAAACGAAATGCGAGGCGCAGATACTGAGCCAGACCGCGACCACCGCAAAACCGGAAATAGCCGACAGCGCCACAAACACCGTGTCTGGCGCGACCACGCTGGAGACCAGCGCCAGCAAACCACCCACCATGCTGACGGTGATCGCCAGCATCGGCACGCCGCGCTTATTCACCCGGGCAAAGGCGCGCGGCAGCGTATTTTCATTGGCCAGCGACCAGAGCATACGCCCGGATGCATAGAGGCCGGAGTTGGCCGCGGACAGGATAGCGGTCAGGATCACAAAGTTAATAATGTCAGCGGCATACGGGATACCGATCTTTTCAAACACCAGCACAAACGGGCTTTTCACAATGCCAGCCTGATCCATCGGAATCAGCGCCGCCAGCACAAATACTGTGCCGATGAAGAAGATAATCAGCCGGGCCACGGTGGTGCGGATCGCCAGCGGCAGCACTTTCTCCGGCTGCTGAGTTTCACCGGCCGCAATACCAATTAGCTCGGTGCCGGAAAAGGCGAAGTTCACCGCCACCATGGTCATCAGAATCGGCAGTACGCCGTTGGGCAGCCAGCCATGTGCCGTGAGATTGCTCAGGCCCGGTGCGGGCGTGCCATCTTTCATCGGGATAAAGCCAAACATCGCTGCGCCGCCCAGCACGATAAAGGCGACGATCGTCACCACCTTAATCAGTGAGAACCAGAACTCCCCTTCGGCAAAGAAGCGGGTTGAGATAACGTTCAGCAGATAGATGGCGCAGCAGAAGACCAGGCACCAGATCCACACCGGGATTTGCGGAAACCAGTACTGCATGCAGAAGCCCGCCGCCGTCAGGCTGGAGCCGAGGGCGACGGTCCAGGTCAGCCAGTAGAGCCAGGCCACGGTGTAGCCGGTTGCCGGACTAAGATAACGCGCGGCGTAAACATGAAACGCGCCGGTTTCCGGCATCGCTACGGAGAGTTCGCCCAGACACACCATTACCAGCCAGACCACCAGCGCGCCAATCAGATAGGCGAGCAGCGTACCCGCCGCTCCGGTGGTTGAAATGATATAGCCGGTGTTAAAAAACAGGCCGGTGCCGATCACGCCGCCCAGCGATAACATCACCAGATGGCGCACTTTCATGGTGCGTTTAAATTGTTCCTGCGAGGGAGTTGGCTGTTCGCTCATCACTTTTATCCGTATGGACGTCTAAACATCTATAGGGGACAATTTTATACGCGTCACAGCCGGTAATTGCAACGGCGGGGAATCAGGGAGGAAGGTGAGGCGGTTCAGTGCCCCGTCGCGGCGGGGCCTGATGCGTTAGCCGAAAACGCTTTGAATATAACGTTCCAGCGCCATGCGAGAACTGAATCCGTGCGGGATGCCGTAATGTTCCTGTGAATCACCCGCCAGGTAGAGAGGGAATTGGGTGTAGTGATCGCAGGTCTTCATTTCTGAAGCAGGTTCAGCGAACGGCTGGCTCTTCTCTTTCAGTGTCGGGTGAATCACTAAAGCCATGCGCCCCATGCGCGCTTCGCGATTCACATATACATAGTTCTCTCCACGGCGATAGCCATAGGCCCGTGGGGTAATTTCATCGACTTCGAAACCCGCTTTTTCCAGTACGCGCGCTACCTCATCCGGTCGTAAATACATGCTCGATCCTCTCCTCTTTCAAAAGCTTCGCAACCTTACAACAGCATGACAGAGTGGGCATTCGGAATTTTCCCTAAAGAACACTCCCGCGTCTCGTTTATCAAAAGGTCGTCTACACTAGTATTACGTTTTTAAATCAAAGGGAGCTAAAAAATGTTTAATCGCACTGTAAAAAACGATGACATTGATATCAATCAGGACGTTAACGAACTGGCCGATTCACTGGAAGCGCTGTTGAAATCTTACGGCAGTGACGCCAAAGACGAAGTGGATTCAGCCCGCAGTCAGGCAGAAAAGCTGCTGAAACAGACCCGCTCAAGACTGAATGGCGGCAGCAACCGTGTTTCACAGGTTGCACGTGATGCCACTGCGCAGGTTGATACCTATGTCCATGACAAGCCATGGCACGGTGTCGGTATCGGTGCCGCGTTCGGTATCGTCGTGGGTGTGCTGCTGGCTTCACGCCGCTAAGCTAAGCTCCAGAAAATTCCCTGAGCCCTGCCCTGTGCAGGGCTTTTTTATGCCCTTTTTCTGGCCAGCGACATTTACAAAATATTTTTGCAGGCTGCAGGGCGCATCCCTGCTGGCTTTTCTTCTGTTGCGCAAATGCAAATCATAAAACCCTATATCTGGTGGGCTTGACCACCAAAACCACTACATCTAGTATTTACCTCATCAGCACAACATCCGATGTTCGCCACAATAAAGCCCGCAACCTGCCGCGTCCGCTTTGTTCCCGGCCATCAGAACCGCATACAAAGGGAAATACGAATCATGCGCATTATTATTTACACTAAAGATAACTGTGTCCAGTGCACGGCGACCAAAAATGCGATGGACCGTCAGGGTATCGCCTATCAGCTGATCAATCTCGACAGCCAGCCGGAAGCGATCGATAACCTGAAATCACTGGGTTACCGCCAGGTGCCGGTGGTGATGGCAGATAACGATCACTGGAGCGGTTTCCGTCCGGACAAGATCGCCACTCTGCGCTCCCTTTCTGCCGTCGGGGGTTAAGCACATGTTCCCGCTGGTCTATTTTTCCAGCCAGTCGGAAAACACCCATCGGTTTGTGACGCGCCTCGGCCTGCCCGTCCGGCGCATCCCGCTTGATGCCCGTGAGCAACTGCATATCAACCAGCCCTATATTCTGGTAGTGCCCAGTTATGGCGGTGGTAGCAGTCGTGGTGCAGTGCCCGGTCAGGTGATTCAGTTTCTTAATGATGAGGCGAACCGACGCGGTATTCGTGGCGTGATCGCGGCGGGCAACCGTAACTTCGGTGCCGGTTACTGCCTGGCGGGCAGCATCATTGCAAAAAAATGTCAGGTTCCTTGTCTCTACCGCTTCGAGCTGATGGGAACGCCTGACGATATTGCGAAAGTTAAAGCGGGAGTAACCCAATTTTGGCAACAACAGATACCCTCAACGGCGTGACGCTCGATTATCACGCCCTCAATGCCATGCTGAACCTCTACGATGCTGACGGCCGCATCCAGTTCGACAAGGATCGCGAAGCGACACGTCAGTTTTATCTGCAGCATGTGCAACCCAATACCGTCCCCTTCTCCAGCAGCGCCGAGCGTTTACGCTATCTGGTAGCAGAGAGCTATTACGAAGCGGACATGCTTAATCAATACGACTTTGACTTCCTGCTTGAGCTGCATGAGGTGGCGGAGAACTGGGGATTTGAGTTCAAAACCTTTCTGGGTGCCTGGAAGTACTACACCAGCTACACCCTGAAGACCTTTGACGGCAAACGCTATCTTGAAACCTTTGAGCAGCGCGCCTGCATGGTGGCACTGACGCTGGCTCAGGGCGATGAAACGCTGGCACGGGCGCTGCTGGAGGAGATCCTCAGCGGCCGATTCCAGCCCGCCACGCCGACTTTTCTGAACTGTGGCAAACAGCAGCGCGGTGAGCTGGTCTCCTGCTTCCTGCTGCGCATCGAAGACAATATGGAGTCGATTGGTCGCGCCGTGAACTCGGCACTGCAACTGTCAAAACGCGGCGGCGGCGTCGCCTTTTTGCTGTCGAATCTGCGTGAGTCTGGCGCGCCGATCAAGCGTATTGAAAATCAGTCGTCGGGCGTTATCCCGGTAATGAAAATGCTGGAAGATGCTTTCTCCTATGCGAATCAGCTTGGCGCGCGTCAGGGTGCTGGCGCGGTGTGGCTCAATGCGCATCATCCTGATATTTTCCGCTTTCTGGATACCAAACGCGAAAACGCCGACGAGAAGATCCGCATCAAAACCCTGTCGCTAGGCGTAGTGATCCCTGATATCACCTTCCAGCTGGCGAAAGAGAACAGGCAAATGGCGCTGTTTTCTCCCTATGACGTTGAGCGGATCTACGGCCAGGCGTTTGGTGATATCAGCATCAGCGAGAAGTATGACGAGATGCTGGCAGACGATCGCATCCGTAAAACCTATATTCAGCCACGCGACTTCTTCCAGACGCTGGCCGAGATTCAGTTTGAGTCGGGCTATCCCTATATCATGTATGAGGACAGCGTGAACCGCAGTAATCCTATTGCTGGTCGCATCAACATGAGCAACCTCTGCTCTGAGATCCTGCAGGTCAACAGCGCCAGCGAGTACCATGACGACCTGAGCTATCGTCGGATCGGCAAAGATATCTCCTGTAATCTCGGTTCACTGAATATTGCGCACGCCATGGATTCACGCGATCTGGCGCACACCGTGGATGTGGCGATCCGCGCTCTGACATCGGTATCGATGATGAGCGAAATCGGTTCCGTACCCTCAGTCGCCGAAGGCAATCGCCGTTCGCACGCCATTGGCCTGGGTCAGATGAACCTGCACGGCTATCTGGCGCGGGAAGGCATCGCCTACGGTTCACCGGAAGCGCTGGATTTCACCAATCTCTACTTCTATTGCATTACTTACTTTGCGCTGCGCACCTCAAATCAGCTGGCGCGGGAGCATCAGCAGACCTTCGACGGCTTTGCGGATTCGCAGTACGCCAGCGGCGTCTACTTTGATAAATATCTGCAGCGGGAATGGCTGCCGCGCACGGAACGCGTTGCGACGCTGTTTGCCGATGCCGGACTGACTCTGCCGACGCAGGCGGACTGGCAGGCGCTACGTGACGCGGTTATGCAGCACGGGCTGTTTAATCAGAACCTTCAGGCGATCCCGCCGACCGGTTCGATCTCCTACATCAATCATGCCACCTCCAGCATCCATCCGATTGTCTCTCCTATCGAGATCCGCAAAGAGGGCAAAACCGGCCGCGTTTACTATCCCGCGCCGTTTATGACTAATGAGAATCTCCACCTCTATCAGGATGCGTATCAGATTGGGCCGGAGGCGATTATTGATACTTACGCAGAAGCGACTCAGCATGTCGATCAGGGCCTGTCGCTGACGCTGTTCTTCCGCGATGACGTCACAACCCGTGACATCAACAAAGCGCAGATTTACGCGTGGAAAAAAGGCATCAAAACGCTCTATTACATTCGACTGCGTCAGATGGCGCTTCAGGGCACGGAGGTTCAGGGCTGCGTCTCTTGCTCCCTGTGATGAAAATGATGAAACTCAAACAGATTCAGGCAATTAACTGGAACCGCATTCAGGATGATAAAGATCTTGAGGTGTGGAACCGTCTCACCAGCAACTTCTGGCTACCGGAGAAAGTGCCGCTCTCCAACGATCTGCCCGGCTGGCAGTCGCTGGATAAACAGCAGCAGCAGCTGACCATCCGGGTTTTCACCGGCCTGACGCTGCTCGACACCATCCAGAACGTAATCGGCGCACCGGGACTGATGGACGATGCCATTACCCCGCACGAAGAGGCGGTGCTGTCGAATATCAGCTTTATGGAAGCCGTGCATGCTCGCTCCTACAGCTCGATCTTTTCCACCCTGTGTAACACGCAGGATGTGGATGCCGCCTATCAGTGGAGCGAAGAGAATGTGCCGCTGCAGAACAAGGCGCGCATTATCCTGGAACATTACCGCGCCGACGATCCGCTGAAGAAGAAGATCGCCAGCGTCTTCCTGGAGTCGTTCCTGTTCTATTCCGGCTTCTGGCTGCCGATGTACTGGTCGAGCCGTGGCAAGCTGACCAACACTGCAGACCTGATTCGCCTGATTATTCGCGATGAAGCGGTGCACGGTTACTACATCGGCTACAAATATCAGCTGGCGCTGGCCACGGCTGACGATCTGCGTCGCGAAGAGCTGCAGCAGTTCGCCTATGATCTACTGCTGGCGCTGTATGAGAATGAAGTGGCTTACACCGAGGCGCTTTATGCCGATGTCGGCTGGGTAGAAGAAGTGAAAACCTTCCTGCACTACAACGCCAATAAAGCGCTGATGAACCTGGGCTACGAGGCGCTGTTCCCGGCGGAGCTGACGGCGGTGAATCCGGCTATTCTGTCGGCGCTGTCGCCCAACGCAGACGAGAACCACGACTTCTTCTCCGGTTCAGGCTCGTCCTATGTGATGGGTAAAGCGGTCGAAACCGAAGATGAAGACTGGAATTTCTGATGGTCGGGATGACCTGCTACGGATAATAAAGGTGTTTGCTCAGAAAGCATACGGCTGTAGCAAAGCATCGCGGGCCATAGACAAAAACGCCGGAAGCGTTTTTGAACAGCGCAAAGCGTTGGCCCGGCTACGGGCGCACCTCAGGGATGAGGTGCGTAATCGCGCAACTTTTGCGTTTTTTGCGAAGGGCGTATGCTCCCTGAACCCGCTCGCGTTCCCCTCCCCGCTTAAATCATCTACCATTGTTTATACCTCTTGTTATGACTGGTATGGCCTGTTAATAAACATGCGTGTGAAATAGTTTTTTGAGTTATTATTAACCTCAAATGATTATTAGCGACCGATGCTGTTTATGAATGCGACTCGTCAGGGGCTGACGCCTGCTTTAGTGGTCCTGATGTCGGTAGCAACCGGCCTCTGCGTAGCCAGTAACTACTACGTTCAGCCACTGCTCAATACCATCGCCCAACAGTTTGATCTCTCTGTGAGCCTCGCCGGGTTTATTGTCACCACGGCGCAACTCGGCTACGCCTGCGGTTTGTTGCTGCTGGTGCCGCTGGGCGATCGTTTTGAACGACGCAGCCTGATTGTGACGATGATTCTGCTGGCTGCTGCGGGCATGGTGATTATCGCCCTGTCGCACTCCTTTGCTTTTTTACTGCTGGGCACGGTGATGACCGGCCTGTTCTCGGTCGCCGCACAAATCCTGGTGCCGCTGGCCGCCACGCTGGCCGAGCCGGAGCGGCGCGGTAAAATCGTGGGGACGGTCATGAGCGGTCTGCTGCTGGGGATTCTGCTGGCGCGAACCGTGGCAGGCGGCCTGGCGCAACTCGGCGGCTGGCGTACCGTCTACTGGACTGCCAGCCTGCTAATGGTGGTGATGGCCCTGGCGCTATGGCGATCGCTGCCGCGCGTAAAACAGTCCGTGCCCATGAGCTATCCGCAACTGCTGGCCTCCATCTTTCGCCTGTATGCAGGCAACCGTGTGATTCGTACCCGTGCCTGGACCGGCTGTCTTTCCTTTGCCAATTTCAGCCTGCTGTGGACCTCAATGGCGTTTCTGCTGTCCGGCGCGCCTTATCACTTCTCTGAAGGCGAGATTGGCTTGCTGGGGCTGGTCGGTGCCGCAGGTGCGCTGGCCGCACGTCAGGCGGGCGCGCTGGCTGACATGGGAAAAGCGAAGCTGACCACCCGTCTGGGCCTGCTGCTTATGCTGCTGTCGTGGGCCGCCATTGCCTGGGGCGCGGAGCATCTGGCGCCGCTGATCGTTGGCATCCTCTTGCTGGATCTGGCGGTGCAGGCCGTCCATATCACCAATCAAAGCGTAATCTACGCGCAGATGCCGGAGGCGCGGAACCGACTTAATGCCGGTTACATGACCAGCTACTTTATGGGTGGCGCGGCCGGCTCACTGCTCTCCGCGACCGCTTACCATCTTTGGGGCTGGTATGGCGTCTGTGGCGCTGGCGCGCTGCTGACTATGGTTAATCTGCTGATTTGGGCTACTGGATCGCGCTTTGAGCCGGAAAAAATTAACAGAAGCCTGCCCGGACAGCGCATTGCGTCTGGTCACAAATGATTAGGCTTGTTATGGTTAGTAGCAAACCTATTCACTTCAGTTATTTTTCCCCGCGATATTATTAAATTTGCCCCCTTTTTGATCACGTTCCGGCACAGCGGCTGCCGCCGGACGTACGGGTTTTTGACCCAGGGCCACGGAATGGCCT
The DNA here is from genome assembly GCF_058148845.1 of Pantoea sp. RCC30.1. Taxonomy (NCBI): domain Bacteria; kingdom Pseudomonadati; phylum Pseudomonadota; class Gammaproteobacteria; order Enterobacterales; family Erwiniaceae; genus Pantoea; species Pantoea sp. RCC30.1. The sequence goes on along the minus strand of NZ_JBXUHX010000008.1, from coordinate 12,328 downwards.
GGAATACCTTTGATGGTGAATAGTGAGTCTGTCAGCGATCACCTGCCAAAAAGTGACTACGCTTATCCTGTCACCATAGTTATTATACAAGTTGCAATTAGTGAGGTTTTTTTAATGGAAAGTTCGTTTACTCCCATTGAGCAGATGCTAAACATCCGTGCCAATCGCCATAAGGATTTTCCGTTACAGGAAATTATTCTGACGCGTCTCTGTATGCATATGCAGGGTAAACTGCTGGACAACCGCAATAAGATGCTGAAAGCACAGGGTATTAATGAAACCCTGTTCATGGCGTTGATTACGCTGGATGCACAGGAAAACCACAGCATTCAGCCTTCTGAGCTTAGTTCTGCTCTTGGCTCTTCTCGCACCAATGCGACGCGCATTGCGGATGAGCTGGAAAAGCGCGGCTGGATTGAGCGTCGCGAAAGCGATCACGACCGTCGCTGCCTGCACCTGCATCTGACCGATAAAGGCATGGATTTCCTGCGTCAGCTGCTGCCCCCCCAGCATCAGAGCCTGCAGTATCTCTGGTCGTCGCTGTCGGTCGATGAGAAATCTCAGCTGGAAGGCATCACTCGTAAGCTGCTTAATCGTCTTGATAAAATGGATGAAGATCAGCTGATCGCCTCGCTGTCCCGCTAATAGCAATAAGTGCGACACAATCACCTGTCGAAATCGTTATTTTAATTCCCTTTTTATCTGGCCAGCGCTCAGTCGCTGGCTTTTTCGACTTGGGCGCAGGCGGAAATGGATTGCTGCCGCCCGACTAAATGGAAAACGTGGAGAAAGACATGAGTGCAACGGCAGAAGCACAAAGCCCGCAACCGTCAGCCAGTAAAAAGAAGAAGCGCAAAAGTGTGCTCATCGTGCTGGCGCTGATCTTTGTGCTGATTGGTATTGCCTGGGGAGTTTACTGGTTCCTGGTCCTGCGCCATTTTCAGGAAACGGATGACGCCTACGTTGCGGGTAACCAGGTGCAGGTGATGGCACAGGTGTCCGGTAGCGTGAATAAAGTCTGGTTTGAAGATACCGATTTCGTCAAAAAAGGCGATGTGCTGGTTTCACTGGATAAAACGGATGCGGAGCAGGCGTTTGAAAAAGCGCAGACGGCGCTCGCCACCAGCGTGCGTCAGACGCATCAGCTGATGATTAATGGCAAACAGTATCAGGCCAGCATTACCCTGCAGCAGACCGCGCTGGCACAGGCCGAAGCCGACCTGAAACGTCGCGAGCCATTAGGTGCGGCTAATCTGATTGGCCGTGAAGAGCTGCAGCACGCCCGTGATGCCGTGGCCACCGCCAAAGCGCAGCTGGACGTAGCGATTCAGCAATACAATGCCAATCAGGCGATGATCCTCAATACCTCGCTGGAGAATCAGCCAGCCGTTCAACAGAGCGCGGCTGAGTTGCGTGACGCCTGGCTGGCGCTGCAGCGCACTGAAATCCGCAGCCCGATGGATGGTTTTATCTCCCGTCGTAGCGTGCAGGTCGGTTCGCAAATCTCCACCAGCACCCCGCTGCTGGCTGTCGTCCCTGCCACCAATCTGTGGGTCGATGCCAACTTCAAAGAGACCCAGCTGGCTGGCGTGCGTATTGGTCAGCCTGCCACCGTAGTTGCCGATATCTACGGTGACGAAGTGGTTTATCAGGGCAAAGTCGCCGGACTGGATATGGGCACCGGCAGCGCCTTCTCTCTGCTGCCAGCACAGAATGCCACCGGCAACTGGATCAAAGTGGTTCAGCGCCTGCCGGTTCGTATCGAACTGAATCAGGAAGATATCGCCAGACATCCGCTGCGCATCGGCCTCTCCACGCTGGTTAAAATCGATACCACCAGCAAAGAAGGTAGCGCACTCGCCACCAGCGCCCGTCAGCAGGCCGCTTACAGCAGCAACGCACTGGCGATTGACCTTGCGCCGGTCAATCAGCTGATCACCGATATCGTCCGCGCCAACGCCGGATGATGACGCGGAGGCTGTAATGGCACAAAAACCGCTTGAAGGGATGCCGCTGGTCCTGATGACCATTGCGCTGTCGCTGGCGACGTTCATGCAGGTTCTGGACTCGACCATCGCTAACGTGGCTATCCCCACCATTGCCGGGAACCTGGGAGCGTCGAACTCTCAGGGCACCTGGGTGATCACCTCGTTTGGTGTGGCGAATGCGATCTCGATCCCGCTGACCGGCTGGCTGGCAAAACGCATCGGTGAAGTAAAGCTCTTTACCTGGTCAACCATTCTGTTTGCCATCGCCTCATGGGCGTGTGGCATGTCAGACAGCCTGGAGATGCTGATCTTCTTCCGCGTCATTCAGGGGATCGTCGCGGGTCCCTTGATCCCGCTGTCGCAAAGTCTGCTGCTCAACAACTATCCGCCCGCCAAGCGCAGTGTTGCGCTATCGCTGTGGGCGATGACGGTGATTGTGGCACCGATCTGTGGCCCGATACTGGGCGGCTGGATCAGCGATAACTATCACTGGGGCTGGATCTTCTTTATCAACGTGCCGATTGGTGTGGCGGTGGTGATACTGACGCTGCAAACCCTGCGTGGCCGGGAAACTAAAACCGAAATCCGGCGGATCGATATGGTCGGGCTGGTACTGCTGGTGGTGGGGATCGGCTGTCTGCAGGTGATGCTGGATCGCGGAAAGGAGCTTGACTGGTTTAACTCGTCCGAGATCATCGTGCTCGGGGTAGTGGCCGTGATTGCGCTGTCAGTCCTGCTGGTCTGGGAGCTGACGGACGATCACCCGATCATTGACCTGTCGCTGTTTAAGTCGCGCAACTTTACCATCGGCTGTCTGTCTATCAGTCTGGCTTACATGCTCTACTTCGGCTCGATAGTGCTGTTGCCGCAGCTGCTGCAGGAGGTCTACGGTTATACCGCAACCTGGGCCGGTCTGGCGTCTGCGCCGGTGGGGATTTTGCCGGTGATTCTGTCGCCGATCATTGGTCGCTTTGCCCATAAGCTCGACATGCGACGGCTGGTCACGTTCAGCTTCATTATGTATGCCGTCTGCTTCTACTGGCGCGCGTATACGTTTGAACCGGGGATGGACTTTGGTGCCTCAGCCTGGCCGCAGTTTATCCAGGGCTTTGCCGTGGCCTGCTTCTTTATGCCGCTGACCACCATAACGCTATCGGGACTCCCGCCGGAGCGTATGGCCGCCGCCTCCAGCCTGTCGAACTTTATGCGTACATTTGCTGGCTCGGTGGGAACGTCGATTACCACCACCATGTGGACTAACCGCGAGTCGATGCATCATAGCTACCTGACGGAGTCGATCACCCCGTACAACGTCAATTCGCAACAGATGTATAGCCAGCTGGAGAGCCTGGGGATGACGCAGCAGCAGGCGTCCGCCTATATCGCGCAGCAGATTACCAATCAGGGACTGATTATTTCAGCAAATGAAATCTTCTGGGCGTCGGCGGGAGTGTTCCTGATCCTGCTGGTCCTGATCTGGTTTGCACGTCCGCCGTTTGGTGCAGGCGGTGGTGGGGGTGGCGCGCACTGATGTCACACAGCAAAACGGGCCTTTCGGCCCGTTTTTTTATGCGTTCTGACGCCACCATTCGGCGAGCAGTACGCCGGTTGCAACAGAGACGTTGAGGCTTTCAACGTTGCCGGTGCCGCCAATCGACAGGCTCATGTCACCCTGTTTGAACGCGGTGTCAGAAAGACCCTCACGCTCCTGACCTAACACCAGCACCATTTTCTCCGGCAGCTGAGCCTGCGCCAGCGGCGTGCCCTGATGGCTGGAGGTAGTCACGATGGTGTAACCCGCTTTACGGAATGCTTCCAGACCTTCGCTGAAGGTTGCACCGCTGATAGCCTGCACATGCTCAGCTCCGCCTTCTGCAGTTCGCACGGCTGCGCCTGACTCCAGCAGTGAGGCATCGTTTATCAGCAAACCTTTTACGCCGAAGTGCGCGCAGCTGCGCATAATCGCGCCGAGGTTGTGCGGGTTGCTGACATCTTCCAGCGCCAGTACGCAATCTTTGGTCGTTGCCTGACTCAGCCATTCAGAAACCGCCATACCCATGCGCTTTTTGATCAGGAAGCAGACGCCGCCATGATGCTCTGTACCTGAAGCCTTGGTGATCTCTGCATCTTCTACCACGTGATAGGCTTTGCGGTTAGCCGCCAGCCAGCGCAGCGATTCGCGGAAACGCGGGGTCACTTCCTGAATGAACCAGGCGCGAACAATCGCTTCCGGACGGCTCTGAAACAGCGCCTGACAGGCGTTCTCACCATAAACGCGGGTTTCTTCGTTACGCTGACGACGGATCTGCTCAGGATCGACAAAGCTCTTGCCGCTGATGCCGCCGTGATCGGGCTTATCGCTCTCAGGCGATGCTGCACGATCGGCTGATGGCGCGCGTGACACGGTACGCCACGGGGAATCGCTGTTGCCATAGGCACCACGGCTATCATCGCCACGATCGTTGCGGCGACCTGCGCCATCGTCTGAACGGCGTGGTGCGCCACGTCCGCCTTCGTCACGACGTGGTGAACTGCTGCGACCGGTGTCGTCGCTGCGACGGCCAGCGGAGCGACCGCCTTCCTGACCGCGTTCAGTACGGGGGCCAGACGAACGACGATTATCATCCGGGCGGGCAGCAGAGTGACCACCTTTGCCTGTACGAGGATTCGGCGCACGCGCGCTTTTATCGTCCTCGCCACGCACGTACATCACCTTAACCTTGCCGCTCTTGCCTTTAAATTCGTCGTTCATGTCTTCCTCCTGCATTTAGAGCGCGCAGATTACCTGATGTGCTGGCGCTTAGCTATCAACTATTGAACCTATAGAGCAATCCAGATTGAGCGAAAATCCGCCCCCTTTCATAATGGACAACTATTACCAGACTGACACTTTTCAACCCCAGAGGTTCCTATGAATACGGTATGCGCTTCCTGTCAGGCAACCAATCGCGTTCCTGAAGAACGCCTTGCCGACGCGGCGAAATGTGGCCGCTGCGGAAATGCGTTGTTTGATGGCGAAGTGGTCAATGCCACCAGCGCTAACTTTGATAAATATCTGCAGGACGATCTGCCGGTGGTGATCGATTTCTGGGCGCCCTGGTGCGGTCCCTGCGTCAATTTTGCGCCGGTGTTTAAAGATGTCGCCAGTGAGCGCAGCGGAAAAGTTCGATTCATTAAAGTGAACACCGAAGCGGAACCCGCCCTGAGCGCCCGTTTCAACATTCGCAGTATTCCGACCATCATGCTGTTTAAGAACGGCGAGCGGGTGGACATGCTGAACGGTGCCATGCCCAAAGCGCCGTTTAACGAATGGCTGGATGAATCACTTTAATCTCAAGAGGCCAGCCAGTCTGGCCTTTTCCTTTTCATCTGCGCTTCGATTACACTGACGTTTTTCCTGCCCTGAATACTCATGTCTGATAATGCTGTTTTGCGCTTGCGCACCCAACGCCTGGCCCGTGCCACCCGTCCTTTCCTCGCGCGCGGAAATCGGGTCATTCGCTGCCAGGGCTGTCTGCTGCCAGAGGCCAACTGTCTCTGCGGTCATATCGTGCCTCAGTCTGCACGTAGCCGCTTCTGCCTGGTGATGTTTGATACCGAGCCGATGAAGCCGAGCAATACCGGCCGTCTGATTGCCGATATTCTGCCGGATACTCAGGCTTTTGGCTGGTCACGCACCGAGCCGGATCCGCTGCTGCTGGCGGCCGTGCGCAATCCCGATTATCAGCCGCTTGTCGTCTTCCCGGCATCCTATGCCGATCCCGGTCGCGAGGTGCTGACAACGCCACCCACCAGCGGCAAGCCACCGCTGTTTATTATGCTTGATGGTACCTGGACCGAAGCACGCAAAATGTTCCGCAAAAGCCCCTGGCTCGATGCCCTGCCGGTAATGTCGCTGGATGTCAGCACGCCTTCGCGCTATACGCTGCGTGAGGCACACGGCGAAGGTCAACACTGCACCGCTGAAGTCGCCGCGGCGCTGCTGGCGCAGGCGGGCGATGGGCTGGCGGCAGAGGCGCTATCTCACCATTTCGATCAGTTCCGCGCAGCCTACCTGGCAGGAAAACCGCATCATCCCGGACAGGCTTAGCCTCATCCTTCTTCTCCTGGCAGGCGAAAGCCTGCTCTGACAGATGCCAGGATTCGGATGTTCAGCCTGCGATCTGCCCGGAAGCACTGCCAGCAAAAACCGTTTACAATCACGCAAATCCCAATCTCTGGAGGGCGAGATGAGCCAACGCGGACTGGAAGCGCTGTTACGACCTAAATCAATTGCGGTGATTGGTGCCTCGGTAACGCCAGGGCGTGCCGGATACTTTATGATGCGTAACCTGCTGGCGGGCGGTTTTAGCGGGCCGGTATTGCCGGTGACGCCAAAATATAAAGCGGTCAGTGGCGTGCTGGCCTGGCCCACCATCGACAGCTTACCTTTCGCGCCAGACCTGGCGGTGATCTGCACTCACTCAAAACGAAACCTCGAATTGCTGCAACAGCTCGGCGAGAAAGGCTGCAAAGCCTGTATTATTCTCTCTGCGCCCGCCAGCCAGTCGGCGGAACTCAAAGCCTGCGCCAGCCGGTGGCAGATTCGTTTGCTGGGACCGAACAGTCTTGGCCTGCTGGCACCCTGGCAGGGCCTGAATGCCAGCTTCTCGCCGGTGCCAATAGAGAAAGGCCGTATCGCGTTTATCTCCCAGTCTGCCGCCGTTTCTAATACCATTCTCGACTGGGCACAGCAGCGTAATCTCGGTTTCTCCTGGTTTATCGCGCTGGGTGACAGTCTGGATACCGATGTCGATGACCTGCTCGACTTTCTGGCTCGCGACGGGAAGACCAGTGCCATCCTGCTCTATCTCGAACACCTCAGTGATGCGCGTCGTTTTGTTTCCGCCTCACGCAGTGCCTCGCGTAATAAACCGATATTGATTATCAAGAGTGGTCGCAGCCGTGAAGCGCAGGCGCTGCTTGGTACTCACAGCGGACTCGACGCCGCCTGGGATGCGGCCATTCAGCGCGCCGGGTTGCTGCGGGTCCAGGATACCCATGAGCTGTTCTCCGCCGTTGAGTCGCTAAGTCATATGCGACCGCTGCGTGGCGACAGGCTGATGATCATCAGTAATGGTGCCGCACCTGCCGCGCTGGCGCTGGATGAGCTCTATGCCCGTAACGGCAAACTGGCGCAGCTCAGCGATGAGACGCGTCAGCAGCTGGAGGCGCTGTTGCCTGCGGGTGCGGGTCGCGGTAATCCGCTGGATTTAAAAGATGATGCTACCGCCGAGCGCTACGCTGCCTGTGTGGAGATCCTGCTCAACAGCCATGAACTTGATGCATTAATGATTATTCATGCGCCAAGCGCGGTCGCGCCTGCGACTGAGACGGCCACACATCTGATCGACACCATTGGCCGTCACCCGCGCGGAAAGCGGGTGACGCTGCTGACAAACTGGAGCGGCGAGTTCTCTTCTCAGGCTGCGCGTCGAGCCTTTACGCAGGCGGGTATACCGACCTGGCGCACGCCGGAAGGTACTGTCACCGCCTTTATGCATCAGGTTGAGTACCGGCGTAACCAGAAGCAGCTGCGTGAAACCCCTGCCCTGCCAGCCACGCTAAACCAGGACAGTGCCCATGCTCACCAGTTGCTTTCACAGGCGCTGGCGCGTGGTATCACCGCGCTGGATACCCACGAAGTGCAGCCGGTGCTGCAGGCGTATGGGCTGGCGACGCTGCCCACCTGGATCGCCAGCGACAGTGCGGCGGCCGTGGCGATTGCCGATCAGATTGGCTATCCGGTGGCGCTGAAACTGCGCTCGCCTGATATCGCCCATAAATCGGAGGTTCAGGGCGTAATGCTCTACCTGCGCAATGCCAGCGAAGTAGAGCATGCCGCCGAGGCTATTTTTGATCGTGTCAAACAGACACTACCGCAGGCACGTATCGAAGGGCTGCTGGTTCAGAGCATGGCCAGCCGTGCGGGCGCGCAGGAACTGCGGGTCGTGGTCGAACAGGACGCTCTGTTTGGCCCGATCATTATGCTGGGTGAAGGCGGTGTTGAATGGCAGGCCGATAAACAGGCTGCCGTTGCCCTGCCTCCGTTGAATATGACGCTGGCACGCTATCTGGTGATTCAGGCGATCAAGAGCGGCAAAATCCGCAGCCGCAGCGCCCTGAATCCGCTCGATATCCCCGGTCTAAGTCAGTTGCTGGTGCAGGTCTCAAACCTCGTGGTGGATTGCCCGGAGATCCAGCGACTGGATATTCATCCGCTGCTGGCGGCGGGCAATGATTTTACTCTGCTGGATGTCACTCTGACGCTGGCTCCGTTCCACGGCGATAACGAAGCACGACTGGCAATACGCCCCTATCCGCAGCATCTGGAAGAAGAAGTGGAGTTAAAGGATGGGCAATTCTGCCTGTTCCGCCCTATCCTGCCTGAAGATGAACCTCTGCTGCGCGATTTCATCAGTCAGGTCACTAAAGAGGATCTTTACTACCGCTACTTCAGTGAGATCAATGAGTTTACACATGATGACCTCGCCAATATGACCCAGATCGATTATGACCGCGAGATGGCGATTGTGGCGGTGCGTCAGCATCAGGGACGCCCTGAGATCATTGGTGTCACCCGCGCTATTTCTGATGCGGATAACATTGATGCGGAATTTTCGGTGCTGGTCCGTTCCGACCTGAAAGGATTAGGCATGGGCCGTCGTCTGCTGGAAAAAATGATTCGTTACACCCGACATCACGGCTTGCAACAATTGAACGGTATCACCATGCCCCATAACCGCGGCATGATTACACTGGCCCGAAAACTCAATTTTCATGTTGATATTCAACTGGATGACGGTATTGTCGGCCTGAAATTGCCTTTACAGAATGAGATCAACTAACCTTGTAGAGAAAGGTAAAAAACGTTCGAATCGACGGAGTTGATGTTATTATTTGTGGTTATAACCCTGATTTGATGGCAAAAGGCCATGCAATGAACAGAGAAGAAGTGCACTGTGATGTTGTCTAAATTTAAACGTAACAAACACCAACAACACCTCGCACAGCTGCCGAAACTGTCACAATCCGTTGCGGATGTGTCGACACTTTACTCGCCTGCCGAATTCCGCCAGACGTTGCTGGAGAAGATTGCAGCAGCGCAGTCACGCATCTGTATTGTTGCGCTCTATCTGGAAAATGATGACGCCGGGCGTGCCGTCATGGATGCGCTTTATAGTGCGAAGCAGGCGCGGCCGGAGCTGGATATCTCGATTCTGGTTGACTGGCACCGTGCGCAGCGTGGCCGGATTGGCGCAGCGCGAGGCGTAACCAATGCCGACTGGTATTGCGAGATGGCGACCCGCTATCCGGATATCGCCATCCCGGTTTATGGTATCCCGGTTAATACCCGTGAAGCGCTGGGCGTGCTCCATCTAAAAGGGTTTATTATTGATGATATGCTGCTCTACAGCGGAGCCAGCATCAATGATGTCTACCTGCATCAGCATGATAAGTATCGCTATGATCGCTACCAGGTTATCCGTAATGCCCAGCTGACCGATACGATGTATGACTGGATCACGCTCAATCTGAAGTCGGCGGAAGCGGTCAACCGACTCGATTTTGCTGAGCGCCCCTCAAGCCCTGAAATTAAAAATGAGACACGTCAGTTCCGTCAGGATCTGCGCGGCTTCAATTATCAGTTTGAAGGGAATGCCGGCAACGATGAACTGGCGGTCACGCCGTTAGTTGGTCTGGGTAAGCATAGCCTGCTCAATAAAACCATTTTCCACCTGATGCCCTGTGCGGAACAGAAGCTGATCATCTGTACCCCCTATTTCAACATGCCCGCCCTGCTGGTGCGTAATATCATTCACCTGCTGCGCCAGGGGAAAAAGGTCGAGATCATCGTCGGTGATAAAACAGCCAATGATTTCTACATCGCGCCCGATCAGCCGTTTAAAATTATTGGCGCGCTGCCATACCTGTATGAAATCAACCTGCGTCGCTTTATGAGCCGTTTGCACTACTACGTTACGACCGATCAGCTGGTTGTGAGACTGTGGAAGGATGGCGATAACAGTTATCACCTTAAAGGGATGTGGGTTGATGATGAATGGCAGCTGATTACCGGTAATAACCTTAATCCGCGTGCCTGGCGGCTCGATCTGGAAAATGCGGTGCTGATCCACGATCCTCATCAGGAATTAGCGGCTCAGCGTGAGAAGGAGTTGACGTTAATCCGACAGAACACGACGGTAGTGACGCATTTCCGTGAGCTTGAGAGTATTGCCGATTACCCCGCTAAAGTGCGGAAACTGATTCGCCGGCTGCGCCGGATACGTATCGATCGCCTGATCAGCCGTATTCTTTAATCGCTGAGGCCATGAAGGCATCCATTATGCGAATTGTACTGCTTGCTGTGCTGTTGTGTAGTGGATGCGTCCATATGGCGGAAGATTAGTGGACCGGACGGGATAACGCGGAACACTTTTCGCTTCTACCGCGCTGGCCGCTGAAGGCAATGAATATGGTCAGCGCCAGCCTCTTTCTGGCCGGAAAAGCCAGACTATTGGCATCCTGTTTTCATTAAGTCCTGGGGCGGGGAAAGAGTGGTATGACAGCCGTCCGAATGGCTGGAGCTGTAAAGATTCCGCGTGGGATGCCGCCGGTGCAGCCAGCAGCATTGCCCTGTGGAATCTGAGCCAGTAGCCCTGTTAAAGCTTAATCCCCTTACCGCGCTTGTGCAGCAGCAGCGACACCAGAAACGCCACTGCGCCCATTGCTGAGACATACCAGAAGAAAGTGGTCTCGATTCCCTGCTGCTTCATCAGCAACGCCACATACTCCGCCGACCCACCGAACAGCGCATTCGCTACTGCGTAAGATAGCCCTACACCCAGAGCACGCACCTGCGGCGGAAACATTTCGGCTTTAAGAATGCCGCTGATGGCGGTGTAGAAGCTGGTAATCAGCAAGGCCAGCATGATTAACAGGAAAGCTACGCCGGGACTTTGCACGTTTTGCAGCAAGGTCAGAATGGGTACTGTACAGATTGCCGCACCCGCACCAAAGATCATCATCGAAGTGCGACGACCGATTTTATCTGACAGCGCACCGATTATTGGCTGAATCAGCATAAAGACCAGCAGCGCCCCGGTCATCAGCCCGCTGGCCGTTTTTGGATCCATGCCTGATGTGTTAACCAGATACTTCTGCATGTAGGTGGTGAAGGTGTAAAAACTCAGGGAGCCACCCGCGGTGAAACCCAGCACCATCAGGAAGGGACGGGGATGATTGCGCAGTAATCCGATTACGCTACCTGCATCGCGATGTTCACGGCTGGCCTTATCTGACGTTTCCTCCAGAGAGCGTCGTAACCATAATGCGACAACGGCGAGCAATGCGCCGAGGAAGAACGGAATGCGCCAGCCCCAGTTGCGCAGCTCTGCATCAGTAAGCAGAAATTGCAGAACCACCACGGTCAGTACCGCCGCTAACTGACCGCCAATCAGCGTGACATACTGGAAAGAGGCGTAAAATCCTTTGCGTCCTTCCAGAGCCACTTCGCTCATGTAGGTTGCGCTGGTCCCATATTCCCCGCCCACCGATAATCCCTGAAACATACGCGCCAGCAGCAGAATAACGGGAGCCGCCACGCCGATCGTTGCATAACCGGGCAGGCAGGCGATCACCAGCGAACCAAAGCACATCATACAGACCGAAACCAGCATCGAATTTTTTCGGCCATGTTTGTCGCCGATATAGCCGAATAGCCAGCCGCCAATCGGACGCATCAGAAATCCTGCCGCAAAAACGCCCGCCGTCTGTAACAACTGCGTTGTGGTGTCGCCCTGCGGGAAGAAAATGTGCGCAAAGTAGAGCGAGAAGAATGAATAGACATAGAAGTCGAACCACTCAACCAGGTTGCCCGATGACGCGCCGACGATAGCCCAGATACGTTTCTTTGTATCATCCGTCTGAGTTTTATTATTGGGTGTCATGCTTTACCTCTGTTCCTTGCTGATCAACAGCGTTTAAAGGAGTGAGTAAAGCATTTAAGTCTACTGGAGGTAAAGGCGGGGTAATCCGAGATTATTATTGTGAGCCATGTCGCTAATTATCGAAAAATCAGCGGGTTGCTGGCGATTATGAGGAAGAATCCGGGGGTGACAGGGTTGCAGTAAGCGGACAAATGATAAACATTTCTGCTAAATACAGCAAAATCCAGACGTAAAAAAGCCCCGCACTTCCGTGCGGGGCTTCTTCACTTATATAATGCCTGGCAGTTCCCTACTCTCGCATGGGGAGACCCCACACTACCATCGGCGCTACGGCGTTTCACTTCTGAGTTC
>NZ_JBXUHX010000007.1:0-185702 GCF_058148845.1 Pantoea sp. RCC30.1 | reverse complement strand
GGCATAAGCTGGCTTGACTGCGAGAGTGACGGCTCGAGCAGGTGCGAAAGCAGGTCATAGTGATCCGGTGGTTCTGAATGGAAGGGCCATCGCTCAACGGATAAAAGGTACTCCGGGGATAACAGGCTGATACCGCCCAAGAGTTCATATCGACGGCGGTGTTTGGCACCTCGATGTCGGCTCATCACATCCTGGGGCTGAAGTAGGTCCCAAGGGTACGGCTGTTCGCCGTTTAAAGTGGTACGCGAGCTGGGTTTAGAACGTCGTGAGACAGTTCGGTCCCTATCTGCCGTGGGCGCTGGAGAATTGAGGGGGGTTGCTCCTAGTACGAGAGGACCGGAGTGAACGCACCACTGGTGTTCGGGTTGTCATGCCAATGGCATTGCCCGGTAGCTAAGTGCGGAAAAGATAAGTGCTGAAAGCATCTAAGCACGAAACTTGCCCCGAGATGAGTTCTCCCTGACTCCTTGAGAGTCCTGAAGGGACGTTGAAGACTACGACGTTGATAGGCCGGGTGTGTAAGCGCAGCGATGCGTTGAGCTAACCGGTACTAATGACCCGTGAGGCTTAACCTTACAACGCCAGAGGCGTTTTTGAGAGACACGATTTTCAGCTTTGTTACCGGATATATCTGCGCGGCCCGTGAGGCGGCGCGGAGACAGAATTTGCCTGGCGGCTTTAGCGCGGTGGTCCCACCTGACCCCATGCCGAACTCAGAAGTGAAACGCCGTAGCGCCGATGGTAGTGTGGGGTCTCCCCATGCGAGAGTAGGGAACTGCCAGGCATCAAATTCGTTCCTTTTCCCCTGACAAGGAAAGCAACAGGAACAGACGGTGATCAGCCAGTTGCTGAGAGCTGTGAAAGAATCGGTGGAGCGGTAGTTCAGTTGGTTAGAATACCTGCCTGTCACGCAGGGGGTCGCGGGTTCGAGCCCCGTCCGTTCCGCCACTTAATTGGAAAGCCCTGACTTAACGGTCAGGGATTTTTCCATTGTAGCCAATAAGCCGGCCTCTAAGACCTCAGGTGCGCCAAGGTTGCTCAGCTGTCCACTCACTGAGAAAATCGATAAAAGCCCGCACACGCTGGCTCACGCCAATATCGCTATAGTAAACCGCATTGAAGGGCATCTCGACCAGCAGTCGCTGATCGGCCAGCACTTCAACCAGTGTTCCTTCCGCTACCTCACGATCGATCATATAGTCCGACAGACAGGCAATACCATTACCGGTAAGGCATAGCTGCTTAATAGTCTCACCGCTGTTCGAAGAAAGAGCCCAGTTGATATCAAAGAGTTCCCCGCTTTCACGGGAGACGGGCCAGCGATTAAGTTTTGGAGAGTCATCAAAGCCAAGGCAGTAATGGTTATCAAGTTCAGCGACAGTATGTGGTATCCCATGCTCACGAAGATAGGCGGGTGAAGCAACCACCTTGCGAAAGCTGTTGAACAGCAGCCGGGCGCGCAGCGTCGAGTCGATCAGATTGCCGGCACGAATGGCGATATCGACTTTTCGCTCAATCAGGTTGATAAAACTCTCTGAGGAGATTAAAGAAATAGTCACTTCAGGATAGCGCTGACGGAAGGGCTTAATCATCGGCATCAGCAAATGCAGAATGACCGGTGTCGCGGCATCAATCCGCAGCAGGCCTTTTGGCGCTTGCAGACTTTCGATCAAATCGCTTTCTGCTGTGGTCATCTCCTGCAAAAATCGCTGAACGTGGCGAAAATAGCGTTCTCCCTCCTGAGTCAGTGCCAGCTGCCGCGTTGTGCGGGTCAGCAGGGCAATACCCAGCTTGCTCTCCAGCTTTTTAATGGTCCTGCTGACGGCAGAATTCGCCATCTTCAACTGTTCAGCAGCGCGACTGAAACTCCCACTTTCTACTACGCTGACAAACACTTTTAGTTCGTCAGAAGATGCCTTCATTCTTCCTCCCTGCAGTGACGTGGCCATTAAGTGAGTTTATAGCCGATAATGTTGTTATAACCAGTATAGAGCCCTCGATGATGACAACTTCAATGTCGTCAGCCAATCTGCCTCGTTTTGCTTAGCGAACTTAAAAGAGCTGCTTTATGCTGCAGAAGCGTGATGAATTCTGACATTCACCTGCATTCATTGAAACCCCGGTCTAGAATCCCTATAACAGACAAATGTTAACTGTATTTTTTGAATCATCAGCCAGGCGGGAAAGTGCGCAAAAAAACTTATGCAATGCGATATGTAGCAGGACAACCAGTGGAACAGATCTTTCCACCTGGCGCGATGCTCCATCTCGGTCAGGCACTGCCTCCCGGCGCGCCATTGCCTGCGCATCCAAACCTCAAGGTCCTGGTATGGAACATCTTCAAGCAGCAACGTGCAGACTGGATGTCGGTACTGGAAGGATTTGGCAAGGATGCGCACCTGGTATTACTGCAGGAGGCGCAGACCACGCCGGAACTGGTGGAGTTTGCGACCAGTAATTATCTGGCTGCCGATCAGGTGCCCGCCTTTGTGCTGCCTCAGCATCCCTCTGGGGTAATGACGCTCGCCTCTGCACACCCGGTCTATTGTTGCCCATTGCGTGAGCGTGAGCCTCTGCTGAGGCTCTCTAAATCGGCACTGGTCACGGCCTATCCTCTGCCGGCCGGTGAAATGCTGATGGTCGTGAACATCCATGCGGTTAACTTCAGCCTGGGTGTCGACGTCTACAGTAAACAGCTGGGGCCAATCGGCGAGCAGATCATGCATCACCAGGGGCCGGTGATTATGGCCGGAGATTTCAATGCCTGGAGCCGTCAGCGTATTAATGCGCTCTACCGGTTTGCACAGCGGATGAAACTGGAAGAGGTGATGTTCACTGCCGACCACCGCCGCAAAGCATTTGGCCGCCCACTGGATTTCGTTTTCTATCGCGATCTCAGAGTGAGCGAGGCATCTGTACTGGTGACGCGAGCGTCCGACCATAACCCCTTACTGGTGGAGTTCAGTTCAGGAAGCTAGTCCGATGCATTGAGTGTGCCTGCAGAAGGGGGAGTCCGGGGGATGAGTAAACTGTGGCAGATGAATAAAAGAAAAAGGCTGACAATTGTCAGCCTTTTCAACGTATCAGGTATCAGGTGTAGCGTTATTATTCACAAACAGCGTTAAGTTATCGCCGGGTTGAATATCTTTCGCACTGTCCAGAACACTGTTCCAGCGCATCACGTCTTTAATATTGACGCCGTGATGACGGGCAATACTGTCAAGAGAATCACCCTTACGAACACGGTAGGTGATGCTGTTGCCGTTATCGGCCAGTCGGGAGCCATTCGAACCGATGGTCAGAGTTTGACCCGGTCGGATATCAGCACCGCGCAGGTTGTTTTCCTGTCTCAGTGTCGAGACGCTGACGCCAAGTTTAGAGGCAATACCAGAGAGCGTATCACCACGTCGCACTTTATAACCGCCACTCGCGCTGGCTTTCGCAAGCTGCGTAGGCTGTACCGCTGCGATGTCACCGGAAGCCAGTGAGTTACGCAGTTTCGCGACGTTCGACTTCGGCACCATAATGTAGTGCGGGCCGTTTGGCGCTGTTGCACCGCCTTTGTAGCCGGTATTGAAGCTCTTCAGTTTCGTGAGCGACATACCCGCCATTTCGGCAGCCTGCGTCAGCTGTATCTGCTGACCCACTTCTACTCGTGCCAGAGCACGACTTTCATTAGGTGTCGGCAGTTTGATACCGTAACGCTTGTTATTTTTGAGCAGTTCACTCAGAGCTAACATTTTAGGCACATACACAGTCGTTTCGCGTGGCAGCGATAAATGCCAGAAGTCAGTCGGCTTACCGCGCGCCTTGTTCTGCTTAATCGCTTTGAGCACACGTCCTTCACCACTGTTGTATGCGGCGATGGTCAATAACCAGTCACCGTCAAACATGGTGTTGAGACGCTGCATCATATCCAGCGCAACTTTCGTGGATGCGACCACATCACGTCGCCCATCGTAATACTGGTTTTGTTTCAAACCATAGTTTCGACCCGTAGCCGCAACAATCTGCCAGATACCAGCGGCATTGGCGGATGATGTTGCATGGGGGTCAAAAGCGCTCTCCACTATGGGTAGCAGTACCAGTTCCATCGGCATTTTACGTTTCTGTATCTGCTCGACTATCCAGTACATGTACGGCTCTGCCCGTAATGTTACATCGTGGAGATAGCTCTTATTTTTTAGAAATTTACTTTTTTGTTCGCGGATTGCCGGGTTTTCCGGAATCCCCATCTTCAACTCGTCACTAATGAAACTCCAGAGATCTGCGTCTGCTGCGAGGCCAGTTCCATCTTCCTGCCAACGCGGCGACAAAAACTCATCTCCGTACTTTTCATTTTCACCTTGACCAGCTGAAGACAGACTCTGTGCATGCTGTACCGGGATATTGGCATCGTTCCTGGACGCCTGACATCCCACCAGCAAGACTGAGGCGAGTAATATCGCTTTAGCCTTCATATGTGTGTCAATAGTTCGCTTAAAAGACGAGCAACTATACTTGACGACTTTTCACAACACAACCCGAAAAATCAAAAACCGTCTTTCTTCTCGCGTAGAACGGCAAATGTATGCCATACCGGCCCATCAGAAACATTAACGTTTAAAGCGTGTTGTAAATCAACATCTTGCGTTCGCAAAAATAAATTAATAGTCCGTTCGTGCGCCAGTTTTGTTGGCAGACTAATGCCATTTTCAGCACGTAAGTCCTTAATTTTCTGATATTCGGCCGTTATTTGTGGGTCATGGGGCAAAATAGCCGCAGCAAACTTCAGATTGGATAAAGTATATTCATGCGCACAGCAAATCAGTGTTTCTCCTGGTAGCTGATTAAGCTTTTGAAAAGAATCATACATCTGCTCTGGTGTGCCCTCAAAAAGACGTCCGCAGCCACCCGAAAAGAGGGTGTCGCCACAAAAAAGATAAGGCGCGCTGTAATATGAGATATGTCCTAAAGTGTGACCAGGGGTGTGGATCACTTCGAATGTCAGGCCCAGAACCGTAACTTTATCGCCTTCACTGACTACCGTTCTTGCTCCTTTGGCCTCGGTTTCCTGGGGGCCGTACACCTTCAGTTGCGGGAAATGCTCACACAGGGTTTTCACTCCGCCGGTATGGTCGTTATGGTGATGAGTCAGCAGAATCGCGACCGGCTCCCAGCCGTTGGACGCCATTTTTTCTAACGCCGGTTGGGCTTCGCCGGGATCAACAATCAGGCATTTCCCTTCATCATCCGTCAGTGTCCAGATGTAGTTGTCCTGCAACGCAGGAATACTGGTAAGATTCATCATCACCTCTCGCAGGTCGTAGGAAAAGGAAGAGCGTAAAGCATGAAGCCCGCTAAATCACGCCAGATTCTGAACGCACCACTGTCGTGGCGCGATATGCCGTGGGGAGATTATTTCCGCGACGCGCTAACGCAGCAGCTTCAGCCTTACCTCGGAAAGCTATATGGCTTTCATATGCTTAAGCTTGGCAACCTCAGCGCAGAAATCAACACTGAAAACTGTGCTATTTCACATCAGGTCAATGTGGGCAGTCAGGGTGAGCTGCTACAGGTGCTGGCTGACCCGATGCAACTGCCGTTTGAGTCAAAGTCGATTGATGCCTGTTTACTGGCCCATACTCTCGCCTGGAGTCAGGATCCTCACCGGGTATTGCGCGAAGTGGACAGGGTGTTGATTGACGATGGCTGGATGATTATCAGCGGCTTTAATCCGTTTAGTCTGCTCGGCGTGAGTAAGATAGTGCCGGGATTAACCCGCAAAGCGCCGTGGAGCGGACGGATGTTCAGCCAGATGCGGTTGGTCGACTGGCTGGGGCTGCTGAATTATGAAGTGGTCTATCGCACCCGATTTCAGGTGCTGCCGTGGCACCGGCAGGGCGGGAAACTGATCAGCGCCCACTTACCGGCGCTGGGCTGTCTGAATATTGTGGTGGCACGTAAGCGCACCTTCCCGTTGCTGCCGACCCGGGCAAAGAAGAGCCTGAGCACCAGCAAGATCCGCCAGGCGGTCAACGCTACGCGTCAGTTCCGGAAGGCAGAGGATCAGGACTCGGTTTTATAACCGATATCTTCAAAAGCAGGATTTTCAGCCGCGCTGCGGGCCAGAACGTCGCAGCGTTCATTCTCCGGATGTCCGGCATGTCCTTTAACCCACTCCCACTGAATGTTGTGGGTGCTGAGTGCCAGATCGAGACGTTGCCAGAGATCGACATTCTTAACCGGCTTTTTATCGGCGGTTTTCCAGCCTCGCTTTTTCCAGTTGTGGATCCAGCTGGTGATGCCCTGACGTACATACTGACTGTCGGTACTGAGTACCACGTCGCACGGCTGGGTCAACGCTTCAAGCGAGACAATCGCCGCCATCAGTTCCATGCGGTTATTGGTGGTAAGGTGATAGCCTGCGCTGAAGGTTTTCTCATGCTGACCGTAGCGTAAAATCGCCCCGTAACCGCCGGGACCGGGATTTCCAAGACAGGATCCATCGGTGAATATTTCTACCTGTTTGCGCATCTCTGGTAGACTTCCTCTCAAAAACGCTAAGTCTGACATAAAACGGGTCTTATGAGCACTGCAAATAACCGCCAGATCGTTCTCGATACTGAAACCACCGGCATGAACATGATCGGGGTACATTATGAGGGGCACCGCATCATTGAGATTGGTGCGGTGGAGGTGATTAACCGTCGCCTGACCGGTAACAATTTCCATATGTATCTCAAGCCCGATCGGCTGGTCGACCCCGAAGCCTTTGGCGTCCACGGTATTGCCGATGAGTTCCTGGCCGACAAGCCGGCCTTTAGCGAAATCGCCGATGAGTTTCTCGACTACATTCGCGGTGCGGAGTTAGTCATCCATAACGCGCCGTTTGATATCGGCTTTATGGATTACGAATTTTCAAAGCTGAACCGCGGCATTGAGAAAACCGAAACCTTCTGCAAAATTACTGACAGCCTGGCGCTGGCACGTCGTATGTTTCCCGGCAAGCGTAACAGCCTTGATGCGCTCTGCTCGCGTTACGAAATAGACAACACCAAACGAACCCTGCACGGCGCACTGCTTGATGCCGAGATTCTAGCCGAAGTCTTCCTGACCATGACCGGCGGTCAGACGTCACTCTCCTTCTTATCGGAAAGTGAAAGCGCCCGTCAGGCTCAGGGAGAGAGTATTCAGCGCATCGTTCGTCCAGCCTCTGCACTGCGCGTGGTCAAGGCCAGCGAAGAGGAAGTGGTTGCCCATGAGTCCCGTCTGGATCTGGTGATGAAAAAGGGTGGTGGCTGCCTGTGGCGCGGCTGAATGGCCTGTTTTTGTGGATAAAATCAACGCCAAGCTGAAAAAAACAGCAAACGATTCACTCACCTGGAAAAAGCGTTGACGCCGTAACGGCCTGCCATTACTATGCGCCTCGTTCTCGACGGGGAACAAAGCGCGGAGCGGTAGTTCAGTTGGTTAGAATACCTGCCTGTCACGCAGGGGGTCGCGGGTTCGAGCCCCGTCCGTTCCGCCAATCTCTTTAAAAAAGCCGATTCAGAAATGAATCGGCTTTTTGCGTTGATGCCTCTTTTATTTTTACCATGATGACTTTTAAATTATTCATCACTCTTCTGCTGCTATCTGCCTGATGTGAAATAGACGTTATATTTCTCCGGATAGTAATAGTCTGTGTGAGCAAACCGTTCATCCTGTAAACCCGACTACCAGGCTGACAGTCGGGTTAAAAAGCTGCTTTAATTTTCCTGACTAACGGCGATTTCAACCGGTGTGAAGCTATTAATAATACGAACGTAATGTTTACGTTGTGCCTCGCTGAAATCATCATTTGTGGCCAGAGTGAAAACCATCAACCGGCGTGAGTGAGGATTGAGGTCAGGATGCCATGGCAGAGTGAGCACAGACGAAACCTGCCGTACCCATACACCATCTTCCAGGAATTTATTTGCGGTTTGCAGAACCGGCAATTTTGCCGGACCGATTTCATGCTTAAGGTTTTTCCCCTCAACTTCAAAACCGGGAACTAAACGCTTCATTCTTTCACACTGCTGCTCACAAAATTCATCTACCGTTTGATCCTGTTCCAGCGTGGCGCGGTTAATCAGAATATTGTACGGTCTATTTTCCTCGTCCATGTAGCGAAGTATATTTATAGATTGATCCTCTTGTGGCATGAACGTCATAAACGTCCCTTCATTAAGTGGATAAACGGTTGGTTTGCTGCTCATAACATTCTCTCTTATTTTTACTGACTTTGAATGTGCAATGGAATGATCTCGACGCGGCGATTTAACGCGCGTCCTTCAGGAGAATCGTTGCTGGCTATAGGCCGGGAATTGCCAGCCCCTGTAACGATAAAATGGCTGACAGGCAAACCACTTTTCTCAGCCAGCCAGTTTCGAATGACGTTGGCTCGCTCAACTGAAAGGGCATTATTTATGACATAAGTACCGGAACTATCCGTATGACCGATAATGAGATAGGTCTGGGACGGCGCCTCCTTCATTTTTGCTGCTACCTCCATCAATACTTTCTCGCTATCTGGCATAAGCCTGCTGCTGCCTTGTTGGAACAGCGGTATATTAGCGGGTGTAAAAAAGGTTGGCGGGTCGCGTGTTTGATCCTTTAGCAGCATGCTCTCCGGAAAGGCGATCTGGCTTAACAAGTGGAAAGCGGGATCGGTTTTCAACTTAACGTAATAGGCAACGCCAACCGTCAGAAAGGCAATAAGTCCCAGCGGTAGCGCAAACTTCGGCCAACCGGATTTGCTGGGGGAATAGGGCACGTTAACTGGTGTAACCCGCGAGGTGATCGATTTTGGTCGTGAAGATTTTGACAATGGCAGAATGATCTCTGGCAGTGGCGGCAGAGTAATCGCGGCCGACAGCCCAGGCAGGATAGCGCATTTCTCAGCCAGCCAGAATGACCAGGCTCCATGGCGGGTGAATCCCATCCCGTAATCGGCAAGTGTTACGCCAGCCAGTTTAAGTGATGTACTGTCGAACAAGTTTTGTAACATGCTCATGATTCGCTGTTCTGCCAGCCAGGTAACCAGGGTTGAACCCAGCGCATGTCGCTGTATGGCGTAGAGGTCATCACCACTATCGTTAGCCTCAAGCTCGCTAATCAGATCAATAAATCGAGATTCCAGCTTAATATCGCAATTTGCTGCCGGTGCCAATTGGCCAGTCCAGATTGCTTTATCAGGATTATGAGCATCACGCTGCTGGCTCAGACGTGTGTAAAGTCCGAGAAAACAGGGCAGTGGTTCTGACAGCTGTACAGATTTAAAAGCGTGTAGCCATGCCATCATCTGCTCGATCATGATGCTGCTGTTTTCAAAGCCATCCGCTAACAGTGGGAAATAAGTCTGCACTGCCATTTCGGGATGGTGGGTCTTTATATGAGCGATCCGATCAATTACGGTATGAGCATGATCAGCAAGGGCCCAAACGATTTGACCTTCATCGTTAGAAAATAGATCGAACTGCCTGAACCACTTTCTGGCGAAGGGCCCAATAATAAGCACCATTATTTTGGCAGAACCGGTGAATTCATGCTGAGTATTAAAAAATTCAAGCTGTTTTGTGGGCTGGCTGACGCGCATATGTGAAAAATGGCGTTCGCGATAGGCTGTACGAAGCGCAACAAGTGTTTCACTTTGGCCTTCAGTTTGCCTCAGCAGCGTGAGTAATTTCCAGGCGTAACTGAACATCACCTCATTGCCGCTAGAAAGCAGGGGCTTGAGTCGTGATGAAAGAGCGGTATCCTGCCTGCTTTCACTGTAGCCGTAAAAATGAGGTTCCAGCGAATAGCGCTGCCAGTGGAGTAAATCACCACGTTCATTATCTGTGAGCCGCTGGTCAAAATAGCAGCACAGGAATTGACAAAGCGCCTCGCTCTCCATCTCATCATGGTTTTCAACAAGTAGCGCTTTATTAAATTGCTCAATGAGCGAAATGAGCCTGAGTTGAAGATCTGCGGCCGAGGTTATGACGCCGTCAAAAGCGATAAGGGTATCTATCGCAATAAGCCGACAAAGAAAGGTTTTGCTTTTCACCACGATTTCTCCAGCACCTTACCCCAGCCAGAAATATCTGACCAGGGACAAATCCGGATGATTGTTGGTCTGGTTATTATGCTGGCGGTTTTAAACTGAATATTCAGGAGAATATCGCCATTGGTTGACTTATGGCGCAACGTTTCCAGCTCGTCGATCTGCAACATCCGCTTGTAAAGCAGACGATTCAGCGCGTTATAAACACTCAGGCAAACCGCACTTATTTCATGTTCATTAACGATATAGTCTGCCGCATTCAGCGTGATGGTCTGACTAAACCAGGCATACTGTCGCTCAAGCCATTCCGTCTCGTTAGCCGGAGATTGCGCGAAGTAATTAATCTTGTCATCGCCCAGAACTTCAGGCAAAGCTGTACCTCTTTGCAGACAAATACCAGCCTGATACTCAAATTCTCTTAATCCCCGCTTCTGGCCCAGTGTATAGGGAGCCAGTGTAGAAGCCGGTTCAGCCTCCAGCCCCAGTAAAATTCTGATACGCCTTTTGGCGGTCAGATCTCTTTCCCACCACGTTTTATCAATGTTGCCCTGATTTTTCGCCTCATCACTGTGATCACTCCAGACCTTGCTATGTTCTTCACGCTGGTAAAAATGCCACAGCAGAAGTTTATGAGGATGATAGACATCATAACCGTGCGTAAACGCTCTGACCGCCATACCTATCTCTTCACCGGCAAAGAAGATCTGCGGATCGTTAGGGACCGATTTGATAAAGTGACCCGAAGCAAAGATGAATCCGCCAGCCAGATAACTTCCCCGTATCGGTGCTGAAGCCTTGAAAGGAGTCGAGCTGAACATGGGAATCCCCTGACGATCATATTCCCGGAAAATCAGACGGCTGACGTCAGATTTTTTGCATTCAGCTTCGTTATCACCTGGCGTATAAGCCGGGGGATAAGTTGAGATAACGGGATGGGGTGATTGCGCCTGTAGCATCCGCAGCATCGTTATCATTTCATTATCCCAGTCAGGAATAAACCGACAGTGAGAATCTATTTGCAGGAAATATTCTTCATTCTCAAAAAGTGCCTCAGCCAGACTGCGCGCCCAGCTTGCACCCTGGCTGATAAAATAATGAATCATGATGATATCGATTCGGGCTTTATTAAAGAGGAACGTTACGATTTCCTGTTCATTAAATATCCTGCGTTGCTGTAGTACAAAGCCGGCAGATTCAAAAAAATCACTGGTTTTGTCATCCTGCCAACAAATTGCGATATGCAAATTTTCAGGACATGCAGCATGCCGTAGCATATCCCTGAGCGTAGGCAGTAATTCAGGATCGCGGTAACTGGCGATGCTGACGAAGATGGTTGCTGGTTGATTCATATTAGCCTGATCCAAAATGCTTTCGGTTACTGAATATCAAATAGTATTTCTGCTGCAGCGGTAAAAGTTCCTCCCGCTGGGGTTGCAGATTTGCCGGGAATAAGCGTGGCTTTCCAGGCAAACTCGGTCGGTCCCTGACTGGTACTGTTTTTATCTTCTGTGGTTGTACCATTGACATTCATTAACTGATTCAAACCGTCCGTAATGCGGATTCCCAGACTGTCACTATTGCCAGTCGCATCCAGAACGCGGATGTAAGTACCGTCTGAGGAGGGAGAATTGGTAATCATGGATGCTTTTGCGGCATAGCTGCCGTAATCACTTTTGCAGGTAATAGAGAAACCAAGGTCCCGTGTAACGCCTGTTTTTAATAGCGAGGGAGTTACGGTATTGAAATCGACGGTTTTATTACCATCGGTGGTGCATGTCGGCGTGCTGATAAGTTTCATCTCTCCGACAGTCAGGTTAATGATGTATGAAGCTGGGTTATCGCTGACAATATAATAGTAAGCAAGTAAACCGGCAGGGATAATCGTATTGCCCGTGGGGTCAGATAATGTGATATTACCCGTTTTAAAAAGCTGTACGCGAAAAAACGATCCCGCGGGCAGATCAAGGGTTCCCTCGGTTTCTCCATTGGGAAAGGTAAGAGTACTGGTTGATGGAAAATTGCCGAAAGCTCTGCCATTGCTGAATAATAATTTCATACCAATGCCGGAAATATTTGTTGGATAAATACGTGTAGACGAATCTTGTCCAGTAAGATTAACAACTCGTTTCCCGTACTCTGTACCTGCAAGGCATGCGTCGTAGCCAATCACACTGCCCGTGGCTGGGGTGTCGAATTGAGCGATTGGCGTTGCGGTATCTATTGCAGCATCGGCGGCAATAGTAATGGTTTGAGCATTGATAGCGAGCTGCGTGGGTTGACCACGGGCTATTGTACAGGCAGCCCAGGCACCGGGCGACATGACGATCGCACAAAACAGAAAAACGTAGATCCGTAACATAAATTATTCCTTCTCCTGACTCAGGATGGCGATGATTTCCGGGGGGTACATTTTTGTTAAATCGGCAAAATTTCTCCCGATGCTGTCTTCGGCATATTTCAACAATAAAATCAGTGGACTGCTGGGCTCGGTCATACCAAACCAGCTGCGGACTTCCTTGATAGTTTGCAGTGCGTCGGCACGATTATTAATGTCTCGACGACGTGTCTGGATAGTCGCCGGGGGCGCAGGATCGCTAATGACCACCTCAGGAGCTGATTCTGAAGTTTCGTCGAGGCAGGACGTGTTCGTTTCAACATGAATAATGCTGGCAGAGGGAGTGACCCCAACAGTCTGTTCGGACACCGGTTCCAGACTGCCGAACTCTTTGCAGAAAAGTGCAAGGATAGCGGTTAATGTCGCCAGTTCAGGAGCGTCATCGTTCAGCGTTGCGACAAGAGTTTGCTTAATTTGAACGACAAAATGATATGCCTGAACCAACGGTCGCAACGCGTCCTGTGCATTGAGATGCCATTCATGTATCAGTCCGGCTACCGCTGTTTCCGACAACGTTCCGGACTCGCGCGAAAACAGATGCGCCTTTTCAAACTCCCGAAGCGTGATTTGTAGTCCGGCGGCTTTCGGTAGCAACTGATTGCGTACATCCGTTATCAGGCCTTCAGGATCCTCAAGCTCAGCAAACGCGTTTGCCCGCAAAATTGGCGTGAATTCACCTTCGTCCAGCAGTTGAGGATGAAGATCGTCTGGCCATGTGGACAACAAGGCAGCGAGCACTTCCGTCCCCTCTGCAATCGCAGCCAAACCAATTCTGCGAAGCCGGCAGCGCATCAGAATGATAATCAGCCTGACATCTTTGCTTTTTTGCAGTAAATCCAGACACTCTCGTTCAGTTTCAGTCCAGTTTATCGGTTCTGCCGCTTCAACAAAGTCACCATATTCTGCGGCCAGTTTGGGCTGCAGCCGGGATTGCAGCATAATAAAGGCCGGATCGTACTCCAGATTTTCACCACAAGGATTATCCTGCGATAACGGTTGCAGCAGGTGCTGATAATAATTGGAACAAATGAGCACAGGTTTCTGATTCATAATATTTAATTTTGAGTAAGGACTGGATTTCCTGGTTAAAAAGACGGCTGGCGGTGACACATTTCGGGTTCGAAACTCATGCCGTATACCGGAACGGTTGCGTGTTCACGCTCCAGCCAGCTGGCATAACCAAGCTGGTGACGGCCATCAAGTCTGGCCTGCGGTACCTGATCGGCCGCCAGAATCAGTTGCACATCCCAGGCGTATTCGAATCCGATAAAACTCCGTATCAGTTCGCGTAGCACCGCCATATCACTGCCCCAGGGGCTGAATTGCATATATTGGGAAAGAGACAGCGGCCCCATGAGCACTTTAAATTTATGCTGTCTGTCCAGTACGGTATTGCCGAGAATGGCACCATCGCCAAGCAGAGCGGCGTAACGATCATCACCCAACGCACTCTGATCCTGGTCGTCCAGAAAAATCCATTGCGGCTCAAACTCTTTCAGCTCGACAGGCACTTCAAAGTAATAGTGCAATGCCCCTAAAAGACCGTCCGGATTGCGGGCTTCGCGAATAAGATGGGCAGAGGAGGCCAGTCTGGCATGGACCGGCAACGGTGAATTAACCAGTTCGGCAGGGTCGAGTCCGATCAGGCTGCCAACGTAAAACGAGAAGCGCTCGTCATTTTTACGGTCGAGCGAAGCGGTATCCTGTGATAAAAACCAGGCACGATAAAACTGGCTCAGCGCACGATGGTGAAAGATGTCGGTAAAATCAATCAACGTAGGATCGTGCTGTTCATAACGGGAATAAGCGAGCTCTGTCATATGGAGCGGCATGGCTCCCTGCGCGCCCCAGATACCCAGACCAAACAGCTGAACTTTAATTTTGTCGTCTTGCTGGCTGATTGCCGCTACCTCGCGCGGAGAGAAGGCCATGCTTGCCATCTGTCCCAGCCTGAAACGTTCCTGTGAGGGAAGCGTGGCGATGCCTGGCGGGGGTAAATCCGGCGTACGGGCAGCGATAGCCCGCATGAGACTGATAAACCCGGTTTCCCACGGTGCGTCATCATCAAACCAGACCTGTAAACCCTCAGGTATTGTCATAGTGCCCCCCGCCTGCCAGGGCGAGCCTTCCAGCGTGTAATCAGTCCGCGCTGCATGGAATGTAACTCGGTTTCAGTAAAGATATTGATAGCGGCATGACGCGCCAGATAGTTTTCCATCACCAGACCAAAGAGATAAGGACTCTTGCCGGAGAAGCCCTCTTCGTCGACGGTCAGGCTACAGTTAACCCCACGTCCATAGACCAGCAGACCTTCTTCAGAAAGCCGACGGATTACTGGTTTGGTCTGGCAACCGACCAGACTATTGATCTGTGCAACGGCATCAAGATCGGCTGCGGTCGTAAACATCCGCAGCATGTTGCGTAATGATTCGCCGCCCTGCGTATGCTCCATGTCTGAGAGAGGCAGGTAATTAAAACTCAGCTGGCGGATAAGCCGCCATGCCGACTCACCGGTATTGAACGGAGGGCGTGGTGCACTCGGCGAACTGACAAAACGAGCCCTCTCAATGGGAACCGAATCGGACATGGTAAGATCAAAACTTCCACTATTAGACAAGAGACGAGGCAAATCACGATTGGTGACCATGGCATCAACCAGCAGGTAGCGAATATGCTCTCCGTAGGGTGCCTCTTGCTGATCAACCAGCGAGATGAAGATTTCAGTGCTGGTGTAGGGTGTCCGGGTAGTATATTTACGGCTACTGTTCTCCTCCCCACGCACTTCTCGCCTGACGGAAAAATAGCGTCCGAAATTACCTCCATCTTTGTGGCGCGTTTGATAAAGCGGGTTAAACGTGAGCTCTTCGCTGGTTTCAGCCTGTAAACCAAATACCTGATTGACTGAAAATATCTCGTAATCCAGGGGGCGACTGCGATCGGGAACGATGTGGAAACTGTTGAGCGCCCTGTTAACCTCAATGCGATCAACCCGCTTTGGAAACAGGTTAATCACTGGCGTACAAAACAGGAGGAAACGCGTGGCATCGATGTGCGGAATGAGCTCCTGCGGGAGCCTGCTGAGCAGGATAATGAGCTCAACTTCATTACTGTGATTCTCCGTAAGGGCAGCAGAAAGTTGTGTGAGAGAGAAAAAGTAAAAACGCTGGCTACAGGAAATATATTCCTGAATTAAAGTATGGCCATGAAACATATTCCATTGCAGCGGCAGCAGACTTTGATCCGGGTTCAGCCCTTCAAATTTTAATGGCTGCTGGCTGATGATGATATGTTGTGACTTATCCTGCACGTGACTGCGGACTATAGTGGCAACATGATGGCCATGCAGCAGTTCAAAGATATGAGAGACAATACGTTCATCTCCCTGAATGTAAAAAGGAAGTTCATCCAGCCCCTTCAGTTCTGAAAAATTCAAATCGCCCTGCAGTTTCAGTTTGATGCGTAAAGCACCTTTCAACTGATTGTGCTTGATACGATGGTGTTCCAGATTGGGAATATCAGGTGGTACGGACGTTAAGCGGGCTTCAGTAATCTCCAGCGGCCAAAGAGTAACATTTTGATTATTTCTGAACTCGCATCGGCTCATCTCACCCGGTAATAGCCGGCTAAAGAAAGCGCTTTGTTTTGGAATGTTATAGCCGCTGGTTAAATCACCTTCATTAACATTGGGTGTCAACTGAATAACACCCATTGAAGGAATGGGTGAGTTATAGTTGGGATAAACGATATCCATTAACCGCTGAGTGAAGTTCGGGAATTCGGCATCAAGCTTAATTTGTGTTCTGGCTGATAAAAAGCAAAATGCCTCAATAAGTCGTTCCACGTAGGGATCGGCAATTTCAATTCCGTTCATACCAAGACGCCCGGCTATCTTGGGATGGCGGCTGGCAAATTCCTGTGCCATTTCTCTGATAAAGATGAGTTCCCGATTGTAGTAATCCAGAAAATTGTGTTCCACTTGGCACCCTGTTAGGTAAAAATCGACTCAGCAAGAAAAGCTAACTTCAGAATCATAAACGTTCACCAGCATAGAAATAGTAGGATTTACGCTGTGGTTATCACATCTATAGTGCCGTTATTGTAAAAGTAAATGTTGCCTGAACGGCAACCCTAATTGTCCTCGCATGACTATTTAGGAGAAAGGATCGGGCTATTTTCTTAAAAGTATTTCAAATTATAAATAAGAATATGCGTTTTTATTTTATGCGTTTAAAGTGTGTGGAAAGCAGCAGGGAAGTATAGAAATTTTCTATCAGTTTTTGTTAACCATAAATAAGATTCCAATATTCTAATTAAAACGAGATAGGTTATACCGTGGCGATATCAAGAAAGAACCTTTTCGGGAAGTTAAATAGCAATTTATTTAAAAGCGTTGAGAGTGCAACAACGCTCTGTAAGCTACGCGGTAACCACTACGTTGAACTGGTGCATTGGCTAAATCAGCTCTACCAGCAGCAAGATAGCGATTTCCGCCATGTAATTCGGCATTTTGAAATTGATGCTGAAATGCTGGAACGTGATTTTTCACAGGCATTGACCCGGCTGCCTGCTGGCGCCAGTACTATCGCTGATTTTTCTTACCATATAGAACTGGCTATTGAACGTGCATGGGTCATGGCCAGCCTGGAATGCCATGATAGAGCCATTCGCAGTGGTCATTTGTTGATGGCGCTTCTGACTACTATGGAGCTGCGTCGTGCATTATTCGCCATTTCGCCGCTCTTTGAAAAGATTCCGCTGGAACATTTAAATAAAGAGTTTGGCTATATCATTCGCGACTCGGCAGAGCAAAGCGATCTTTCCGGCGGCGCAGCTGTAACAGAAGATGCTGGTGTTCCCGGTGAGGCAAGCCATGCCCTAAGTCATCCGCAAAGCGGCGGGGGGCTAAATCAGTATTCTACTGATCTTACCGCACTTGCTCGTGAGGGTAAGCTCGACCCAGTATTAGGGCGCGACAAAGAGATCAATACCATGGTGGATATTCTGCTGCGTCGTCGTCAGAACAATCCATTGCTTACCGGGGAAGCTGGCGTAGGAAAAACGGCGGTTGTGGAAGGTTTAGCGCTGGCCATTGCTGCGGGTGAAGTACCGCCTTCGCTGCAAAAAGTGCGATTACTGACGCTTGACATCGTCGCACTCTCAGCCGGGGCCAGCATGAAAGGTGAGTTTGAGGCGCGACTTAAATCTGTGCTGGAAGAGGCTGTCAACTCTGCTGAGCCGGTCATTCTGTTCATTGATGAGATTCACACATTGGTAGGTGCTGGCGGTAATGCGGGAACCGGCGATGCCGCTAACCTGATGAAACCCATGCTTGCGCGTGGTCAGCTTCGCACGATAGGTGCCACGACCTGGAGTGAATTTAAACGTCACATAGAAAAGGATCCGGCACTCACTCGTCGCTTTCAGGTACTACAGGTTGATGAACCTTCAGAGGATCTCGCTACAGCTATGATTCGTGGCCTGATTCCCGTACTGGAAAAGCATCACAACGTCTGGATTATGGATGAAGCTGTCAGGGCTGCAGTGCGGCTTTCTCATCGATATATCCCTGCTCGTCAGCTGCCTGACAAGGCGATCAGTTTATTAGATACGGCCTGTGCCAGGGTTGCTGTTGCACAGTACGCACCACCGACAGAGCTGCAAATATTAAATTTCCGCAGGCAGTCTGCTCAGGCTGAGCTGACAGAACTCGAAAAGGCGATCGGCTTCGGCAAAGCGGACAACAAGCAACTTGGCCCGGTGCAGGATGCTATTGCAAGCCATACAGAGGAAGCTGAGATCCTTGATCATCAGTGGGCGAAAGAGTGCAAGCTGGTTGCGGATATTATTGAGACGCGACAGCAACTGCAGGCCGCTACGCGAGAGAAAACGGATACGGCGAGTTTGCAGCATCATTTAAATGAACTGGACGCGACGCTGAGTGAGCTTCGTGGTGAACAGCCTCTGGTTCAGGCTGAGGTCAATGCCGCGGTAATCGCCTCAATTGTGGCGAACTGGACAGGTATACCGGTAGGCCAGGTGCTTAAGGATGACGTTAGCGCGGTGATGGAACTACCGCAACGCCTTTCAGAGCGAGTGATTGGGCAGGAGTATGCACTGACCTGTCTGAGCCAGAATATTCAGACTGCACGCGCGGGGCTTGCTGATCCGCAAAAACCTCATGGCGTCTTTATGCTGGCAGGGCCATCAGGGGTAGGCAAAACAGAGACGGCGCTTGCCATCGCAAGTCAGCTATATGGCGGTGAGCAGAATCTGATCACCATAAATATGAGTGAGTATCAGGAAGCACATACCGTTTCATCGTTGAAAGGGTCACCACCGGGCTATGTTGGTTACGGTGAGGGCGGCGTGTTAACGGAAGCGGTGCGCCGTAAACCTTACAGCGTGATTTTACTGGATGAAATTGAAAAAGCGCATCCGGATGTTCACGAGCTTTTCTTCCAGGTTTTCGATAAGGGATCAATGGAGGATGGTGAGGGCCGGCATATTGACTTCAGAAATACGATTATTTTACTGACCAGTAACACCGGCAGTGAAATTATCAGCATGGCCTGTGCTGATCAGGAAACAATGCCTGATGAAGAGGGGCTGCTGAAAATATTACAGCCTGCGCTGCTGAAAGTATTCCCGGCTGCATTTTTGGGGCGTGTCACTGTTATTCCCTATTTGCCGCTAACACCATCGTCGTTGCAGTATATTGTCAGGATTCACTTAAATCGTATTGCCAAACGCGCTAAGGCGAATTACGGCATTACATTAGATTTCAGTGATGAATTAGTTCAGCACATTGTTGAACAGTGCCCTGTGGCTGAAACAGGGGCAAGGATGCTTATCCGGTTTATTGAGAAAAACATTCTGCCAAAACTGGGTGTGACAGTAATGAATATGACGGCCAATCCGGATGAGTCTGGTGAGCTGACAACGTTATATGTAAGTTTGTCGCAGGAAAAAACGATTGAAGTTTCTGCGATTAAGTAAGGTAGTAAGGAAGTGTTTTTATCCAGGGATTTGGATAAAGAAGTTAGTGTAATAATATTGGAAATGTTAAAAACTTATAAATGGAAACTAAGAGGTTTATTTTATGCGTAATCTAAAAATGTCGCTCTGCGCGATCGCGATGACCATTGCTTCAGGTTCAGCATTAGCAGCTGTAGGACAAGGTACCGTAACCTTTAACGGCAAACTGATCGATGAAACCTGTACTATTGCCAGCGATTCTCTTGATGTTCAGGTCACCCTGCCGACAGTGTCTACTCAGACGCTGACTACAGAGGGTGAAACTGCGGGTTCAAAAGGTTTCGACCTGAATGTTACAGATTGCCCAACTACCATCACTCAGGTTGCCGCGCATTTTGAAGCGATCGGCAGCTCTGGTGTGGACAGCACCACTGGTAACCTGACCAACCAGTTCGTCGGTACGACTGAACTTCCGGCAGCAACAAATGTGCAGGTTCGTCTGTATAACTCTGACGAGCAGCCGCTGAAACTGGGCGAAACGGGTTCTGCCGTGGCAGTGACTGCTGCTGGTACCGCCTCTATGCGCTACTACGGTGGCTACTACGCAACCGCACAAACCGGTGCGGGTACGGTCTATGCTCAGGCTGCTTATACGCTGGCCTACCCATAACAGATCGGTTTTTTTAATCTGCTAAAGGGCGAGAAATCGCCCTTTTAAAAAATGAATTTTTGCGATGTAAGTGAACGAAATGCCAGAAGCGCAGGGCGTAATATGAAATATCAACGTGCAAAATTTTTTACAATAACGACGGCTTTCCTTTCTTTGTTTATCGCACAGAGTGCCTTTGCCGGGATGACGATATCCGGAACGCGTGTTGTGTTTCCGGGAAATGAACGTGAGCATTCAGTACGGACCAATAATAAAAGCAACTCTCCATTACTGGTGCAGGTCTGGGTTGATGACGGTACGACCAATGGCGATATCAACAAATTGCAGGTGCCTTTCACTGTTACGCCGCCGGTTTACCGTGTTGAACCAGGTAAAGGTCAGAGTGTACGTCTTATCTATAATGGGATGACATTGCCTCAGGATCGTGAATCCGTTTTCTGGTTTAACATGCTGGAAATTCCACCGGTTAACGAATCAGCGGCTAAAACAGATCGCCTCGAGCTGGCATTCAGAACGCGGATTAAAATATTTTATCGCCCGAGCGTGTTGAAAAAAAGTGCGCTGGGGGAATTTGACAGCATAAAATGGCAGCTTATCAGTCCGGCGAAAGGCGTCAAAGTGACGAATCCAACGCCTTATTATATCTCTTTTGATTCTGCTTACATTATTTCAGGTAACACTAAATCGCAGCTGAAAAGCGATATGATTCCACCTTTCAGTACAAAAGATATGTTGTTAGATCCTAAAGCACCACGACCCTCATCAGTGGATAGTGTTACGGTTCGGATTATTAATGATTTTGGTAACGCCGTAGATTATCACCTGGTAAAGAGTGGCGGGAATAACCTGTCAGTCAAAGCTGATAAATAACAATGATGTTTTTAAGCTGAAAGGGTGTTTTTTTTATTTGAATTCATAAAGCACATATTGTCATCGGGAGCAGGGAAGTGAAACCGAGAACTAAGAGAAGATATGTTCGGCGAATCATACTCGAATCAAAAATTGCATTTGCAGTTCGTCATGCACTAATAATTTTAGGTGCCGGTTTACCTCTGTTTGCCATCAGCAGCGTTAACACTTTGCCATCTGCTGCCCTTTCCAGTGAGGGGACGAAAAGTGTCAGGTTCAACAGTAATTTTATTCATGGTGCCGGCGTAGATGTTTCGCGGTTTTACCAGGGTAACCCAGCGCCTGAGGGCGAATATGTCATACAGGTTTCAGTCAATGGAAAACGCCGGGGTATGCATAAAGTCGTCTTCAATACCGTCGAAGGGAGTATAGGTGCGCAGCCCTGCTTTACTGAAAAAGAGTTAAGCAGTCTGGGAATTAAACGCCCTGAGCGCGCTCTGCTGGCTAACGACGCTAATAAACAGGCTGAATACAGAACCATTGATCAATGGATTGAGGGGGCAATTGCGAACTATTCCACCGGAGATTTTTTTCTTGAAATAACGGTGCCTCAGGCGAGCCTGTTTCAGTACCCACGCGGCTATACCGACCCCAATACCTGGGATTCCGGAGAGACAGCTGCACTGATTGACTACAACAGCAATATTTATGTCCAGCAAAATTCCAATTTGTTCGACAGTAATGGCCAGCACAGCGCTAGCGGCAATCTCGGGTTGCTAGCGGGATTGAATTTCTATGACTGGCGTTTACGCAAGCGGTTAAATACCAACTGGAGCCGGAGCAATTCAACACACACGCAATCTATTTCTACTTATCTTCAGCGCGATGTTCCGGTACTGAAAAGTGAGTTAACGCTAGGTGATACAACAACCTCAGGCGATTTGTTCGACAGCATGACCGTTCGGGGTATTCAGTTAGCGTCGGAGGATCGCATGCTTCCTGATGGCCTGCGTAACTACAGTCCGCAAGTGGCAGGTATCGCTGAGTCGAACGCCAGAGTTCAGGTCACGCAGCGTGGTCGGATACTTTATGAAACCACGGTGCCACCGGGGCCGTTTGAAATCAATGATATTGGTGGAATGGGCTATGGTGGCGATTTACAGGTAACCGTTATTGAGGCTGACGGTCGCCAGCGTACGCAGATCGTCCCCTTCTCTGCGCCACCAATGTTGCTGCACGAGGGCGTTTCTCGCTTCGGCATCACCGTTGGCAAGCTTCAGGACGACTCACTGAGGGAAAAACCGAACCTGGCTCAGGCTTTTTATCAGTATGGGCTCGGGAATATGTACACGTTATATGGCGGAGGTCAGTTTTCTCCGGACTATGCTGCGGCAGGGATTGGTAACGCCTTCAATACCGCTCTGGGGGGCATATCGATGGACGTTACGCATGCCAGAAGCGATCTGGGCAATGGAAAATCGTCATCTGGTAACAGCGTTAATCTGGGATTCAGTAAGTATCTGGAAACGACACGAACGGATGTCACCCTTGCTGCCTGGCGCTACTCTTCAGATGGCTTCTATAGTCTGAGAGACGCCGCGCTGGAGCGCTATGGCGCAAAAAATGACAATTACAGGGTGGATTATCGCACCCGCCAGCGTTTCACTGTCAGCCTGGGTCAACCATTGTGGAATGATGCCCGGTTGAACCTCTCCGGCAGTTTTTATGACTATTGGAATGCGCGCTCATCCAGCAGCCAGTACATGCTGACTTACAGTAAATCTGAGCGCGATTTTTATTGGTCTGTTTCGGCTTCGCGCGCCTATAACGGTTCCGGAAAGAATGTGAATAGCCTGATGTTTTCCATCAATATTCCGCTGGGGCGCGGCAGTATTACCTCTGATAAGCCGCTGTTTACGTCAGTTTATTCGACGGTTTCTCATGACAATAACGGAAGCAGCATAGTGCAGGCTAACGCGATAGGTAATCAGGGCGAACAGAACGAACTGAGTTATGGCGTTGGAACAATGGTGAGCAGAACGCAGAGTAGCAGCACGCGAAATGCTGTAACTGGCAATGTTAACTACAACTCCTCTGTCGGGCAGTTTGGCTCAACCGCATCGCTGGGTAATCAGTCAAACCAATTGTCGATATCCGCGAATGGAAGTCTGGTCGCGCACCGTGGCGGTATTACTGCTGGCCCAAGGCTGGGTGATTCACCTTTTGCGCTGGTGGAGGCTCCTGGGGCGAAAGGCGCAAGAATGCTGAACGGTTATGGTTCGGAGATTGATGCGAATGGCTTCGCTATCGTGCCATCACTGACACCCTATCGTGAAAATACCGTGGCGGTTAATACAAACGGCCTCCCGGATATCGTTGATGTGCTGGAGAATGAAAGCACAGTCACTCCACGAATGGGTGCAATGGTTAAAGTTAATGTGAAAACACTGATCGGTGAACCGATCATCTTAAAGATTAAAGATAAAGACGGCACTCCATTACCCATTGGTATGGATATTTATGACGATAAAGATAAAAGCCTTAGCATTATTGGTCAGGGTGGAATGGCATTTATAAGAGGATGGCAGGCGGAAAAAAGTAATCTTCATGTGAACCGTTCGAATGGTAAACGTCTGTGCACCATTAATTCAGATGCTGCTATTGCCCGGCAGATGAAAAATGCGCATGGAACCATTACGCAGGTGGAGGTGATATGTCATTAATCAGACTTACAAAAAACAGTGGCGGATGTCTGCGAGCAAAATTACCAGGGGTGTTGGCAGGCATGCTGTTTACCTCTGTTGCGTGGGGGTGCACCACTGATTGTGCCATTACGGTTAATTTTACCGGTGTATATAACGACGAAACCTGTAACGTGCTCATCAATAATGCCAGTGACAATGAAACTGTGACGCTGCCAAAAATATCAACCACAGCCTTGCAGGGTAATGGCAGTGAAGCGGGCAGCGTGCCCTTTGATATTACGCTAAAGGATTGCCCAGCGAGCCGTACAATTACAGTTTCTTTTAATAGTAGCGTTAATGCTGCAGATACAACAACGGGTAATTTGGTCAATGCAACCGGTGAAAACTACAGCAATAATGTACAGATTCGTCTGAGGAAGGAAGATGGTTCTCAGGTAAGTATCGACGACAGTACCTCAGGGCAAAATTATGTCATTCCATCCTCGGCGGAGCAGGTAACACATGGATTTACTGCAAGCTATTATGCGATGGGAAACGCAACTGTTACCGCAGGGTTGGTAATGGCAATAGCCAGCATTGAGCTTGTTTATAAATAAAGGGGGAAAGAGGCTGGCTGAGTATCGAACGTTAACGACACGAGAATAATAGTTTATTCACAAACGCTTATTAAAGAGTATTCATTATTATGAGTAAAAGTAATTCACAAAAATTTATCGCACGAAATCGTGCGCCACGTGTGCAAATTGAGTATGACGTGGAAATTTACGGTAGTGAAAAGAAAATTGAGCTGCCTTTCGTTATGGGTGTTCTGGCTGATCTTTCAGGTAAAGCACTGGAACCATTACCCCCGGTTGCGGACCGGAAGTTTCTCAGCATTGATATTGATAACTTTGATGAACGTATGAAAGCAATGCGTCCACGCGTGGCTTTCGCCGTGCCGAATACCTTAACGGGTGAAGGCCAGCTCATGGTCGATATGACCTTTGACAGTATGGATGATTTTTCACCAGATGCTATCGCCCGCAAGGTCGATTCACTGGCACAGCTGCTTGAAGCCCGAACTCAGCTGGCTAACCTCCAGACCTATATGGATGGTAAAGCCGGGGCAGAGAATCTGGTCATGAAAGTACTGAACGATAAATCGCTGCTGAATACGTTGGCTTCGTCGCCGAAGCCAAAACAGGCTGATGAAGCCGCGTCCCAAAAGTGATGCAGAGAGATAACTATGTCTACCCAACAAGTAACATCTAAACAGGCTGGCGCAAATACCGCCACACAGAACGATTTTAATGCGTTATTAACGCGTGAATTTAAACCGAAGTCTCAACAGGCAAAATCAGCGGTTCAGGCAGCGGTGAAAACGCTAGCTGAGCAGGCGCTGAGTACGTCAATCACCATGGCTGATGACGCCTATAAAAACATCGCGTCCATCATTGCTGAGATCGATCTGAAGCTCTCTGAGCAGGTTAATCTGATCCTGCATCATGAAGAGTTCCAGCAGCTGGAAAGTGCATGGCGTGGTCTTCATTATCTGGTCTATAACACCGAGACGGATGAAAAGCTGAAACTGCGGTTTATGGATATCTCTAAAGACGATCTTCGCCGCAATATGAAGCGCTATAAAGGCATTGCCTGGGATCAAAGTCCGTTATTCAAGCAGATTTATGAAGAAGAGTATGGTCAGTTGGGCGGCGAGCCTTACGGCTGTCTGGTAGCGGATTACCACTTTGACCACAGTCCAGCCGACGTGGATCTGCTTTCCTCGATCGGTAAGGTGGCCGCTTCTTCGCATATGCCATTTATTACCGGTGCGTCACCTTCTGTAATGCAGATGGAGTCATGGCAGGAACTGGCAAATCCACGTGATCTGACCAAAATCTTTACCCAAAACCTGGAATATGCCGCATGGAACTCACTGCGTCAGTCTGAAGACTCTCGTTATATTGGTCTGGCCATGCCGCGTTTCCTGGCTCGTCTTCCCTATGGAATTAACAGCAATCCGGTTGATAACTTCAACTTTGAAGAAACAACAGACGGTGCGGATCACAGTAAATTTGTCTGGGCAAACGCCGCGTATGCGATGGCGGTAAATATTAACCGTTCATTCAAACACTATGGCTGGTGCACCATGATCCGCGGTGTTGAAAGCGGTGGTGTGGTAGAAAATCTGCCTTGCCATACTTTCCCGACCGATGACGGCGGTGTGGACATGAAGTGTCCAACCGAGATCGCGATTTCTGATCGTCGTGAAGCTGAACTGGCTAAAAATGGTTTTATTCCGCTGGTGCATCGCAAGAACACGGATTATGCCGCGTTTATTGGTGCGCAGTCGCTTCAGAAGCCAACGGAATATTACGATCCGGACGCGACCGCGAATGCCAATTTGTCAGCACGCTTACCTTATTTGTTTGCCTGCTCGCGCTTTGCTCATTATCTGAAGTGTATCGTACGCGATAAGATCGGCTCTTTTAAAGAGCGTGAGGATATGCAGCGCTGGCTAAACAACTGGGTAATGAATTACGTGGATGGTGATCCCGCTAACTCTTCTCAGGAAACGAAAGCGCGACGCCCGTTGGCAGCAGCTGAAGTGGTTGTGGAAGATGTTGAAGGTAATCCTGGTTACTACCAGGCGAAATTTTTCCTGCGACCACATTTTCAGTTAGAAGGATTAACCGTATCTTTGCGTATGGTTGCTAAATTACCTTCTTTAAAAGGAGTTGCCTGATCAGGAAATTAACTTTTATTGCCTGATTGAGACAATAAAAAAAGAATGATCATTTTATTCTTGTGGTTTTAATTTATTTTTACATTTAATCTGTTGGATATCATTTCCCACGAATGGGGAGGTGTTTCTGGCTAATCATTGCCGTTACAAAACATGTAACGTTTTTCGTTAAGAGCTGATAAAGGAGATATTATGGCTCAGGATATGTTCATTAAAATTAATGGTATCGAAGGCGAGTCACTGGATGCCACGCATAAGAATGAGATCGAAGTGCTTTCATGGAACTGGGCCACTGCTCAGCATTCTAATATGCACAGTGGTTCTGGCGGCGGTTCCGGTAAGGCAACGGTAGATGATTTCTGCTTTGAGCATTACATCGACAAAGCAAGTACTAATTTACTTAGCTACTGCCTTTCGGGTAAACACATCAAAGATGTTGAGTTTGTGGTGCGTAAGGCCGGTGGTGATCCACTGGAATATCTGACTATCAAATTTACTGATGTCATTATTACCCGGGTTGAAACAGCTGGCTCCAGCGTTGATGAAACGCGTCCACGTGAGCGTATAACTTTCGCCTTTACCAAAGTGACTCAGGATTATGTCATGCAGAATGCTGAAGGCGCTAAATCTGGCGTCATTTCTACCAGCTATGATGTGAAAGCAAACCTGCGCAGTTAATCCTCCTGGTGAGCAATAAGTTTTGCCGCCTCGGCGGCAAAACTTTTATCCAACCGGGTGGTAGTGTCATTGAATTCTAAAAAGTCGACAATGTAGGTAGATTCATGTTTTGCAGATCAGATATAAAAAATAATCAACAGAAAATGCGAAATACATTAGCACTCATTTTGCTGACTCTTTTTTTGATCTCCTGCAGCAATAAAAAAGACAGGGTGCCTGAAGACGGTGAGATAAAAATAAATCTGATTGCAGATAAAGATATCAACCCAAACGAGAAGAGCCATCCTGCTCCGCTGAACATATTCATTTATAACGTTCGCGATACGGATGTTTTTAGTAATGCCGATTTTTTTGAAATCATTGAAGGTAGCAATAAACCTTTAGCATCATCTTCATCAAAAATGTACGAAGCAATATTAAAACCCGGCGAGAAGAGGTCGATTTTCCTGTCGCCAGAAAGTAAAACCCAGGCATTAGGGTTCATTGGAGCATATCGGGATCTTAACGATGCGGTCTGGCTGAAAATTTATGAGTTGCCGCCACCAGTCAGCTCCTGGTGGAAAAGAATGTTTAGCGATGATGCTATTGCGTTGAATGTAAATTTTAAGAAGTCAGCAATAACTATTAGAAAAATGGATTAAACCATGAGAACAAATAAGGTCGTCTGGAGTGAAGGACTGTTTCTTCGCCCGCAACTATTTCAACAGCAAGAGCGTTATTTTGAATATTACGCACATAAGCGGGCAGCCACGCTGAGTCCTTTTTATTGGGGGTTCTCACAATATGAAATTGACCGTGAAGCGCTGACCTACGGCAAACTGGTCCTTCGAAGTGCCCGGGGCGTGCTTCAGGACGGTACGCCTTTTGATGTGCCCGATCACGCCGATCTGCCTGAGCCGCTGACGATACTGCCAGAGCATCTGGACAAGATGATTTATCTGGCGGTGCCGTTACGCCTTGATAATAGCGACGAGACGATTTTCAGCCAGAATGACTCCAGTTCGCTGGCGC
Source organism: Pantoea sp. RCC30.1 (assembly GCF_058148845.1). Lineage (NCBI taxonomy): Bacteria > Pseudomonadati > Pseudomonadota > Gammaproteobacteria > Enterobacterales > Erwiniaceae > Pantoea > Pantoea sp. RCC30.1. The sequence goes on along the minus strand of NZ_JBXUHX010000007.1, from coordinate 157,643 downwards.
GTTTCCGGGCTGAAGAGGCTGAGCTCTGCGACACTAATTCAATCAGGCAGGGACCTAAGCCGGTTCAGCTGGCGATGCTTCGATTGAAACTGGTATCACAAGCTGAGATGACCGAGTCATGGATTGGCCTGCCGCTTACCCGGGTAAAAGCTATTCAGCCAGACGGCAGCGTTCTGTTACATGTGGATGATTATATTCCTCCGGTAACCGGCTATGCCGCAAATCCATTACTTAAAGAGTGGCTGACGCACCTGAATGGTCTGGTCAAAATACGCGCTGAGATGCTGGCTGCGCGTCTTTCAACTTCCGACGGTAAGGCAAGCGCCAGCGCCGAGGTTGTGGATTACCTGCTGCTGCAAATCTTCAATAAATATGAACCCATTCTTGATCATTTGCGGCACATACCTGAACTGCCGCCGATTGTTTTGTATGAAGAGCTGGCAAAACTAGCGGGGGAACTCTCCACCTTTATTCGTGTTAAGACCCGACGTCCGAAAGCGGCGCCGGGATATGATCATTCAGGACTCTATTCCTCTATCCGGCCGTTGGTTGAAGAGGTTAACGATCTCATGAATCAAATTCTGGTACGAGCAGGGCAGCTTATTGATCTCCGCGCGAAAGGTAACGGTGTCTGGTCAGCATCGGTGCTGCCGGGTGAACTGCAGTCATTCTCAAATATTGTCCTGGCCGTCAACGCTCAATTGCCAATGGACGTTTTGCAGCAGCAATTTCATGCTCAGGCCAAAATCAGTGCGCCGCAACAGTTGCACGAACTGGTTCGTTCACACTTGCCTGGACTTACGTTGCAGAGTTTGCCGGTTCCACCGCGGCAGATCCCCTATAGCGCTGGCTATGTCTACTTCGAGCTGCTTAAGAACGGATCTTTTTGGGACAAAATATCGACGACCGGCGCACTGGCGCTACACATCGCGGGTGAATTTCCTGGGCTTAAGATGGAACTGTGGGGTATCAGGAGTTGATGAAAGACGATACCAATTCTCCGGACGCGCGTTCACCAGATCGCGAAGTCGGCGAGAGTCGTTCGCCGCAGGCACTGGGTAAGTTTCTTCTTGATGAGCAGGGCGACTGGATCGAGCAGCCGGAAGCGCCACATGAAAGTCATAACGAAGGGACCAGAAAAGGCGGGCAGGCTTCCAGACAAGAGCGTATGCCAGGAAGTGAGAGCGTACAGCAACGTATTCTGAAGGTCAGAGCTGCGGATAATCCTTTGCTGGAGGCAGCTCAGCCTCTGTTACGGGCGCTGGGCGATATGCCTGACTACGTCAGTGACATGACGCATGTTGAGATACTGAAAAATACGCTTAAGAACCAGATAAATTTATTCAGTGTCGTCTGTGACGAAGTGAATATACCCTGGAAAAAAATGGCGATTGTACGCTATTGCCTCTGTACTGCGCTTGACGAATTTGCGCACACCACAACGTGGGGACTGGCCGCGGGCTGGTCGCAGAGCAACCTGCTAAACCACTTTGAAGGAGATAACGACGGCGGTAATAAGTTTTTCTTACTGGTTGGCCGCTTGTCGATGAACCCCTCCGAATTTGTCGATGTACTGGAGATACTGCTGCGCATTCTCGGCCTTGGTTTTGAAGGCCGTTACAGCATTATTGAGGATGGCGATCGACAGCTGACTAAAATTCGGCAGCGACTGCTGACATTAATTCAGAGTGCACGTAATACGACTCCGCCAGCCCTCTCACCGCATGGTTTATTGCCTGGCGGGCCGATACAGCGTGAAAAGAATATTCTGCCTGTCCGGCTTACGGCTCTGTGCGTAGGTGTGCTAGTCGCCTCAGCGTTTATCGGTTCGAAATACATGTTGCTGACCCGGCTCGACGGCATCACAAGTGATATCAATGCCATGCACAACATCAATGTTGTCATGCCGCAGACTAAAACCCGTCTCAGACTGGCCATTTTGCTGCGTAACGAAATCCAGAAGCAGCTGCTCAGCGTAGATGAAACTCAAACTCAGAGCAAAGTTGTGCTCAAAGGCGACTCGTTGTTCCGTTCAGGTTCCACGTCGCTTGAGCCCGACATGGTCAAAGTTATCCAGCGCATTGCTCGTGAGGTTCAGCGTGTGAAAGGGGAGGTGCTGATTGTCGGTCACACGGATGCGACACCAATCAACCGTCCTTTATTGCCGAATAACGACGTGTTGTCGGAAAAACGTGCGGCAGAAGTTGGCCGCTATTTTATTGCAGCAGGTTTGCCTGGTAACAAAGTAAAAGTCAAAGGTGTAGGCAGCAGCCAGCCGTTGGCTTCCGACGCCACTGCTCAGGGTCGATCAAAGAATCGCCGTGTAGAATTTTTTGTCACGTATTAACGAGAGCAACAATGTCTTATTTAAATAGAGTCTTCGCGGCGCGGTTTATGAAGACGCTGCTAATTGTGTGTTGTATCGGATTGCTCATTGCAGCGATCTGGTTTCTGGGACCTTTTTTTGGTTTTGGCGTGTCACGTCCATTGCAGAGCATTGAGTCACGCGTGATCTTTACTTTGCTGGCCGCACTTTGCCTGGTCTGCTTCTGGTTACGCTGGCCGTTGTTTATCGCGTTAACTGCAACGTTGTGTGTCTTGATCTGGGTCTTTGGCCCCTTTCTGCTGGTGGGCGAAAAATATCCTCTGAATGCTGTGGGTGTCAGGCTGGCGATCATCGGAATAATGCTGGTCTGCGCATTGTTGTATGGTCTTTGGTTACTGCTACTGGCCCTGAAGGATAATCCGGCACTGCTGGATAAATTTACCCAAAACAAAAGTGCAACGAAAGAAAGTGATACATCCGAAATCTCAGCGGCCATTGCTCGTGCAGTTGATTACGTCAACAAACGCCACGGTAATCTCTCTTTTTTCCAGCGTGTCATTCTGGCGCGAAAACCGCTGGACCGATTGCCCTGGTACATGGTTCTGGGTACTCAGAATGCAGGTAAAACTTCAGCTATCCTCGCATCCGGACAAGATTTTCCGCTACCTGATCAGCTTAATCAGGTCAGTAAGCCCGCCAGTGCCACCGAGAATTGCGAATGCTGGCTGGCCAATGATGCTATCTATGTTGATACCGCAGGCAAATATGTCAGCGATCCCGATTCCACTATTAACGAATGGCGAGCGGTCCTTAAGACCCTAAAGAAATATCGCCCGGTTAAAGCGCTGAACGGCGTGATTATTGCCGTCTCCGCGGCAGATTTAGTGGGTCGCAGCCAGGCTGAACTCTTTGAGCTGGCGGCAAGCCTGCGCGCCAGAATTGACGACATTCGTCAAACACTGGGCGTGCGTTTTCCTGTTTATGTGCTGGTCACAAAACTCGATCAACTGCCAGGCTTTGCTGAATACTTCAGAATGCTGACGGAGCAGGAACGGGAGCAGGTATGGGGAGTCACCTTCCCCTATGGCGATACCAACACCCTGGCAGCATCGGGGCTGCAGAGCCAGATAAAAGCAGAGTTTGCGCTGCTTCAGGAGCGTATCGAGCGCGATATTATCGTCCGTCAGCAGGAGGAGTACGCTAATCGCGATCGAAAAAAAATGTACGGATTGCCACAGGATTTTCATCTCTTGTCAGAGCATGTCGCAGAAGTGGTGCACAACATTGTATTCGCTTCCCGCTACGATGAGTCGCAGAACTACACCCTGTTACGTGGTATCTATTTCTGCAGCAGTCATCAGCCCGTTGGGTTCAGCTTACTGAACAATCAGAGCATCATCCGCCAGTGGCAGAACTATGTTGAGAATACATCACCCACGGTGTCAGCTTCACTGACCGCACAGCCTCAGGAGCGTGATTTTCTGGTGGGCGATGTCTCCTACGGGCGTCAGTATTTCCTCAGAGAGCTCTTTAGCGAGGTCATTGTTAAAGATCGCGGCCTGGCGCGCCATAACCTGGCCAATGAATCAAAGTTCCGCCTGCAGCGTTTTCTGGGGCATACCCTTTCCCTCGTGCTGGCTGTGGTTCTGCTGAACGGTTTGTGGCACAGCTATCATCATAATAGTGACTACCTCAGTGTTGTGGAGGAGAAGGTCAGCACACTTGATACAGAAGTAAGAAACTTCGTCAAAAAGCCGACCGATAGTCTGCTTCCTCGTCTGTTAACACTTTCACAATATCTGCCGGAATATGGCTCGCTGGCGTTATTTAATCCACCGCTTGAGTGGCGCTATGGGCTTTATACCGGTGGCGAAGTTGTGGAGTCTTCCGACTCACTCTATCAGTTCTTTTTACAGCGTTTGCTTCTGCCGCAGATAGAGCAGCAAGTTAGCCTTGCTCTTCAGAACGCCATTGATAACGGTCAGTCCGAACCCATTTTCCGCTTACTGAAACTCTACTTGCAGGTTCACGGACAAGGGACGTTCGACAAGCCGTATATGGTCGCTGCCATTACCCGTCTGTGGGAAAGCACCGGAAAGCTACAGCCTTATGAGGAACGCCGGATTTTTGTGGCCCACCTGAATCGACTTTTTGACTCGTCTGAATGGCGACGTTATGGGCAGAGTCTGGATGACGGTCTGGTTAAATATGCGCGAGCAATGCTTGAGCGTGACGACCTGGCAAGCCGACTCTATGAACGCATCAAAGATTCGGTTATGCAGGATGCGCCAGCCGATCTGACATTAAACGCGATGACGAAGTCTCGCGGCAGTGAATTGTTCACGCTCATTGACGAAAGCGGTGTGACAGCTATTCCCGGACTGTTTACCCGTGCTGGCTACTACGACATGTTTAAAAAAAAAATGGAACCCGGTTTGATCTGGCTGCAACGTGAGGATGCCTGGGTATTAGGTAAAGCTGAGCAGAGCGGGTCAGAGGAGCAGAACAGATTAACCCCCAGTACGGTGCTGGTTAATCCCGTACAGCAGCAAATTCTAAAGCGCTATCTGGATGAATATGCACGCTACTGGCAGGGCTTTCTGGGCAATATTCGTCTTAAAACCGACCTGTTGCAGCTGGGTGATGCCTATACGGGGACGGGCATGGCGGGCGACATTTATATGCTGCGCGTGCTCAGTGCGTCTGATTCGCCACTGGCAAACCTGCTGTCCCGCGCAGTGAGCGAAACCACGCTGGTCGGCAAAGAGAATACATCGTTGTTTGAGAAGGTCAGTAACAAGGGGCAAATCCTGAGCGCCGCGACCAAAGTGAGCCTTGCGTATGCTGCGATAGAAAAAAAATTGCTTCAGGAGCAAGTTGATAATCAGTTTGCGCCATTACGTGAATTTGTAACCGGTAAACGCGAGCTGGCAGCAGAAATGCCGCCGTTGAGTGGCGAAGCGGGGTTGAGCAAATTACTGGGTTCCCTTAACGAGCAATACACTCTGTTTGTGGTTTACGAAGATGCATTGAAAAACGGCAATGCGATGGCGCTTTCCAGTTCGGCGAAGCAGCTGGGTGCTGAGGCTCAAACCTGGCCGGCCCCGCTCCCCGTTGTTATTGCTCCGTTGCTTGAAGGTGCATGGCATCGTGCTCACCGGGAGGCCATTGCTAAAAGTAACGAAGGTATCGAAGACAACATTGGGCAGGTTTGCCGTGCGACATTGCAGGGACGCTATCCTTTCGCTCAAAGCCAGCGTGAAGTTAAAGTTGCCGATTTTGAACGCTTCTTTGCTGCAGGTGGCGTAGTGGATGATTACTTCAAAACGAATCTGGCAGACAAAGTGGACACGTCAACGCGCCCCTGGCGTTATAAAGGCGACAGTGAAGAAAATGAAAGTACATTGGCTTTGTTTGAAAAAGCGGCCGAGATTCGTCATCTCTTTTTTCAGGAAGAGGGCGGTCGACGCCTTTCGCTGCTCTTTGATGTGTCAGTACCCTATTTAGATCCGTCTATTACTCAACTCAATATGAACTTTGACGGCAAGCAGGTGAATTATGCCCACTGGCCGGTTTCACCGGTTTCCGTTCTCTGGCCAGCTTCGCGTATGACCTCAAAAGTGACGATCAACGCCATGCCACGTGTCGCCTCGGGTACGTCGTCGATGAGCTTTTCCGGTCCGTGGGCCCTGTTTCGCTGGATGGATCACGCCAGTGATATGCTGGTTACACAGGCCGGCGAGATGCAATGGGTCTATGAACTCGATTCCCGACGGGCGAATATTGGCATCTCTGGTCTGACTTATAAGGACCGATCATTAGTGGCGCTGTTGAGAGATTTTCATTGTCCTGGCGACTATTAAGAATCAGCGGCCATTACGCCAGAGGATATTATGTCGATACGCATGTTTTTATTGATCGATGGATTACGTCCAGGCCTGTTCAGGCGCTCAGGAAAAATCCATCGTGAAGTGCGATCAATTATTACCCAGCAGGTATTGCCAAATATCTGTTCCGGCATGCCTGAGGAGTTATCGATAGAGCATTATCCCTGGTGCTTTATTATTTCGGGGCCGTCGCTGCCAAAGCAGCGATATTGCGCAGGTGCATTTAGTCTGACGTCAGGAAAAGAGGGGGAGAAACAACTCTTTGTTATATGCAGCGTTGTTTCTGCTTCGTGGTTGCAAAAAAATATGCACACTAAATACCCGCTGACTTTTTGGGCGGCGAGAATTTTAAACCTTGCAGGTGAAAAGGATATGGCATCAAAGAGCTGGCAACCACTATATCAATGGTTCAGAGCACTTCGATGGGCATATTCTCCCTGGAGGCAGTTTTTACTCAAGCCAACATGGCGCTTTGAAAATCAATCAAAAATGCTATTCAGGGAGGGATCGCAACAGGATTATCGCATAGCGGAGGGTGATGGCGTCGGCGTTATGCCATGGAAGAACTGGCCTGACTGCCTTCAGCGCGAGGCTGGGATCTGGATTTGGCAACAAAGCCGACACCGAATGGTTCTGGATTCGCAAAGAATTTCATTACGGCATGAAAAGACTAACCCGGCTGACGGGTCTTTTTAAAAATTCATAACGCATCAGGTGATTATATGTCACGAACAATTGGATTAAGTAGTCCTGCTATGCCCTTGCTACTTGGGGAACCTGCTTTAGTCATCTCTAAGCTGGTTGGTGAGGAGGCACTTTCCTTACTTTATTCATACCTGGTGACTGCAAAGACACCTGTGAACCCGTTTATTCCCTGGCAGGCAGCATCGAATGTTGATTTAAAAGCGTTAATCGGCAAAGAGATGACCGTTGAAATTGAACTGGATGGCAATGGGCTTGGGGATATTCTCAATATAGGTAAAAACGTCCGTGAAATATCCGGGATTGTGCAGAAAGCTCGCTATGTCGGGCGTGACGGTAATCAGGCGTTATATGAAATCTGCCTTCGTCCCTGGCTTCATCTCGCAGAGTTAACCGCGGATTATAAGATTTTTCAGCAAAAATCCGTAGTTGATATTATTGATGAGGTGCTGGCGGATTATAGTTTCACTTATGAAAAACGGCTGGCGGGAAGTTATCCTCTACTCGATTTTCAGGTTCAGTATGGTGAAACTGATTTCGATTTCATTGAACGCTTAATGGAAGAATGGGGGATTTACTGGTTTTTCGAACACAGTGAAAAAAGCCACAAGCTGATTCTGGTAGATAACGTAGGTACGCATAAGCGTTTCACCAGCGAGGCTTACCATGTCATTCAGTATGCGCCTGATCGTCCAAAAATGGACCAGGAATATATTAGTCAGTTCCATTTTGAAGAAACTATTACCTCCGGTAAATGGGTCACGAACGATTATGATTTTACTAAATCGCGCGCGGACATTATGGCGATAGACAGTAAGCCGCGTAAGACCAGTTTCAATCAGATGGAGATTTTCCACTGGCCAGGTGATTACGAGCAACCCGCGATTGGCGAGCAACTGGCACGTGTGCGAATGGAAGAACGCGGCGCACTCGGTTCCCGCTGCAATGGTTCCGGTGAGTTACGTGGTATCGCCTGCGGCTGCGTATTTGAACTGGTTAACTACCCGGTAGAAAAGGCGAATCGTGAATATATGATTCTGCGCAGTAAGCTTGAAGTTGAAGAGATCGCCCAGCTTACATCAACGGATGAGTTTCGTTACACATGTCACTTCACTGTGCAGCCGACCACTAAGATTTACCGTCATCCGATGATCATCGAAAAGCCAAAGACCAGTGGCCCTCAGACGGCAATTGTCGTTGGTCCGGAAGGTGAAGATATCTGGACTGATGAGTATGGTCGCGTAAAAGTACGTTTTTTATGGGACCGCTATGGTCAAAACCGTGAGTCAGACTCCTGCTGGATGCGGGTGAGTCAGGCCTGGGCAGGCAATAACTTTGGCGGTATTTATATTCCGCGAGTGGGACATGAAGTGATTGTTGACTTCATTAATGGCGATCCAGACAGACCACTGATAACCGGAAATCTCTATAACAATGTCACCATGCCGCCCTGGGAGCTGCCGGTCAACGCAACGCAAAGTGGTCTTATCAGCCGTACGGTTGGCGGGGGACGCAGCAACTACAATGGCATTCGCTTTGAAGATAAGCCCGGGCAGGAAGAGTATTGGGAGCAGGCTGAGCGGAATATGACCCGCTTAACAAAGCAAAACGAAGAACAAACCATAGGGCTAAATTCCAGTGTCAATGTAGGAGTATCACGCAACCTGTTCGTGGGCGGCAACTACATGTCTGACGTAATTGGTAATAGTAGTGCGCTGGTGGGTGCTTCGCTTGGCATTCAGGTCGGTGGCAGTCAGTCAGACAGCGTCGGCGGCGCAAAAGGGATCAATGTCGGAGGTGCCTTCATGACAAATGTTGGTGGTTACCACTCTGTTTCTGTCGGTGGGGCCAGTGCAATGGTTGCTGGTGGCGCATTGATGCAGACGGCTGGTGGCGCGATGACACTGACCGCAGGCGGTGAACTGGTGATTTCAGCGAAGAAAATAAAAATCATTGGATCCAGCCAGGTGATAATTCAGGGTGGGGAAGTTGATATTAACCCGGGAGATAGTTGCTGCGACAGTTGTGGGGGAGGCGGAGGCGGAGGCGGTGCCATGGTGGGGCTGCCAGGATTGCCAATGATTAGGTCGTTGATGGGCGTGACTATTCCGCTTCCGGATTTACCTATTCCAACTGATGAACCGACACCGGAACCGACATCGACATCGACACCGGCACCAACACCGGCACCAACACCGGCACCAACACCGGCACCAACACCGGCCCCAACACCGGCACCAACACCGGCCCCAACACCGGCACCAACACCGGCCCCAACACCGGCACCAACACCGGCACCAACGCCGGCACCAACACCAACACCGACAGGTAGCCAGGAGATTGAACCCTAAGTATTCAGTTAACTAAGAGTAAAACACGGTTCTCTTTTTTATGATTCTGAACAGGAGAAATAACGATGCAAAATGCAGCAAGAATAGGTGACGCCACCGCACATGGCGGCGTTTTATGTTCCGGTTCGGGCAATGTTTTTATCAACGGCCAGCCTGCTGCAATGGCTGGAGCAAGCGTAGCACCATGTGCTATTGGCCATGGTGCTGCTCCCGTGGCATCGGGGTCGGGCACGGTTTTCATTAACGGTATGCCGGCAGCGCGATTAGGCGATGTCACGGGCTGCGGTGCGGTGGTTGTTTGCGGCTCACCCAGCGTATTTATTGGCAGTTAATATTGTGAACATTCATTTTGAATGGCCGTCACGACGGCAGCCGGTCTCGCTTGTCCGCAACCTCATCCAGGGCAATGCTGCGACGTTTGATGTGATCGCTGGCGCATTTGATGTACACAGTGCTCATGCTGGCCACGACGCTATCATGTTTTACTGGCACATGACCCGGCTGGTGATGATGAATTTGTGTTCGCGTTGCGTCTGCCGTCTGGATGATGTTGAGGTCGCCTATGGAAGTATTCATCCATTACGCGAATCAAGTCGAATTCAGGCTGGACACTTCAAAATGAGCGTGATCAGCGACACTCAGTTAGCGCATAACGAGCCACTAACATATGGTTCTTATTCAAGCGATAGCCGGGGAGCTGGTAGTCCGATTCATGACGTTGAAGAGATCCTGCCTAATAAAGGTAACTATATTAATGATGTTCGTTACCTTAATAACGTCATTCTGGCGCAGGATAAAGAGATCGACATTCTGAAAATGCTGGCGGTGGAATATAAGCGATTCCTGATCTGGCAGGAACAGGATAATGGAGGCGTTATTGAAATTCACCCTCAGAAAACGCGCATCATCAGAACGGACGCCCATTTCGAACATATCCGGGAGACAATAAAAGAGAAAACGTTGACCGAATGTATCGTGGATAGTGATTCATTGATTGAAAAAGCGTTATCGGAACTGGGAATGGACGAACAGTGGAACGAACTCTTTATCGAAGAGGAAAAAACCGATCTGCTTCACGCACTCTCACCGGAAGTTAGCCTTATGCAAGGCAGAGAGAATGTATCCGAATTGGTGTTTCAGGATTTGCGGAAAATAGGCCTGGACACGCATTATTAATTTAAGGAATTAACATCATGCAAGATTTTACCTCATTGACTCAGGCGCTTAAAACAGCCCCGCTTGATGAAATACTTACCAGGGTTTCAGCGCAGGTTAAATCCCATCCTCAGGATCTGAAAGCCCGTGACATTCTGTTCAAACTCTACTGTATTGATGGGGCGTGGGATAAAGCACTGATGCAGTTGCAGACGATGGCGCTGCTGGATAGCGAACTGACAAAACAGACTGAACTCTACAAGAATCTGGTGTTTAGTGAAGTGCAGCGACAACAGGTACTAACTGGCGAACGTCAGGCCGCAACCCTGAAAGGCGAAATGCCTGACTGGATGTTAAAAATTCATCAGGCGAATCTGGAACACTATCAGGGTGAGACTGAACAGGCTCTGACGTTGCGTGAGGAGGGGTTTGAGCGAGCGCCGGAAAACGCCGGCAGGAGCGAAACGCTGGGCGAATTCTCCTGGATAGCGGATAGCGACAGCCGACTGGGACCGGTATGTGAATTTATTTGTGCAGGTGGATACCGCTGGGTACCCTACGCCGGGATCCAGCGTCTGAATCTCCGTCAGCCTGAAGATCTTCTGGACCTGCTCTGGCTACCCGCCGAGGTTAACGTAGAAGGAGAAACCTACTACGGTTATGTTCCAGCACGCTATCCGGTGGCGAAAAACGACTCACAGGAAATCAAGCTTGGCTTGAAAACGGAATTAGAAAAGTTGTCTGAAATGGTGTTAGCGGGAAGTGGAAGGAAAGTACTGCTGACAGACCTTAGCGAACAGGCGATAACGGAAGCTGGCGACATTGTTTTCAAATAAGAATAGCGACATGCTGCTACGTTATCCACCGACTTTGCTGGAGCGTCTTCAGGATGATGAACCTAAAAGTGCTCACGATCGTCTCAAGCCCGTTGATATGAGAACAATGCGAAGCATTGTGCAAAAAGATCTTACCGATCTGATTAATCACAGCAATATGGAGGCGAAATTACACGAAAATAAACATGGTCCTATTATTAAATCTGTCCTCAACTACGGCATCTCAGCACTGATGGGGTCGCAGGAAAATAGCCATAGCTGGGGCGTTATTGAGCAAAAGATTCGAAAAGCCATTCTCTATTTCGAACCAAGGATAATTCCTGAGACGCTGGTTATCCGATCCTTACAGAAAGGGGATGACATGGTCAGGCATGCTGTCATTGCTGTGGAAATTCGGGGGCTAATACACTGGAAACCTAAGCCGATCGATTTGTGTATGAGTGGAAGATATGACTTTGAATCTGAAAAGGTTGACCTCAGCGTTTTATGATAAAGATGTGTCTGTTATCGTTGCGTTAGATTATAAATAGCTGAATTTAACAAGCGTTGGCATATGAGATTATTGCAGCCAGGCGATCATTTTTTTGAACGCCTGGCTTAAATTCATTCTCATTTTGTTATGGTGTGGCAGGGCTTATTTTCCATTTTGTAGAGTAAAGCACCAGTTAGAATTTATTTATTTGTTTTTAACGCTGCCTTTTTTGTTTTTTATGGTTTTTAAATCCAGTTATTGTCTTTATTGTGACGTATTTGAACGTGGCTTTCATTGCGGATACACTCTCTTCGTTATCAATTTATAAAAAAATGAAGGAATTAGTGAGACGCTTTAAAGTGTTCAAAAGTTAATTTTTTTGATTAATCTTTATTTGCCGGTTTTATCCTCTTTGTAGTGGGTATGTTGTGCTGTCTCATAATCTATATGGTCTTATGATAAATGTTAAGCATGGGTGTTGAATATGTTAAATATATTATTAGTGGATTATGATTTTTATCACCGGAAGGGTCTTAGCACGTTGATTTATAATCAACTGGCTAAAAAAGGGAAAGAGTGTGTTTGTTTTTTATTACCCTCACAGAATGATAATCAGGGGGTTGCCGATATTATTTTCCGAAATGATATGGTCACCATTTATATAGAAAACAAAAATAAGAGATGTGCCACAGCGGAAACGTTAGAACAATCACCAGGTAAGATTACTATCCATATCCCATTTACACTAAGAAATCAGCCGATTAATGTTGTATCTCAGAAGATAAAAAAGATAGTTGAGATCGCCAGTTCTGACTACAGCGAACTGGCCAACAAAGAAGATGTGTGCTGGAGGCTTGGCCTGAAGCAGCATACGCAGCTTTCTGATACTGAAAATCACGTGATGGTTATGATCGGTCATGGTTATGACAGTAATCATATATCTAAAATAATGAAACGTTCGAAAAAAACAATCAGTACTCACTATCGTAACGCGAGTCGTAAAATCGGCATGTCAAATAGGGCTGAGTTTTATCGATTTGCTTCGTTTATTGCAAGTTGTCGGAGAGAGGAAAGAAACACAATTTGTTTGTAACGTGAACCATCAAAAGGGATTAGTGATGAAAAAAATAGCGAAGGGCAAATGGAAGACAGAATTACCATTTAAGAAAAAAATTCATTTCCTGTCAGTCAGTCTGTTTATGTGTGGCAATGCATTTGCCACGAATACAGACTCCATCATTGCGAATGGGACTGAACGTACGATTCAGGAATCAACGTTTGAAAATGGAACAAACGGTGCTTATATCATTCAGGCCAAAAAAGGGGCTGTTATCACGGCCCGTCAGGTTGAGTTGAATAGCTCCAGCACGCTCGGTGGCGGCCTCTGGATAGAGAATAGCCAGCTCACCGCTCAGGATCTCACTATCAACGTGGCTGGCAGTTCGGGTACCGGGCTCTATCTGGCGAATGACAGCACAGCAATCCTTACTAACTTCAATGTTTATGGGACCAGCAGTGCTATCGGTATGGTGCTTGACGGCACCTGGTCAGTGCCTCAGGGACATGTATCGGCAGAGATAACGGACGGAACCGTGGCGACCAACGAGGGTGACGCTTTTCGTATTACGGCGGGCGAACTGACACTGAAGGATATCACGGCCACTACCCTGGGCAGCAGCAGTTATGCCGTTAACGCCAATGCCAGTGCCAATGTAAAGATTGATGGCGGAAGTTTTACGACTCAGGGTTTATACAGTGATGCGATTTGGGTCGCCTCAGCGGATTCTTCAGTAACACTGAATAATGCCAGTGTTTCTACTGCGGGTAACCGCGCCAGCGCTATTAATGCCCAGCTAGGAAATGCCTATGCCACAAACAGCATTTTAAAGACGCAGGGGGAAAATGCTTACGGACTTTATACCCAAAAGTTCATTCAGGGTGATGGACTGACGATAACGACTGCGGGTACAGGCAGTGTGGGTCTGTTTACCGCATTGGGCGGCCAGGGAGTCTTGAATAATAGTATGATCACCACCGATGGCGAGCTGGCTGCGGGTCTTGCTGTCTGGCCGGGTTCAGCTATTACGGCAGATAATGTCCAGATTGAAACGACGGGTATGCAGGGATTTGGTTTATGGGCACGCGCTGGTTCACTGGCTGTCAGCAACAGTGAGATCTCTACATCAGGTGAGGCAGCCAGCGGTCTCTATGCCGATGGATACTCTTCTTCGCTGAAAAGCACGGTATTGCTTGATAACGTTATGCTGACTGCCAGTCAGGCCCCGGCCATTCAGGCAGAAACCACGAATTTATCTTTGGTCGCCAAAGATTCAACGCTGACCGGTGGAAATGGCCAGTTACTGCGTGTTTCAAACTATGTGGATACCCTCGATCCCGCCAGCAATCTATACAGTAATGTGACGTTCGAGGCGATCAATAGCAGGCTAAATGGCAATGTCGATGTAACTGATCCTCTGAATACGGTAGCGGTTAGCCTCTTTTCCGGGACTGTTCTGACTGGTGCCGTAAACAATGCGACGTCACTGTCTCTGGATAGCACCAGCCAATGGAATATCAGTAATAGCTCAAACATTGGCCAGCTAACAAATAACGGAACGGTCATTTTTTCCAACACTGACAGCTTCAATAGCCTCACCATCACCGGCGATTATGCGGGTGATGGCGGCCTGCTGGTCATGAATAGCGTATTGGGAGATGACGCATCTCCGACCAATACGCTAATAGTGGGCGGTGACGTTCTTGAAGGAACGACCAGCGTCACTATCAATAATCTGGGGGGATATGGTGCGCAAACTGTCGAAGGCATTGAAATTGTTGATGTAGCCGGTACATCTATGGGCCGCTTTATCAAATCAGGGCGTATCGTTGCCGGCGCTTACGATTATGACCTGATTAAGAAAGGCGAAAGCTGGTATCTGACCAGCCAGTCCACGGCGGCAGAAGCTGATGCAAATCTCACAGTGCCAGAAGAGAGTATCGATGTGTCTTCATCGCCTGAGTCACAAGAGACAGCCGTTGTTCGCCCCGAGGCGGGAAGTGATACAACAAAATCGTCAGCCGTTGTCCGTCCCGAAGCGGGAAGTTACACAGCAAACCTGGCGGCAGCGAATACAATGTTTATGATGACGTTGCATGATCGATTAGGAGATACTCAATTTATTAATGCAATTACTGGCCAGCCGGAAGTCACCAGCCTGTGGTTACGTCAGATTGGCGGTCACAACAAATGGCGGGACGGCAGCGGCCAGCTGAAAACACAGAGTAACCGCTATATGACTCAGATAGGGGGGGATGTGGCACGCTGGAGTACAAGCGGTGCAGATCGCTGGCACCTCGGTTTCATGGCAGGTTATGGCAATAACAAAAGTGCAACAGAAAGTCAGGCAAGTCGCTACCGTTCAAGGGGTGATATTAAAGGTTACAGCATCGGTAGTTATGCGACCTGGTACGCCAATCAGGACGATCATACAGGTGCCTGGCTTGATAGCTGGCTGCTGTATAGCTGGTTTGATAATGAAGTGAAAGGGCAAAATCTGGCAGCTGAGACGTATAAATCCCATGGTTTTACAGCCTCGCTGGAAAGCGGTTACGCATGGAAGGTGAGTGAGTTTCAGGGAAGTCAGGGGTCTGTCGGTCAATGGTTTATTGAGCCTCAGGTACAGGCTGTGTGGATGGGGGTTCGGGCCGACAATCACCGCGAGGAGAATGGCACACGTATTCGCGGGAAAGGTGATGGCAACTGGATGACCCGACTTGGCGTCAGGACCTGGCTTAAAGGCCATCACGCAAGCGACGAAGGCCGGCAGCGTGAGTTCCAGCCCTATCTTGCGTTAAACTGGCTGCACAATAGCCGTAATTTCTCCACGGATATGGATGAGGTTCGGGTGAGCCAGAAAGGGGCGAAAAACCTTGGAGAAGTTAAAGTCGGTCTGGAGGGACAACTCAATCCGCGACTGAATCTTTGGGGTAATATTGGCGTTCAGGTTGGTGATGAGGGGTACAATGATGCCGCCGCGCTAATCGGGTTGAAATACAATTTCTAAGCGTAGTTAAAAAGTTGTTTCAGCTTATTTTGGCCGATTAGAATCAATCGGCCTTTTATATTTTTGTTTACCGTTTTCTGTATTCAATGCGCTTTGATTCAGAGACCCCCGCGTGAATCTTTCTGTACAGTCATCTTTCCGCGCCAGATGCCCGCTTGCACCTCCTCACGATCTTCACGGGCAATAAAGCGATAACAACTTGCAGCCAAACCGGCACCAATAAACCAGCTGAAGTTCGCCACCTGATGCAGAGAAGGGATAAAGCTTATCACCAGGCAAATTGCCACCGACGGCAGCAGCGCGCCAATCGCTTTAGGGTTAAAGCCACCGCGATACCAGTAACGACCGGATGGCGTGTCATTAAACAGATCGTCGACGGAGATACGTCCACGTTTTATGAGATAGAAATCGGTCAGCAGAATCCCGAACAGCGGCCCGATAAATGATCCCAGCACATCCAGGGTGTAGTGAATCAATTCAGGCGACTGGAACAGGTTCCATGGCGTTAACAATACTGAGCCCACCGCGGCGATCATCCCGCCGGTACGGAAGCTGATCTTCTGCGGTGAGCAATTTGAGAAGTCAAAAGCGGGTGAAACAAAGTTCGCTACGATGTTGATACCAATGGTGGCGGTAATCATGGTCAGCAATCCAATCGCGACCGCCAGATCGTTGCCGACCATGCTCACGGTTTCGATGGGATCGGTAATCATTTTGCCAAACAGCGACTGGGTGCCCGACACAATCACCACCGTCACCACAGAAAACAGCAGGAAGTTAAACGGGAGTCCCCAGCGGTTGCCACGACGAATCTCGGACATGCTTTTGCCGTAGCGTGAGAAGTCACCAAAGTTCAGCAGCGGCCCGGAGAAGTAAGAGACCACCAGCGCCGTCGCCGTAATCATCTGCCAGGTCTGTTCACCTGCGGTCAGCGATTTGCTGGCGAGGGTAAAGGAGATGCCGTCGAAGCCTGTCTTGTATACAATCCAGCCCGCCAGCGCCACCATCACCACATAGACCGCCGGTCCAGCAACATCAATAAACCGCTTAATCGCGTTCATGCCATGCCAGAACACCATCGCCTGCAGTAACCACATAATGCCGAAACAGCACCAGCCCAGCAACGACAAGCCCAGCCAGTGCGGTACGGTCATCGACGTCAGCGAAGGCGCAAACTTCAGCAGCACCAGCATCAGGGCATTTGCCGCCAGATAGGTCTGAATGCCATACCAGGCGAACGCGATCAGACCGCGAATTACCGCCGGAATATTGGCACCAAATACGCCAAACGCCTGACGACAAATTACCGCATAAGGCACGCCTGCCATCTGGCTCGGTTTGGCCACCAGATTTGCACAGATTTGTACGATGCAGATCCCGGCGAGCAGGCAGAGCAGTACCTGCCAGCTGGCTAATCCCAGGGTGAAGAAACTGGCGGCCACCACATAGCCGCCCATGCTGTGCACATCTGACATCCAGAAGGAAAAAATGTTGTACCACGACCAGTTCTGATCGCGAGTCGGTGCCAGGTCGTCGTTACAAAGCCGTGGGCTATAACGGGCGTTGGCTTCAGAGGCCGTGCTGGCCACCGTTGATTGATTTGGCATGAAACCTGCTCCTGTACCTGAAAGTGGAATGAATAATCTGGTAAGACGGTATTGCAGGATTCAGGCCAGATCTGTTTTCTTGTATACAATATTTAATTTTCACGTATACGATAGTGGCACACAGCGAGCGACCGGAGCAGGTAATGACGAGTAAAACAGGCCAGCGAGACGCCCCCCATCTGCAGGACAAAGATGAAGGGATTTACCAGGCGGTGATGAACGCTATTGTTGAGCACCAGCTGCCGCCGGGCAGTAAATTGCCGGAAGAGGCCCTTTCCGGGGTCTTTGGGGTGAGTCGCACCGGCATCCGCAAAGTGCTGCAACGCCTCGCGGCGGTGCAGATGGTCACCCTGACGCCCAAACGTGGTGCGCAGGTGGCGACACCCGGTGTTGAAGAGGCACGTGACATTTTCTCAACCCGCAGTTTAATGGAGTGCGCCAATCTGCCTGCGGTAATGGCGCACCTGCAGCCTCCGCATCTGGTGGCGCTAGAGCAGCTCATCGCACAGGAGAACCAGGCGCACGCCGATCATGATGGCCCGGCAGCTATCCGGCTCTCCGCGGCGTTTCATATTCAGTTACAGGCCATCTCCGGTAATCAGGTGCTCACTGGCATGGTGACCAGCCTGACGCAGCGCTCCTCGCTGGTGATCGCTGCCTACGGCGCGCCCTGGCAGCGCGGCTGCCGCTGTGACGATCATGCGAATCTGCTGAAATTACTGCGCGCACGTGCGCTGGAACCGCTGACGCACGCGCTACAGCATCACTTTGAGCATATCGTCTCCAGCCTGCACTTTGAGCGCAGCGGAGAAACGCTGCCCGATTTCTCCCGACTGTTTGCCGCAGGCTCTGGAGCCGCCTCATGAGCCTGATTCAGATCATTAACCCCAACACCAGCCTGTCGATGACCGAAACTATCGCTCAGGCCGCGCGTGCCGTCGCCGCGCCGGGCACCGAAATTCTGGCGGTTTCGCCGTCGCAGGGCGTGCCCTCCATTGAAGGCCACTTCGATGAGGCGATCGCCGCCATCGGCGTGCTGGAGCAGATCAAGCTCGGCAGGGAGCAAGGCGTCAGCGGCCACGTGATTGCGTGCTTTGGCGATCCGGGTTTACTGGCAGCACGCGAGCTGGCCAGCGGACCGGTAATTGGCATTGCGGAAGCGGCGATGCACACCGCTACGCTGCTGGCGACGCGTTTCTCCATTGTCACCACGCTGCCGCGCACGCTGGTGATTGCGCGTCATCTGTTGCAGCAGTATGGCTTTACTCATCACTGTGCCGCGCTGCACGCCATTGATCTGCCGGTACTGGCGCTGGAAGATGGCAGCGGCCTGGCGCAGGAAAAAGTGCGGCAGCGCTGCATTCAGGCGAAACGGGAAGATGGCAGCGGGGCGATTGTGCTGGGCTGTGGCGGGATGGCGACGCTGGCTGCCTCGCTGACTCAGGAGCTGGGCCTGCCAGTAATCGATGGCGTCAGTGCGGCGGTAAAAATGGTCGAGTCGCTGGTGGCGCTTGGCTTTGGCACCAGCAAACATGGCGATCTGGCCTGGCCTTTGCAGAAACCTCTCTCAGGTGCGTTTCAGCATCTAAACTAACGGAACTTTCCCGAATCAAAACAGGTGGAGTCATGACTGACGCTGCAGAGAAGAAAGAGTACAGCTTTAACAAAAACTATCCGCGCGATTTAATCGGTTATGGCGCTAATCCGCCGCACGCCGCCTGGCCCAACAACGCCCGTGTGGCGGTGCAATTTGTTCTGAACTACGAAGAGGGCGCAGAAAACAGCGTGTTGCATGGCGATGCTGGCTCAGAGCAATTCCTCTCCGACATCATCGGTGCAGCCAGCTATGCCGATCGGCACATGTCGATGGAGTCTTTGTATGAGTACGGCTCCCGCGCCGGGTTCTGGCGCATCCACAATGAATTCCAGAAACGCGGTCTGCCGCTAACCGTGTTTGGCGTAGCGATGGCGCTGGCGCGTCATCCGGAAGTCGTCGAGGCGATCAAGCAGGCGGATTATGATGTGGTCAGCCACGGCTGGCGCTGGATCCACTATCAGGGCATGGATGCAAAAACCGAACGTCAGCATATGCAGCAGGCGGTCGATGTGCTGGTGGATCTGTTTGGTAAAGCGCCGACCGGTTGGTACACCGGCCGCGACAGTCCTAACACCCGTCGGCTGGTGGTAGAGCAGGGCGGTTTCAGCTACGACAGTGACTACTACGGCGACGATCTGCCGTTCTGGACCCAGGTCACCTGTCAGGATGGCACGGTGAAACCGCACCTGATTATCCCCTACACTCTGGAGTGCAACGACATGCGCTTTGCCTCTCCGCAGGGCTTTAACACCGCCGAGCAGTTCTTTACCTATCTGCGCGACAGCTTCGATGTGCTGTACGAAGAGGGAGAAACGGCGCCGAAGATGATGTCGATCGGCATGCATTGCCGCCTGCTGGGGCGTCCTGGCAAATTCCGCGCGCTGCAGAACTTCCTCGATCACATCCAGCAGCACGACGACGTCTGGATCTGTACCCGCCAGCAGATTGCTGACCACTGGATCGCTACCCACCCGGCACCGTAAGCCGGTTCCGGCGCTTGCCCCACTCAACCGGGCGAAGCGCCGGATGCCGTCAGCTCATCAGACTGACCTGCGCCGCCACGATGCACCAGCCGTGGGGCATTCGCACCCAGGTTTGCTGCTGACGGCCAATCTTATCGCTGCCGGTGCGGGTAAATTCAGTGCTGCAGACCGCATAATCCTCACCAAAAGTGGTAATCACGGTGTTTCGCAGCGCCCGGTTCAACCCGGCTGAAGGACGCGCGGCACGGAAGGCCCGAATCTCATCAATGCCATACAGATTCTCACCCGCGCCGAGACGAACGGTTCGCGCGTCATGCCAGAACAGCGCATCCAGTTCATCCACGTCATTGCTGACGAGCGCCTGCTCGTAGCGATAAAACTGCGCCGTCACCTCGGTGAGCACCTGCGGTAAATTAATCTCTCTGTTCATCAGGCTCCTGCCATATTCATTTGCGGTATCGTAACGCCTTGTTGTTCCAGTGCCCAGGCGGCGCGTAACACCGCCTCTTCGTTAAACGGACGGGCGATAAGCTGTAATCCAATCGGCAGGCCACTTCGGGTGGCCAGTGGCACGGTACAGACCGGCAATCCCAGGAAGGAGATCGGCTGCGTCAGCATCCCCATGCTTGCTTTAGCAGGCAGCGATTCACCCTGAATCGTCAGAGTTTGCTGACCGATGGTGATCGCGCTGCAGGGGGTCGCCGGAGCGATCAGCACATCGAAGCGATCAAACAGCGGTAACACCTGCTGCTGGAAATGGCGACGGAAACGCTGCGCCTGTACATACCAGGCACCTGGCATCATGGCACCCGCCAGCAGACGCTCGCGTGAGTTCGGTTCAAACTGCTCCGGCATCTGACGCAGGGCGGGCAGATAGTGATTGCCGCCCTCTGCGGCGGTCATGATAAACGCAGCCGAGCGGGCCAGCTCCGCGTCCGGCATCAGTACCTCTTCCTGTGCCCCAAGCGCTGCCGCAACCACCGCGACGGCAGCGCGGGCATCCTCATCACACCAGCGGGCAAAAAAACCGCCCAGCACGCCGCAGCGTAATCCTTCGCTGCCCTGTGACAGCCCCGGTAGCGTGGTGGCCAAAGGATGAACGGCCTGAAACGCATCGGCGTGGTCTGCGCCCTGTAACAGGTCATAAACCAGTGCCAGGTCTTCAACCCGCCGTGCCAGCGGACCGATATGGTCAAGACTGGCGACAAACGGATGACTGCCGCTGCGTGACAGACGGCCAAAGGTGGGCTTAAGACCAAAAATACCGCACAGCGACGCGGGCACCCGAATCGAGCCGTTAGTATCGGTGCCAAGCGAAAAGTGGACCAGCCCGGCGGCGACGGCAGCCGCCGAACCGCCTGAGGAGCCGCCCGCCACGCGGCTCAGATCGCGCGGATTGTGTGTCGCACCATAGTGGCTGTTTTCGGTGGTAAAACCATAGGCGTAAGCATCCATATTCAGCATGCCCGACAGCAGTGCGCCAGCGTGACGCAGTTTCCCGATGGCAAATGCATCTGCCGATGCCGCAGGGCGATCGCGGAACAAGCTGGCACCGGCCAGCGTGCTGTGACCCGCCACATCAAACAGGTTTTTCACCGCATACGGGATGCCCGCCAGCGGTGGCAGGGTTTCGCCGCGTTGCCGCTGCGCATCAATCGCGCTGGCCTCTTTTAACATGCGCGGTCCGGTCACTTCCGTCCAGGCATTCAGCGCCGGATTATGCTGCTCTACCGCCTGCAGCGTGCTCTTCGCCACCTCCAGCGCGCTGACGTCACCCTGCTGGATCGCCCGTTGCAGGATCTGAATCGAAATGTCACCTAATCTCATGCCTGGTATACTCCTGCTACTTCCAGACGGTCGTCCAGCGGAAACGCCATCAGCGGCGCGGCCATCTCCGCGATACGCGATAGCTGGATCAGCAGTTCAGCGCGGCGGGCGTCATCCAGTTCCAGTTGCAGGATCTGCTCCATATGGCCGATGTAGCTGGCCCAGTCGTGTTGATTCATGATTCGCTCCTGTTAAAAACCGGCGGCGCTGCCGTTACTGCGTGGATCGCTTGCGCCCTCAAACATGCCGTTGCTGTGGCGCACAATGGCGCCCGCATGGCCCACGGATTCGCTGAAGTCCGGCAGCAGCTCCACCTCATGTCCCCACAGACGCAGCATCAATACCGTTTCGTCGTCAAAACGGCCTTCCAGTTTCAGCGAGTCTGATGATTGCCCCCAGGTCCGGCCCAGCAGCCAGCGCGGCGCACTGACCGCCTGTTGTAACGGCAGGCCCTGAATCACATGGCGGGTAAAAATCGCCGCCTGAGTCTGCGGCTGTCCATCTCCGCCCATTGCGCCATACACCATTGTCCGGCCATCTTTCAGCCGTGCGGCGGCAGGATTCAGGGTATGGAACGGCTGCTTGCCGGGCACCAGCGCCAGCAAATGTTCAGGATCGAGGCTGAACGCCGCGCCACGGTTCTGCCAGGTAATGCCCGTGCCGGGCAGTACCACACCGCTGCCAAACTCGTGGTAGATGCTCTGAATAAAGGAGACGGCAAGACCGCTGCTGTCCATCACGCCCATCCAGACCGTATCGCCCGGTCCGCGTCCATTTCCCCAGGCTGCCGCCTCACCATCGGTGATCTGACTGGCGAGCGTGGCAAGGTGATCGCTGTCCAACAGCGCCTGCAAATCTTCGGTGACGTGACGCGGATCGGTGATGTGTTTGTCGCGCAGCACAAAGGCTTTCTTGGTGGCTTCTACGATACGGTGCACCGTCTGCGCACTGTCAGCCTCCGCCATCTCCAGACGATCGGTGATGCCGAGGATCGCCAGCGACACCATGCCCTGCGTCGGTGGGGTGATATTCCAGATGTCGCCTTCGCTGTGGGAGAGATGCAGCGGCGTCGTACGGCGGGCGCGGTGCTGCTGCAGATCGGCTAGCGTGACCGGCATGCCGAGCGTGGCCATCTCATCGGCCATATGGTGAGCCAGCGGGCCACGATAAAAACTGTCGAGTCCCTCTTCGGTGAGCTGGCTCAGGGTATTCGCCAGTGCGGGCTGGGTAAAACGGCTGCCCGGCTGCGGCACATCGCCATCGGGCATAAAATTGGCGCTGAAGCCGGGCTGATGCTGCAACTCACTGCGGAACGTCGCGGTGGCGGCGCTCTGTGAAGCGGTCACCGGAATGCCGTCGGCGGCGTAGCGAATCGCATCACGCAGCAGACGAGCCAGCGGCAGTGGCGGGGTGCCCATCTCCGCAGAGAGCGTCAGTGCCTCCTGCCAGCCGCTGACCGTTCCGGCCACGGTCAGCGCTGCTTTCGGCCCGCGATGCGGGATCTTCGGATGATCGGCGTAGACATCGCGGTGAGCCAGCGAACCGGCTGCACCGCTGGCGTCGATCGCGACGGGATCGCCGCCAGGCGGCAGAATCAGCCAGAAACCGTCGCCGCCCAGTCCATTCATGTGCGGGTAGACCACGGCGATAGTCGCGGCAGCGGCGACCATCGCTTCAATGGCATTACCGCCGTCACGCAGCACCGCGAGTGCGCTTTCACTCGCCAGATGGTGTGGCGTCACCGCCATCCCCTGCGGGGCCATGTTGCTTTGAATCATCTTTTTCTCGTTATCCGGGTGACAGAATCCATAACAAAGCAAGAGCCGTTCCAGTTTTCACCCCGGGCTGACAAAGCGCCGATTAACCTGGCGTAAATTGTGCTAGCTTCTGCTGAAACAAAAGTTACAGGACGCCTTATGAAACAGCTTGATGAACGACTCAGAAGTCACTATCCCCAGCTCTCTCCGCAGGAGCAGCGTATTGCCGACTTCGTGTTTGACCACTTCGATGACCTGATCAGCTACAACAGCGCCGAGCTGGCGCGGCTCAGTGGCGTGTCGAAAGCCACGGTCAGTCGGCTGTTTAAGCGACTGGGCTACGAAAAGTACAAGGATATGCGTGATGAGTTACGCATCCTGCGCCAGAGCGGTATGCCGCTGACCGATAATCGTGATGCGGTGCAGGGCAATACGCTGCTGGCGCGCCACTACAAGCAGGAGATGGCAAATCTGACGCAGTGGGTAAACAGCCTGGATGCCCGGCACTTTAACGAGGTTATCCAGCAGCTGGCGCAGGCAAAACGCATCTTTATCATCGGCATGCGCAACGCCTATCCGGTAGCGCTGCATCTGCGCCAGCAACTGGTGCAGGCGCGTGCGCAGGTGCATATCCTGCCGCAGCCGGGCCAGACGCTGGCTGAGGAGCTGGTGGATATCACGTCGGATGACATGGTGATTGTGATGGCCTTTCGTCGTCGTGCGCGCATCATTCGTCCGCTGATGCAGCAGCTGCAGGCTGCCGGTGTCCCAATGCTGGCGCTATGTGAGCCGCAGGCGCAGACGGTAATTGCGCTGGCGCGCTGGCAGCTCTGTACGCCGCTGGACAGCGTTTCCGCCTTTGACAGTTACAGTGCGGCCATGAGTCTGGTTAACCTGATCGCCAATGCCCTGCTGCATGAAATGCTGGCTCAGGGACGTCAGCGTATTCATCAGATCGCCGACCTTTATCAGCAGTTCGACGAGCTGGAGCACCGTTAACAGGCACCCTTTTGGTGCTTTGCCCCATTTCAGAACACCGCCTCTTCGGCGTAGTCGCCCCGATTACGCCCGAATTCTGCTGAACTCTCTGCCGTTTAAGCCTTTTTTTGTTACCGCCCGGGTTGGCACATTAGTTGCAGATTGCATGTCAAAGAATCTTTTGTTTCACGTTAATCTCACCGGGGTGCATAATGAAAAAAGTTTTAATGGCGGTTGCGACAGCGGCATTACTGATGGCACAAGCGGGAAGCGCGCTGGCCGATCAACTGCAGGACATCCAGAAACGTGGCGTCATCCGCGTCGCCGTGCCGCAGGACTTCCCGCCGTTTGGCTCGGTCGGCACTGACCTGCAGCCACAGGGTTATGACATCGACACGGCAAAATATCTGGCAAAGCAGATGAAACTTAAGTTGCAGTTGGTGCCTGTCAGCAGTGCCAACCGCGTGCCTTATCTGCAAACCGACAAGGTCGATCTGGTTATCTCCAGCATGGGTAAAAATGCCGAGCGTGAGAAAGTGATCGACTTCACCCGCGCCTATGCGCCGTTTTTCCTGGGCGTATTTGGTCCGAAAGGCGATGAGATCAAAGCGGCGTCGGCTCTGAGCGGCAAGTCGATTGGCGTCACACGCGGTGCGGTAGAAGATATGGTGCTCAGCGAAGTCGCCCCGAAAGATGCGCAGGTGAAACGCTACGAAGATAACAATACTACGTTGTCTGCGTATCTCTCTGGTCAGGTGCAGTATGTCGCAACCGGTAACCTGGTCGTCGCCGCTATTGCGCGCCAGAATCCGGCCAAAGCGCCCGTCGCGCAGTTTATGCTGAAAGATTCACCCTGCTTTATCGGACTGAAGAAAGATGAGCCTGCGCTGAAAGCGAAAGTGAATGAGCTGATTGAGCAGGGCATCAAAGATGGCACCCTGAATAAACTGTCAGAAGAGTGGCTGAAAGCGCCGCTGCCCACCAACCTCGGCGCCTGAGGACGGATTCATGACCGGGCAACTTAACTTTCCCGCCCTGTGGCCCTACTGGCCGGAGCTGCTCTCCGGTCTGTGGGTCACCATCCAGCTGACGGTGCTGGCGACGACCGGTGGTGTGGCGCTGGGCATTGCGGGCGCGGCTCTGCGCAGCGGCAAACCTGGCTGGATGAGCCGCCTGTGGGGCATCTATGTCGAGCTGATCCGCAATACGCCGTTCGTGGTGCAACTGTTCTTTATCGTTTTCGGTCTGCCTGCGCTGGGGATGAAACTCACCGCTGGCGAGGCGGCGCTGCTGGCGATGCTGATCAACCTCGGGGCCTACAGCACCGAGATTATCCGTGCCGGGATCCAGGTCACACCTAAAGGGCAGTGGGAAGCAGGCCGGGTGCTGGGATTAACCCGCAGCCAGACGTTTCTGCGGGTCGTGCTGCCGCCTGCTTTACAGCGCATTTATCCAGCGCTGGTGAGTCAGTGCATCATCGTGATGCTGGGGTCATCGGTGGTGTCGCAGGTCTCCTATGAGGAGCTGACCTTCGCCGCTAACCTGATCCAGTCGCGCACCTTCTTAAGTTTTGAGGTCTATCTGGTGACCACGCTGATCTACCTGGCGTTGTCGATTGCGATGCGCCATCTGCTGCTGGCGATTGGCCGTAAATGGTTTGGAGTGCAGCCATCATGATGACGACCTTTACCGACTGGGACATCCTGCGCAACCTGCTGCTGGCGGCGCGCTGGACCCTGTTGCTGTCGCTGGTGGCCTTTGTCGGCGGAACGCTGGTGACGCTGCCGCTGCTGTTTCTGCGTCTGCTGCAACGTAAGTGGCTGACGCGCGTAATACGCGGTTACACCGCGCTGTTTCAGGGCACGCCGCTGCTGATGCAGCTGTTCCTGGCGTTTTTCGGCGTCGGGCTGTTCGGCATTGATGTCGCGCCCTGGACCGCAGCCTCGCTGGCGCTGACCTTCTACACCAGCGCCTTTCTGATCGATATCTGGTACGGCAGCATCCGCGCCCTGCCGAAAGGGCAATGGGAAGCGTCACGCTGCCTCGGCCTGACCTTTGGTCAGACGCTGTGGCGGGTGGTTGCGCCGCAGGCGATCCGCATCGGTATCGCGCCGACGGTGGGATTTGCTGTACAGGTCATCAAGGGCACAGCGCTGGCGTCAATTATCGGGTTCATCGAGTTGACTAAAGCGGGCACCATTCTGAACAACGTGACCTATCAGCCGTTTAAAGTCTTTGGGCTGGTGGCGCTGGGCTACTTCCTGATGTGTTATCCGCTGTCTCGCTACAGCCAGTATCTGGAGAAAAAATTCAATGCCGCTCATCACCATTAATCAGGTGCAAAAATATTACGGCGATAACCATGTGTTGAAAGGCGTGGATCTGGATATCGACATGGGCGAGGTGATCTCGATCATTGGGCGCAGCGGATCGGGCAAAAGCACACTCTTGCGCTGCATGAACGGGCTGGAGGGCTATCAGGAGGGCAGCATCAAGCTCGGCGGGATGACGATTACCGATCGCGACTCGCAGGCACGTGAAATCAGCCGCTCGGTCGGGATGGTGTTCCAGAGCTTCAACCTCTTCCCGCACATGACGGCGCTGGAGAACGTCATGCTGGCGCCGCGCCGCGTGCTGAAGAAAAGTGACGCCGAGTGCCGGGCGCTGGCGGCGCAGATGCTGGAGAAGGTCGGGCTGGGCGAACGTCTTAACTACTATCCTGCCAGCCTCTCCGGCGGTCAGCAGCAGCGCGTGGCGATTGCCCGTGCGCTGGCGATGACACCGAAAGTTTTACTCTGTGATGAGATCACCTCCGCGCTCGATCCTGAACTGGTGGGCGAAGTGCTCAAAGTTCTGGAGCAGCTGGCGGCAGAAGGAATGACCCTGATCCTCGTCACGCATGAAATGAGCTTCGCCCGCGACGTGGGCGATCGTGTGGTCTTTATGCATCAGGGGCGCGTCTGGGAACAGGGCGACAGTAAAACGCTGTTTGCCCAGCCACAGACGCCGGAGCTGAAGCAGTTTATCTCTTCGGTTCGTCTCTGATTCTGAAAAAGGAAATTACGATGGATATCAATCACTACCCGCAACTCAATCCGCCACAGCGTCTGCTGATGGGACCGGGACCGATCAATGCCGATCCCCGCGTGCTGCGCGCCATGTCGAGTCAGCTGCTGGGTCAGTACGATCCCGCGATGACACACTACATGAATGAAGTGATGGCGCTCTATCGCGGCGTGTTCCGCACCGAGAACCGCTGGACGCTGCTGATTGATGGCACCTCTCGTGCCGGTATCGAAGCGATTCTGCTCTCTTCTATCCGCCCTGGCGATAAAGTGCTGGTGCCGGTATTTGGCCGCTTCGGTCATCTTTTGTGCGAAATTGCCCGGCGCTGTCGTGCGGACGTTCACACCATTGAAGTGCCGTGGGGCGAAGTCTTTACCCCCGACCAGATCGAAGATGCAATCAAAAAAGTGAGGCCGCGCCTGCTGCTCACGGTGCAGGGCGACACCTCGACCACCATGCTGCAGCCGCTGGAGCAGCTGGGGGCGATCTGCAAACAGTATGGCGTGCTGTTCTACTGCGATGCCACTGCGTCACTGGCGGGCAACCCGCTGGAAACGGACGCTTGGGGGCTGGATGCGGTGTCGGCGGGAATGCAGAAATGCCTGGGCGGTCCATCCGGCACCTCGCCGATCACCCTGAGCGCAGAGATGGCAGCGGTGATCCGCAAACGTAAATGCGTTGAGCAGGGGATCCGCACCGAGGCGCATCAGGATGGCGAGGAGGAGATGATCTACTCCAACTATTTTGATTTGGGCATGATCATGGATTACTGGGGGCCGGAGCGGCTTAACCATCACACCGAAGCCACCAGTGCGCTGTTTGGCGCGCGTGAGTGTGCCCGTCTGATCCTGCAGGAGGGCCTGGACAACGGCATCGCCCGTCACAAACTGCATGGTGAAGCGATGCTAAAAGGTATTCAGGGGATGGGGCTGGAGACCTTCGGCGACCTGAAAAACAAGATGAACAATGTGCTGGGCGTGATGATCCCGTCGGGCGTGAATGGCGATCAGGTGCGCAAGCTGATGCTGGAAGATTTCGGCATTGAAATTGGTACTTCGTTTGGCCCGCTGCATGGCAAGGTCTGGCGCATCGGCACCATGGGTTATAACGCGCGCAAGGATTGCGTGATGCAGACGCTGTCGGCACTGGAAACGGTGCTGACTTATGTTGGTTATCGCACGCCGCAGGGCGCTGGCGCGCAGGCCGCCTGGAATCACTACGGGAGCCAGGCATGATGATGAGCGCCAGCGAAGCCCAGGCCGCTGCACAGCGCGTGATGGCGCGCTGCGATGCGCTGGCAGCGATCAGCGAAACGGCAGAGGGGCTGACCCGCGTCTACCTCTCGCCAGAACATCTGCGCGCTAACGCCTGCGTCGGTGAGTGGATGCAGGCGGCGGGGATGCAGGTGTGGCAGGATGAAGTTGGCAATATCTGTGGGCGCTATGAGGCGGCCGAAGCGGGCGCACCTGCGTTACTGCTGGGTTCACATCTCGACACGGTGCGCAACGCCGGGCGCTACGACGGGATGCTGGGCGTGCTCAGCGCCATTGAAACCGTGCAGTGGCTTAATGAACATCAGCGCCGCTTACCGCTGGCGATTGAGGTGATTGGCTTTGGCGACGAAGAGGGCACCCGATTTGGCATTACGCTGCTCGGCAGTCGCGGTATTACCGGCAGCTGGCCGCAAAGCTGGGTGACGCATCCGGACGGCAACGGCATCACCGTGGCGCAGGCGATGGCGGATGTCGGGCTCGACAGCGAGCAGATCCAGGCGGCTACGCGGCGGGTTGAGGATATCGTCGGATATCTTGAGCTGCACATTGAGCAGGGCCCGTGCCTGGAGCAGGAGGATCTGGCGCTGGGCGTGGTCACGGCCATCAACGGTGCACGCCGCCTTAATTGCCGTTTCACCGGAGAAGCGGGCCATGCGGGCACGGTGCCGATGACGCATCGCAAAGATGCGCTGGCCGCCGCCGCCGAGTGGATGGTGTTTATCGAGCAGACTACCCGTGAGCAGGATCCGCAGCTGGTGGCTACCGTCGGTACGATTCACTGCGCGCCGGGCGCAGTGAATGTGATTCCTGGCGAGGTGTCCCTGTCGCTGGATGTGCGCGGTCCGCTGGATAATCCGCTGGAGATGCTGCTCTCCAGCCTGTTAACTCAGGCTGAGGCGATTGCGCTGCGCCGTGGGATTCGCTTCGAGTCGAACGAATATTATCGCATCGGTGCCACTGCCTGTGACTCCGCGCTGCAACAGGCGCTGAGCCATGCGGTGGAAACGGTGCAGGGTCGCAGCCTGTCGCTGCCAAGTGGTGCCGGGCATGACGCCATCGCCATCGCTGAACGCTGGCCGGTCGGCATGTTATTTGTGCGTAACCATCGCGGCATCAGTCACCATCCGGCAGAGTCGGTGGCGGTTGACGATGTGGCACCTGCGCTGCAGGCTTATTTACAGGCGGTCTCGCTGATTGCTGAACGGAGCTGAATATGGAGTTAGCCGCATTTAATCAGCTATCTGCTGACGAGGCGCAAGCAGCCATCCGGCACTGTGTGGCAATCCCGCACTGGCAGCAGTCGCTGGTAGCGGCACGGCCTTTTGCCACCACCGGGGCGCTGCTGGCAACCGCCGATGCGCTGGCTCGCCAGTGGCAGCAGCCCGAGCTGGAGTCGGCACTGGCGGCGCATCCCCGCATCGGCGAACGCGCGAATGGCGCGGATAAAGAGTCTGTGCTGTCGCGCGGCGAGCAGTCCGCGATGCAGCAGGCCGATAACGCTCTGCAACAGGCGATGCAAAAGGGGAATCGGGCATACGAAGCGCGTTTTGGCCGGGTATTTCTGATTCGCGCTAAAGGGCGCAGCGGCGAGCAGATGCTGGCAGAGTTGCAGCGTAGGTTGCAGAATAGTGAGGTTAACGAGCAGCAGGAAGCGCTGGATCAGCTGCGTGAAATTACCCTGTTACGCCTTAAGGAGACGATTCAATGAGTACCGTAACTACCCATATTCTCGATACAGCGCTGGGCAAACCGGCGAGCGGCGTGGCGATTTCACTGGAGCAGAACAGCCCGGAAGGCTGGTTTCCGATTTCACAGGGTGAAACGGACAGCGACGGGCGTCTGAAAGATCTGACGCCTGAGCCGCTGACACCTGGCCATTACCGTTTGACGGCGGAAATTGGCGACTATTTTGCCGTCGCCGGTCGGGATGCGCTCTACGTCAGCGCGCAGATCGATTTTGTCATTGCCGAGGCGGGCAGCCACTTCCACCTGCCGTTTCTGATTTCGCCCTGGTCGTGGTCAACCTATCGCGGCAGCTAACCGGTGGCGGTTTACAGCGAAAATCGGTCCGCATCCTGCCATGCCGGGAAACGCTCGCGGTAAGCATTGAGCGCGTCCAGTGACAGCTCGGCATCCAGACGGGCGCGCTGATGCGGCTCGGCCGCGCTGAGGATCTCGCCGCAGGGCGAAATAATCTGACTGTCGCCACTGTATTGATGCTGATTGCCGTCACTGCCAACGCGGTTACAGCCTGCGACATAAGCCTGATTTTCAATCGCCCGCGCTAACAGCAGCGCCTGCCAATGCAGCGCGCGTGGCGCTGGCCAGTTGGCGACATAGAGCGCCAGATCGTAATCATTGCGGTTGCGCGAGAAGACCGGGAAGCGCAGGTCGTAACAGATTTGCGGCAGAATGCGCCAGCCGCGCCACTCAAACACCTGCCGCTGTTCGCCAGGCAGATAGTGGTGATGCTCGTCCGCCATGCGGAACAGGTGACGCTTGTCATACTGATGCAGCGTGCCGTCGGGCTCGACCAACAGGAAACGATTTACCGCGCCGTGTTCTGTCTGGATCGCCGCACTGCCGCCGACCAGGGCATCGGTGCGGCGGGCATGCTGATGCAGCCACTCCACTACCTGCGCCTGAGGCAGCGAGCTTTTCGCCGCTTCCATTGCAAAGCCGGTGGTAAACATCTCCGGCAGTAAAATCAGATCGCGTCCGGTGAGTCCGGCCAGTTGCTCGTCAAAATGGCGCAGGTTGGCCTCGCCATCCATCCAGTTCAGCGTCTCCTGCAATAGCGTGATTTTCAAAGCTGACATAAGCGCTCCGCGGCGGCATCTAATGTCGCCGGCTGTTTGGCAAAACAGAGGCGTATCAGTTTATAGGGGAAAGCATCGGCGCAGAACACCGACAGTGGAATCGCGGCGACGCCGACTTCACGGGTCAGCCACTGGCAGAAACTGACATCATCCAGATCGGAGATGGCGCTGTAATCGACCAGTAAAAAGTAGGTGCCTTCGCAGGGCAGCACCTTAAAGCGGCTGTTGCTCAGCGCCGTCGCCAGCCGATCGCGGCGATCGCGATAAAACGCTGGCAGCTCAAGATAGTGTTCCGGATGCTCACGCAGCATATCGGCGATCGCCAGCTGCGCCGGGGTATTTACCGAGAAGGTCAGGTACTGATGCACTTTGCGCAGTTCAGCACTGATTGCCGCAGGGGCAATGCAATAGCCCACTTTCCAGCCGGTCATGTGGAAAGTCTTGCCGAACGACGACACCGCGATGGCGCGCTGGCGTAGTTCGGTATGTGCCAGCACGCTGGCGTGGCCTGCATCATCGAAGCAGATGTGCTCATAGACTTCGTCGCTCAGCACATAGACCGGCCGCGCAGCAATCGCCTGCCACAGCGCAGCGAAATCGGGCTGCTGCCAGACGGTGGCGGAGGGATTATGCGGCGTATTCAGGATCACCAGCCGGGTTTTATCACTCAGCAGCGCAGCAAACGCCTGCCAGTCCACCCGGAAAGCGGGCGGCTGCAGCGTAATGCGTTTCATCACGCCGCCCGACAACTCTACCGCAGGCGCATAACTGTCGTAGCTGGGATCAAAGCAGATCACCTCATCGCCCGGCCGCACCAGCGCGGTAATCGCCGCATAAAGCGCTTCGGTTGCGCCCGCCGTCACCGTAATCTCTGTTTCGACATCAGGACGATAATCATAAAGCCGCGCGGTTTTCTCTGCTATCGCCTCACGTAACGGCAGCGCACCGGTCATCGGCGCATACTGGTTCGCGCCCTGGCTGACGTGATATGCCAGTCGCTGCTGCAGATAGTCCGGGCCGCTAAAATCGGGAAAGCCCTGAGAGAGGTTGATGGCGTTATGCTGCTGCGCCAGCGCACTCATCTGGCTGAAAATGGTGGTGCCGAGCAAAGGGAGTTTACTCTCGGGGATCAGGTTGTGCTGCGTCATGATGTCAGGCCTTAAGCGTGAAGATTGATGCGGTGTCACCCGGTGTTTGTGCCACTATAAACAGGATGGTAGTATTTGGCAATCAAGACGCTTAGATGGCTAAATGCGTTATATTCCGCGCGTCAGCGGCGTTGGCTGCGCGTGGTTACCCGGGATCACCTTTTATCGCAAGGAACCTTTATGTCGCAGAGTCTTCCGTTAGATCAGCTGGTCGTCGCCTGTCACTGGATTGGCGCAAAAGGCTGGGCACCGGCCACCGGCGGGAATATGTCCGTACGCCGCGATGAGCACGTCTGTCTGCTGAGCGAATCAGGCAAAGATAAAGGCACGCTGACGCGGGATGACTTTATCGAGGTCGATATTGCCACCAGCCAGTCGCTTTCTGGCCGTAAGCCGTCGGCAGAAACCGGGCTGCACACGATGATCTATCGCCTCTTCCCCGAGGCGGGCGCGGTGCTGCATACCCACACGGTGAATTCGACCGTGCTGTCGCGGGTAGAGCAGGGTGCGGCGCTGCTGCTTCACGGCTATGAGATGCAGAAATCATTAACTGGCCAGCACACCCATCTGGATACGCTGGCAATTCCCGTGTTCGACAACAGCCAGGACATCGCGGCGCTGGCGTCAGAAATCGAAGATTACGCCGCCCGCTTTCCGCTGCGTTACGGCTTCCTGCTGCGCGGCCACGGCTTAACCTGCTGGGGCCGGGATGTCAGCGAAGCGCGTCGTCATCTGGAAGGTCTGGAATTTTTATTTGAATGTGAACGTCAACGCCGCCTGCTGGAGAAAGCATGATTCGCGCCATTGTTACTGATATCGAAGGCACTACCAGCGATATCCGCTTTGTACATAACATCCTGTTTCCCTATGCCCGTCAGCATCTGCCGGACTTCCTGCGTGACAATGCGCACCAGCCTGAGGTCGCCGCAGCACTGCAGTCGGTGCGTGAGGAGGCCGGTCAGCCGCAGGCCGACCTGAATGCGGTGACAGAGATTCTGCTCGGGTTTATGGACCAGGATCGCAAATCAACCGGTCTGAAAGCACTGCAGGGCATGATCTGGCGCGATGGCTATGTTAATGGCAGCTTTACCGGTCATCTCTATCCCGACGTCCTGCCTGCACTGAGGCGCTGGAAGGCGCAGGGCATTGAACTCTATGTATATTCCTCCGGCTCGGTTGCGGCGCAGAAATTGTTATTTGGCTACAGCGACGAAGGTGATATTACTGACCTCTTCAGCGGCTATTTTGATACGCACGTGGGTGCCAAACGCGAAGTCGCAGCCTATCGCGCTATCGCCGCTGAAATTGGTCAGCCAGCGGAGCAGCTGCTGTTTCTCTCCGATATTCATCAGGAGCTGGATGCCGCCGCTGAGGCGGGCTGGCAGACGCTGCAACTACTGCGTGGCGATGCGGACGGCGAGAGCCGCCATCGTCAGGTGACGGATTTTTCCCAGATTAACCCGGAGTCGATTTAGGATGAGCGCACTGACTATTTTTACCGACCACGAAGCCAGCCAGCCGGTGTGGCACAGCACCGACGCGGAAGAAATTCGTGAACGCCTGAGCCCCAAAGGCGTCCGTTTTGAGCGTTGGGAAGCCGATCGCGATCTGGGTCAAAACCCGGATCCCGAAACGGTAATCAACGCCTATCAGCATGCGATCGATCGGCTGGTGGCGGAGAAGGGCTATCAGAGCTGGGACGTGATCAGTATGCGTGCCGATAATCCGCAGAAAACCGTGCTGCGTGAGAAGTTTCTCTCTGAACATACGCACGGCGAAGATGAGGTGCGTTTTTTTGTTGAGGGGGCCGGGCTGTTCTGCCTGCATCTGGATGGCGAGATCCTGCAGATCCTTTGCGAAAAAAACGATCTGATTTCGGTGCCGGCGGGAACGCCGCACTGGTTTGATATGGGATCGTCACCGCACTTCACGGCGATCCGGATTTTCGATAATCAGGAAGGCTGGGTAGCGAACTTTACCGGCGATAAGATCGCGGATGCCTATCCGCGTCTGGCGTAAATGGTCAGCCGATGATGTGAGGCGTTTGCTATAAGCGGCAAACGCCTCGCAGAGCGTTACTGCGGCTGGAAAATTCCGTTCTGCACCTGGTCAGGCGTGACTACCCCGGTGTCCAGAACCCAGCCGCTGATCAGGGCGGCGGGCGTGACATCAAATGCCGGGTTGTAGACTTTCGCCGCTTCCGGTGCCCACTGTAGGCTGCCAAAACTGCCGGCAACGCCCGTCACTTCGCTGGCGGCGCGCTGCTCAATGGGAATCGATGCGCCGTCCGGACAGCTGCGATCCAGTGTGGTATGCGGGGCCGCGACGTAAAACGGGATCTGATGATAATGGGCCAGCACCGCCAGACTGTAGGTGCCGATCTTATTCGCGACATCGCCGTTGGCGGCAATGCGGTCAGCGCCGACCCACACAGCATCTACCTCTCCACGGGCCATCAGGCTGGCGGCCATGGAGTCGGTAATCAGGGTGTAAGGAACCGCCAGCTCGCCCAGTTCCCAGGCGGTTAAGCGACCACCCTGTAACAGCGGACGGGTCTCATCCACCCAGACATTCTTAATCAGCCCCAGCTGATGAGCGCGGGCAATGACGCCCAGCGCGGTGCCCACGCCAGCGGTTGCCAGCCCACCTGTATTGCAGTGAGTCAGCAGCTGGCTGTTGGGTTTCACCAGCGTGCAACCGGCATCAGCGATAGCGTCACACAGTTGCTTATCTTCCTGAACCAGCCGCCAGGCTTCCTGAGCCAGCGCGGGGGCAAAGTCCGGCTTAGCCAGCGCCACTTTCATCCGGTCGAGATTGTTCATCAGGTTGACGGCGGTAGGGCGCGCAGCGCGCAGGGTTTCCAGCGCCTGCACCAGTTCAGGATGCGTCTGTCCCTGTTCTGCCAGCAGCGCCAGCAGCAGCGAGGCGGAAAGGCCGATAAGCGGCGCACCGCGCACCCGTAGCGCATGAATATGTTCAATCAGCTGAGGCACGCTGTGCGCGGGTAGCCAGTTCTTCTGCTGCGGCAGGGCCTGCTGATCCAGAATCCAGAGCTGATTGTCACGAACCTGTAAGCTGGTGGTTTGAAGTGTCTGCATTGTGGGTGAAATCCATGTTGCGTTAATGATGCGTATTGTGCCAACATGCTGAACGGATGTATAGACGTCTGAACGGCTTATTACACCTGAATTACCCCCTTCGAATGATGAGGAACAGGCAATGTCGCAATACCGTACCTTTACTGCTGCTGATGCTGTGGAATATGCCCGACAATTTGGGGGCGTGGACAATCCTGCCGCGCTGAGCAGCGCAGAAGAGATTGGTGATGGCAACCTCAACCTGGTGTTTAAGATTTATGACGATCAGGACATCAGTCGCGTCATCGTTAAGCAGGCACTGCCTTATGTGCGCTGCGTGGGGGAGTCCTGGCCGCTGACGCTGGATCGGGCGCGGCTGGAAGCGCAGACGCTGGTCGAGCACTACAAATATTGTCCGCAGCACACGGTGAAGATCACGCATTACGATGCGGATCTGGCGGTAATGGTGATGGAAGATCTCTCCAGCCATCGCATCTGGCGCGGTGAGCTGGTGAAAGGTGCTTATTACCCGGAAGCCGCTCAGCAGTTAGGCGACTATCTGGCACAAACCCTGTTCCATACTTCCGATTTCATCCTGCATCCGCATCAGAAAAAAACGGAAGTGGCGCGTTTCATTAATCCGGAAATGTGTGAGATCACCGAAGATCTTTTCTTCAACGACCCCTACACGAATCATGAGCGCAACAGTTATCCCGAAGCACTTGAACCGCTGGTCGCCAGCCTGCGCAATGACGATGCGCTGCGCATTGCGGTGGGCGGTCTTAAGCATCGTTTCTTTGCCCATGCCGAAGCGCTACTGCATGGGGATATTCACAGCGGCTCGATTTTCGTTGCTGATGGCAGCCTGAAGGCGATTGATGCAGAATTTGGTTATTTTGGTCCCATCGGGTTTGATGTCGGTACTGCGGTAGGCAACCTGCTGATTAACTACTGCGGCCTGCCGGGTTTGCTGGCACCGCGTGAGGCTGCCGATGCACGCGAGCAGCGCCTCAGCGATGTGCATAAGGTCTGGACGACCTTTGCTTCAGGCTTCCTGGCGCTGGCGGCAGAGAAAACCCGCGATGAGGCGCTGGCTTATCCAGGTTATGCGGAAGCGTTTCTGCGGAAAGTATGGGCTGATACCATCGGTTACTGCGGGACAGAACTGATTCGCCGCACTGTGGGGATGTCACATGTGGCGGATATGAAGCTGATTGCCGATCCGGCAATGCGTACCAACTGCATCCGTAATGCAATTAATCTGGGACGCACGCTGATTCTGGCGGCCGATCATGTAGAGGATGTGGATGCGCTGATTGCCCGCATCCGTCAGGCAGGATAAAAAAAGCCGACATGATGTCGGCTTTCAGGTAAAGCAAAGGCCAGCTGTGAGGGCGTGCCCGCGCCGGAAAAAGGGTCAGATCGGAAAGTCGCTAAAGCCATCCCTGGCTCGCTCGGCCCGCGTCGTCCTGACGCGGGACGCTTTCCTCTTCTGACCCTGTCCCCTGCGCTTTGGGCTTAATTATTGCGGTCAGATTTCCCCTGATTTGGCATAGTGCCGCCCTACTGATGAAGAGCGCTGAACTTCAAGCGATGGGAGCATACGCCTGGAGTAAAGCATCGCGGGCCATGGACAAAAACGCCGGGAGCGTTTTTGAACAACGCAACGCGTTGGCCCGGCAACGGGCGCACCTCAGGGATGAGGTGCGTAATCGTGCGGGCCGAGCATGCCATGGATGGCGTTTTTGCGTCTTTACGGAAGGCGTATGCTCCCTGAGCCAGTGCTGCAGAGCAACGCTAAACCTAGGCTGCCTCACTCGTCCGTGACGCAGGCTGAGGCGCTTTCTCTGGCACAGGTACTGCCAGTGCCTCCGGCTCAAACTCATCGACGTTAATCGAACGCAGACGACTGGCTTCAGCACGCTGCAACACGTCAGCCTCTTTAGCATCAATCCAGCCCTGATCCAGTGCACGCTTCGCCAGCGCGTCCAGCCGGGTAAAGGAGAGGTGCTGCTTCGTCTGTTTGCACAGCCTGTCATGAATCACTTCTGCCGCCATCACATCCTGCAACGCCTGTTCCAGCTGGCCGGCAGGGTTATGCTCGCTTGGCGTCAGGTACATGCCACGGCCCAGACGGCTGCGGGTGGCTGACGGCTGCTGCAGCATTTTTGCCAGTTGATGATCCAGACGGTCAGATGGAGCAGGGCAGTGATGACCGCCTGCAAAAATCGTCATCCGCAATGCGCCCGCCACCAGACGATTCGGGAAGTTGCGGAGCAGATCGTCGATGGCCACTTCCGCCTGATGCAGCGCATCCTGCACGCCCCAGTGAACCAGCGGCATATCAGCTTCGTGACGGCCTTCATCGTCATAGCGTTTCAGCGTCGCCGAGGCGAGATAGAGCTGGCTCAGCACATCGCCCAGACGCGCCGAGATACGCTCGCGACGTTTCAGGCTGCCGCCCAGTACCGCCATCGACACATCAGAGAGCAACGCCAGGTTGGCACTGATGCGGTTCAGGTGCTGGTAATAACGGCGGGTGCCATCGCGGGTCGGGCTGGCACTGGTACGTCCGGCAGTTAAGCCCAGCCACAAGCTGCGCATGGTGCTGCTACCCACGTGACCGATATGGCTGAACAGCGCCTGATCAAAGGCGTTAACATCGTTGCTGGCTGCTGCTGCCATCTCCTGCAGAACATAAGGATGACAGCGAATCGCGCCCTGTCCGAAGATAATCATGCTACGCGTCAGAATGTTCGCGCCTTCCACGGTAATAGCGATAGGTGCACCCTGATAGGCACGGGCCAGGAAGTTGCTGTTGCCGAGCATAATGCCTTTACCACCGGCAATATCCATGGCATCGATAATGGCGCGCTGACCGCGATGGGTGCAGTGATATTTAACAATCGCCGACAGCACCGCCGGTTTTTCACCCTGCATAATACCGGCCGTAATCAGCGTGGCCGCCGCATCCATCACGTAAGCGTTACCGGCAATGCGCGCCAGTGGCTCTTCAATCCCTTCCATCTTACCGATAGAGACGCGGAACTGACGCCGGATATGGGCATACGCACCTGTCGCCAGCGCCACGCTTTTCAGGCTGCCGGTCGAGTTCGATGGCAGCGTAATACCTCGACCCACTGACAGACATTCCACCAGCATCCGCCAGCCCTGACCGGCCATTTCCGGACCGCCGATAATATAGTCAATCGGCACAAAGATATCGCTGCCGCGCGTCGGTCCATTCTGGAACGGCACGTTAAGCGGGAAGTGGCGATGGCCGATTTCCACGCCGGGGGTATTCGTTGGTATCAGCGCACAGGTAATGCCAGGATTCTCGTTGTCGCTGAGCAGATGATCGGGGTCGGAGAGTTTAAATGCCAGGCCCAGCACGGTGGCGATCGGTGCCAGCGTAATGTAGCGTTTGTTCCAGGTCAGGCGCATGCCGAGCACCTGCTGACCCTTCCATTCGCCCATGCAGACGACGCCGGTATCGGGGATCGCCCCGGCATCTGAACCCGCTTCCGGGCTGGTCAGCGCAAAGCAGGGGATCTCGTCGCCGCGTGCCAGCCGGGGTAAATAGTGATTTTTCTGCTCTTCGGTGCCGTAGTGCTGCAGCAGTTCGCCCGGACCCAGTGAGTTAGGCACACCCACGGTAATCGCCAGAATCCCGGAGACGCCCGACAGTTTTTGCAGCACGCAAGCCTGCGCATAGGCGGAGAAATCCAGTCCGCCATACTCTTTCTTGATGATCATTGCGAAGAAACGATGCTCTTTCAGGTAAGCCCAGAGTTCCGGCGGCATATCGGCCAGCTCATGGGTGATCTGGAAATCGTTGGCCATGCGGCACGCTTCTTCAACCGGGCCATCGAGAAAAGCCTGCTCTTCAGCCGTCAGGCGCGGCTGCGGATAGTTGTGCAGCTTCTGCCAGTCCGGTTTGCCCTGGAACAGATCGCCTTCCCACCAGGTGGTGCCCGCCTCAATGGCTTCTTTCTCAGTGCGCGACATCGGCGGCATCACCTTCTGGAAGCGCTGAAAGATCGGCGTTGAAAACAGGCTGCGACGCAGCGACGGCAGGTTAAACGGCAGCAGGATGATCGCCAGCGGCAGCAGTAGCCACGGCGTCCAGAGATGAGCAACAGCCATCGCCGCAGTCCACAGCAACAGGATTGCGCTGCTGAGCCGTAACGACAGGCGGTGATAGAACAGGGCGGCAATCAGCGCCACCGTGGCAAGTATCGAGACAACCATCATAATGAACCGCTCCAAGTAGTAAGAGGTCTGACCTGTTATGTAGAGAGGTTTAGAGTAGTTGGCCGGATTTATCAATTTGTTTACATCGCAATTACAACCTGCCTCACAAAAACCGTTTTTAGCCCATTTTTGCATCACCTGCGGCAGTGGTAATTACCGTCACTACCTGGCCCTGCGTGGCATGACGCTTTGCGCTTACCGGCCATTCCGTTAAACTTGCTGCGATTAACCTCTCCCAAAAAAGGACATCCCTATGTACCAGGACATCATCCGCTCTGAGCTTAATGAAGCTGCTGATACGCTGAATAAATTCCTCAGCGACGACGCCAATATCCATGCGATCCAACGTGCTGCGGTGCTGCTGGCTGACAGCTTTAAGGCCGGCGGCAAGGTGCTTTCCTGTGGTAATGGCGGTTCACATTGCGATGCGATGCATTTCGCCGAAGAGCTGACCGGTCGCTACCGTGAAAATCGTCCTGGCTATCCGGCGATTGCCATCTCTGATGTCAGCCATCTCTCCTGCGTCAGTAATGACTTTGGTTATGACTATGTCTTCTCACGTTATGTGGAAGCGGTCGGGCGTCCGGGCGATGTACTGCTGGGCCTCTCAACCTCCGGTAACTCTGCCAACATCATTAAAGCGATTGAGGCCGCCCGTGCGCAGGGGATGAAAGTGATCACCCTGACCGGTAAAGATGGCGGTAAGATGGCAGGGAGTGCCGACATTGAAATCCGGGTGCCACACTTTGGTTATGCCGATCGCATCCAGGAGATCCACATTAAAGTGATCCATATCCTGATGCTGCTGATCGAAAAAGAGATGGTGAAATAACAGCGCTGGCCTCCTGCCTGACGGGAGGCCGCAAAATCATAGGCGGTGGCTATGTGCGAATTGCTCGGGATGAGCGCCAATGTTCCCACGGATATCTGTTTCAGCTTTACCGGACTGGTTCAGCGTGGCGGTGGAACCGGGCCTCACAAAGATGGCTGGGGCATTACCTTTTACGAAGATAAAGGTTGTCGTACGTTTAAAGATCCGCTGCCGAGCTTTAACTCGCCGATCGCGCGTCTGGTGCAGGAGTATCCGATCAAATCGCATTCGGTGGTGGCGCATATCCGCCAGGCGAATCGCGGTCAGGTATCGCTGGAAAATACTCACCCGTTTACCCGCGAGCTGTGGGGCCGTAACTGGACCTATGCGCACAACGGTCAGCTCAAGGGTTATCGTCAGCTGGAGACCGGCACATTCCGGCCGGTAGGCGAAACGGACAGCGAGAAGGCGTTTTGCTGGATCCTGCATCAGCTGGCGACACGCTATCCGCGCACGCCGGGCAACTGGCCTGCGGTGTTTCGTTTTATCGGTGAGCTGGCTGTAACGTTGCGGCAGAAGGGCGTGTTTAACATGCTGCTGTCAGATGGCCGGTATCTGATGGCCTTCTGCTCCACCAACCTGTTCTGGATCACCCGCCGCGCACCGTTTGGCCGGGCGCAGTTACTGGATCAGGATGTGGAGGTCGATTTTCAGCAGCACACCACGCCGCATGACGTGGTGACGGTGATTGCTACGCAGCCACTGACGGCCAATGAAACCTGGCAGCGGATTGCGCCAGGTGAATGGGCGTTATTCTGCCTTGGAGAGCGCCAGGAATGAACGGGAAGCCGCTTCGGGACTGGCTAAAACCGGTGCCGGGCTGCTGTTCATCACATATTTACCGCTGGCGACATTAACCATCGGCGGCTGGTGATATTTAGCAAAGTAAGCGTATCCTGGCTGTAACTGCTGCCAGAAACTGGCATCGCTGGAGTAGCGGTGACGCTGCATGTTGCTGTCGGTCATGCGGAACGGATAGATGCTGATGCTGACATCCTGCTGGCCATTACGCAGCGCCGCGTTCACATAAGTAAAAATCTCATCCATGTAGGCGTTAGTCATTGCATAGCAGCCAATCGACTTACAGTCGCCATGAATCATCAGATAGTTGCCGCTGTAGCCCTGATTCCGATCGAACTGATTCGGGAAGCCAATGTTGATGGCGCGATAAAAGCGGCTATCTGGCTTCAGCTGACTCAGTTTCACGTTGTAAAAACCTTCCGGGCTTTTGAAATCGCCTTCACGGCGTTTCGGGCCGAGGCCACCAGAAAAGTTACAGATGCGGTAGGTATCCAGCAGGCGGTATTCGTTACCGATTTTGCCGTAGAGTTCGAGTGTGCGTTCTTCCTTGAAGATCTGGATATAGACCGGGGTGCCGAGTAACTGCTTCTTTAATTCTTTGCTGACCGGTGCCGTTGAGACGGGTTCGGGTGTCATTG
The DNA here is from genome assembly GCF_058148845.1 of Pantoea sp. RCC30.1. NCBI lineage: Bacteria > Pseudomonadati > Pseudomonadota > Gammaproteobacteria > Enterobacterales > Erwiniaceae > Pantoea > Pantoea sp. RCC30.1. The sequence continues at coordinate 115,153 of NZ_JBXUHX010000007.1, read as the reverse complement.
CCATGCTGAGGGCTGGCAGTAAAATCATCGCAAACAGGAGTGCGATTTTGCCCATGCTGTGTATACCTTGAGGTGAAGAGAACATGACGCAAATTGTGCGTCTCTGTTTGCATTATCGGAACTGTCCGCTACCGCAGCGCAACATTAAACATTGTCTGTTTTTTTAGCAAGACGGCGTCAGCCAAATTCGCGATTTACTGAAAGATATTCGGCCACAAATTTGTAAACTTTAATTGTGGACGCGACAAATATTGCAGTTACCCCTGCCAACTGTATACTTATCCAGTGCCGGAGGGGGTATGCGTAAAATCATTCATGTCGATATGGACTGCTTCTATGCCGCGGTGGAGATGCGTGATAATCCCCAGCTGCGCGACATCCCGATCGCTATTGGTGGCAGCCGTGAACGTCGTGGCGTGATCAGTACAGCCAACTATCCGGCCCGCAAATTTGGCGTGCGCAGCGCAATGCCAACCGGCATGGCCCTGAAGTTATGCCCGCATCTGCGTCTGCTGCCCGGACGCTTCGACGCCTATAAAGAAGCCTCCACACAAATCCGCGACATCTTTACCCGCTACACCCCGCTGATCGAACCGCTCTCCCTTGATGAAGCGTATCTGGATGTCACCGACAGCCCGCACTGTCACGGCTCTGCCACGCTGATGGCGCAGGAGATCCGCGCCACCATCTACCGTGAAACCGGGCTGACCGCTTCAGCGGGCATCGCCCCGATCAAGTTTCTGGCAAAGATCGCCTCTGATCTGAATAAGCCGGACGGACAGTTCGTCATTACCCCGCCGGAGATGGCCGGTTTTCTGCTGACGCTGCCGCTGGCGAAGATCCCCGGCGTCGGCAAGGTCTCGGCCAAAAAGCTGGAAGAGATGGGACTGGTAACCTGCGGCGACGTGCAGAAGGCCGATCTGGCGCTGTTGCTGAAGCGCTTTGGTAAGTTTGGCCGGGTGCTGTGGGAGCGCAGCAATGGCATTGATGACCGCAGCGTCATCGTGGAGCGTGAGCGAAAATCGCTGGGAGTAGAACGCACGCTGGCGGAAGATATCAGCGACTGGGATGCCTGCCTGGAGATTATCGATTTTCTCTATGCCGAACTGGATCGCCGGCTGACGCAGATCCGACCCGACAAGCAGGTGGCGCGTCAGGGCGTCAAACTCAAGTTCAGTGATTTTCAGCAGACGACCCAGGAGCATATCTGGCCGGTACTGAATAAAGAGGACATGATTGCCATCGCCCGGAAAACCTGGGATGAGCGTCGTGCCGGGCGCGGCGTGCGGCTGGTTGGACTGCATGTCACCATGGTGGATCCCCAGCTAGAGCGTCAGCTGCTGCTGGGTCTGTAACGGTCAGCCTCACCCATCGGGCAGGCTGACGCTGGATTACTTCTTATATTTCGCCTCAAGGGTGGCAAACCACGGCGCGACGAAATCTTCATTGCTGCCCCAGCCCGGAATGATCTTGTTCAGCGACGCGACATTCACTGCGCCAGGCTGGCTGTTGAGCTGCTGCTGAGAGATTGACGCGGCTTTAAACTGGTAAGTCGCTGGCGTCTCTTCACCGGCAATCTTCTTCGCCACCAGCCGCATATTCACCGCGCCAATGGTTTTCGGATCGACTGCTACCGTCTGCACCCACGGGCTGTTTTTCTGGCGCATCAGCTGCAAATCCTGGTTCGAGACATCAATGCTGTAGAGCTTGATCTCGGTTCGCCCATTCTCCTGCAGCGCTTTGTAAGCGCCCTGGCTGAAGGCATCCCACGCACCCCAGATCGCGTCGATTTTTCCTTTCGGGTATTTCGCCAGAATCGCACCAATTTTGTTGGCGGTATCGCCCTGAACGTCAGTCGAAACTGCACCAATCGACTCCAGCTGATGAATGCCCGGGTTCTCTTTCAGCAGCTTTTCATACACTACCTGACGGCGTTCCATCGGTGGGAAACCGGCGACCCACAGCTTGACGATATTCGCCTTGCCGTTGAAATCATGGATGAGCTGGCCCAGCGACAACTGCGCCAGTGAAGCGTCATCCTGTGCAGTGACCGTGACGCCCGGAATCGGGCTATCCACCGGCGTATCAAATACTGACAGCTTGATGCCCGCGTCGGCAATGCGCTTCACCAGTCCGCTGGCGTAGGGCGCTTTACCGTGCGACAGCACGATGCCGTCATATTTCTGGCTGATCGCCTGATTCACGAAATCCTGGAAGCGCGCATCGTCGCCGTTGCTCAGGAAGGTGCTGACCTTGAAGCCCAACTGGCGGCCCTGCTGAATGGCACCAGCAACAAACTGGGTGGTGTTGTCATCGGAGCCGAGGTTGCGGATCACCGCAATACGGATTGGGCCATCATGGCTGGCGATAGCCGCAGGCACCGGGTTGACCGTGTCCGCGAAGGCGGCGCTGGCGTTCAGCAGGCTCAGGGCCAGCAGCGAGAGTGTTATTTTTTGCATTGTTATCAACTCCGGTAAATGCGCCTCAGCGGCGCTGGATATAGGTGATCGCCAGTGCTAAAGCCAGCACCAGCCCTTTAATAATGTCCATGGCGTAGTAGGGAACAGAGAGCATCACCAGGCCGTTCTGCAGCACGCCGAGAATAACCGCGCCGACCAGCGTGCCCAGCGCATTGGGTTTGCCGGAGCCTGCCAGTGAGAAGCCAATCCACGCCGCCGCGACGGCATCCATCAGGTAGCCGCTCCCGGCATTCACCTGCGATGAACCGATACGCGAGGCGAGCAGGATACCGCCCAGACCGGCCAGCAGTGAGGCGATCACATAAGCCAGCACCCGGTAGCGGGTGGTGCGGATGCCGGAGAGGCGCGCCGCTTCCGGATTTCCGCCCAGCGCGTACATCCGCCGGCCATGTTTGGTCAGGGACAGCGCCAGCTGCGCGGCGACGGTGACGACCAGCATAATGATGACGATGGTCGGCACCTGGCCGAGCAGGCCAAACGTGGCCGGAATGGTGCCTTCCGCCATATCACCGCTCGGCAGCACCATGTTCTCGGTGATCGACCCGCCAAAGCTGTAGGTCATCGCCACACCCTGAATCACAAACAATGTTGCCAGCGTAGCCAGCATGTCCGGGATGCGCAGGATCACAATCAGGAAGGCGTTAAACAGCCCGACCAGAGTGCAGAGTGCAAGGGTGATCAGGATCGCGGCTGTGGTACCGAAGCCGTACCAGACAAACAGCGAAATCACTAACGCATTGGCCAGCGAGGCGGTCGAGCCGACCGACAGATCGAAGCCGCCCACGGTCAGCGAGATCGAGACGCCGATCGCAATCACCGTAACAATGGCAATGGATCGCAGAATATTGATGATGTTGTTGGGTTCAAGGAAGCTGTCGGAGGCAAGGCCAAAGGCGGCGATCAGGATTACCACCGTGAGCAACATGCCCCATTTATAGAGAAAGTCGAACAACTGGTGACGCCACGGCGAGGGGGTCAGATTCAGGCTGGTTTCTTTGCTGCTCACGCAGGGGTTCCTCCGGTGGAATAGAGCAAAAGCGTCTCTTCGGTGACGTCGCGTGCAGCCAGCTCGGCCACAATGCGTCCATCCCAGAGCACGCAAATCCGGTCGCATAAGCCGACCAGTTCAGAAAATTCACCCGACGCGTAGATGATGCCTTTACCCTCGCGCGCCAGGTTGTCGATCAGGGTGAATAGCTCGGTTTTGGCTTTGATATCGACGCCTTTGGTTGGCTCATCGAAGATCAGCACGTCAGCGTTGTTGCGCAGCCATTTGCCAATCGCTACCTTCTGCTGGTTGCCGCCGGAAAGGCGTCGCAGTGTCTGTGCCGGGCCGGTGGTGCGCACCTGTAACTGCTGAATAACCTGCTCCGCCCAGCGCCATGCCTGGCGATGCCCGAACAGGCTCCAGCGCGAAAAGCTGTCGTCCGCGCTGACGCTGAGGTTCATCGCCACCGACTCATCAATAAAGATCCCCTCTTTACGCCGCTCTTCAGGAACCAGCGCCATGCGGCGACTGACGGAGTCGTGCGGGGAACGGGGCTGCCATGGCTGACCGTGTAGTTCGCCGCGACTGATGCGGCTTTTGCTGGCACCAAACAGCGCTTTGCAGAGTTCGGTTTTGCCCGCACCGGCCAGTCCGGCAATCCCCAGAATTTCGCCTTTGTGCAGCCGCAGCGAGATATCCTGCAGCAGTTGCTCATCGTGCAGTCCCTCAACCGCCAGCAGCAGCGGCTGTACCTGCTGTGCACGGCGGGCCGGGAAGATATCGGTCAGCTGATGGCCCAGCATCTTCTCCACGATCTGTTCGCCGCTCAGCGCCGCCATCGGGCCGGTTTCGATCAACCGGCCGTCCCGCAGCACCGTCAGCTGGTCGCAGATCGCTTTGAGTTCATGGATACGGTGAGAGATAAACACCACGCCGATGCCGCTGGCCTTCAGGCGACGTACCACGGCAAACAGCCGCTCGCTTTCATGCTGATCCAGCGGGGCAGTGGGTTCGTCGAGAATCAGGAAGCGGCAGTGATGCGACAGCGCCCGCGCCAGCAGAATTTGCTGTTTCTCCGCCAGGGTGCAGCGCTCCACCAGCCGGTTGACGTCCAGCGCCACGTCGAGCTGAGCCAGCAAGGTCCGCGCCTGACGGCGGATCGCGCCCCAGCGATAGCGGTGGCCTGGCTCTGCCAGCCGATCCAGCAGAATGTTTTCCGCCACGCTGAGTTGCGGCACCAGGGCGACATCGACTTCCTGCTGAACCAGATGGATACCCAGCTGTTTCGCATCGCGCGGCGTGCGGATAGAGACCGGCTCACCATCCAGCAGGATCTGGCCGCTGTAGTGGCTGTGCGCGCCGGAAAGGATTGCCATCAGCGTGGACTTTCCCGCGCCGTTAGCGCCGGTCAGCGCATGAACTGAATGGCCCTCACTGCGGAAATCCACCGACGATAGCGCGGCAAACCCGCCAAAAGCGATGGAGATGTTACGCATCTCAAGGCAGTTTAACCCTGGCATGTCATTACTCTCCTGAAGAATCACTGGCCGCATTTTTTCCTGAACCTTCAGGCGCGGCAACAGCCGAAAGCGCATAAGCTAGCACGAAATCTTATTAGCCATCCAGACATCTGGACATAATGGCGGCTACAACCAGCGAAGCGCGGGAAAGCGGCGGAATAGCGGGGTAAAGGGCGGAAAAGGCAGCGAATCATGCTGGTGAAAAAGTTAAGGCTATAAAACCAGGTCAAAGCCGGGTATGGGTGACTTAAGAGTCTGGTGCCAGCTAAGCGTCTATCCCGGAGCCTGCGATGGCAACGGGGATTTGAGAGATGATGAAATGGAAATCATGGATATCTGGCGTCTGCATAAAGCCTTTATCACCCCGGCGCTGGAAGTGTATTGGCTAAAAGCTAAAAATGGTCGCCTCAACATAATGTGGGATTGAAGCAGGAATGCCTATATCGCTTTTCGGCTATTTTTTACTGCCAGAAGTCGGGAAAGGGGGATGTGGTATTTTTCCTTAATATTGTTGCTTTCTGTCAGCCACCAGTTGATCTTTCCGTGATCGGTTAAAGGAAAGCTTTTTACTAAAACAGCGCTGAAGCCACGATGACCTTTATGAATAGCAATGATCTCAACCGGACGTGAGATTAACCAAAAAAATAGCCTGCCATCAATAGCCCTGCAACAGCAAGCACCTGGGACGCCTGTTTAATGATGCCTTTTATTATAGCCTCCGATAATTTTAAGGCCTTTTGCAGTACTGTTCATAACTATTTTAAAGTCAAAATTATTGCTGGCTAATAGCCTATTTAACGGCTATCCGCTATCCTGTCAGGACATTGAATTACCTTTGTTCCTTTATTATTCTACCGTCATCTTCCATGCGGTATTCTCCATCATCAACAGTATATGTAATGCCACTATTTTTGCTGTAACTGATTATAAAAACCCTGTCCTTCTCGATGCAGTTCATGGGTGGCTTCATGTCAGAAAAACAGAGTCGGTCATATTGATCATCTTCTTTGTAGCCTTCTCCAAACAACCAGATACTTACGGTATAATTACCGTAAGATGCTGGTTTGGGGATGTCATATTGTCGTTTCAGGGCGTCTTTGTTTTTTAACCACCAGTCAATTTTTCCACGATCTGTAATCGGAAAGTTTTTTACTAAAACATCACTAAAATTTCCGCCTCCATGAACTCTGACGATTTTAACAGGACGGAGTTCGGACCATAGAAAGTAACCAGCCAGCGTGAAGCCAAAAACTGTCAGTAAAATAAGAGTTTTTATTTTATTTTTCATTGCGATCCCCCATGATTTCTATAGTGGTTTCCATATTTGTCATAAAGGGCTTAAAACCAAATTGATTGTATCTCTGAAGAACAAACCAGATGCGGAAAAAATGAAACTGGCTGAACTTTGTCTTTAGTATATCAGCACTGTCGAGACCAAAATGATCCTGTGATTTATAATGCACCGTTGCCCGATAGTGGTTATTATCAATATGCAGTGATTTTATGGTGATATGCATTGCCGAGATATCATGAACGGTAATCCCCATGCCATTATAATTATCCTGTAACCTGTCGAATTTTGGTAGCCTTCCCCTGAGAACGACTTTCCGTAATTCTTCTTTTCCCAATAGATATATTCTATTCTTCCAATCTATTTCTTTTTTAAGATGTTTCTCCAGCAATAAGCGAGTGCTGTTTTCACTTTTATCACTGACAATATGATTTTCTAAAGCCCTATCCAACGCCATATCACGGAAGGTCTTACCGCTATTGTTCTGCATATGTGTGATCATCTTTTCGATCAGGTGACTGTAAGGCCTGCTCAGGGAAAATTTACGGGACAACGATCGAAATTCATCAAATAGCATTTCAGCACACTGCTGGCGGGAAATCGTTCGACCCTGGCCACGCAGATTACAGCAGAACATGGATTGAGGACGATCCAGTGAGGAACGCAGAGTCAGGGTCCAGGGATCAACCCGATCAGAAATGTAATCCAGCCGGTATTTGGATTTTAACTCTGCTTCAGTCAGATCGCCGCAGCGCATATCATCAGCACTGTAGTCGTCCATCGCCTTTCGGGTGATAAATATTGTGCAGGGAAACTGTAATGCGGCCATTGTGATACACTCCTTGTATTATTGTCCGTTCAGCTTTTCATGGGAAATATACCATTCTGGTAATGGTGGGATGTGCCGTATATCACATTATCGTAATAATTAAACAGATTGCCTGTAATGATCTTTTCTCAAAGAGTGTGTCAGTAAGCTGGATGCACAGGATAATAAAGAAAGCATTAAAGATGTTAAAGATTTATGAATTAAAATGAGTTGATTTAAATTTTATTCAATTTTTTATTTTTATTGTAATTTATACTGGTGTTGGGATGGGAAAATGCGAGATTTTATTACTGTCTCTGCAGCAGAAGCGCAGGTTTAATCACTTTTAAGCTTTGTTATTTTACCTTCTTTAAAATTCCCATCCTCATGAACGCTGGTAAATTCAGCAGGATGAAGGGATAACCATAGAAAGTAACCAGGCAGAGTGCAACCAGCAGCGGGTAGCAGAGCATAAGGTTTCTTTCTGTTTTTTACAGTGCCTTCCGATAGTTTTTTATCGTGGCTTTCCTGTTATTCATAAATGGTTTAAACCAAATCGATAGTATCGTTGTGCGTATATCTCTGACCCTGTCGTCGTCCATCGATTTCCGGGTTTCCGCTATTTGCAGGGAAACGGCCTTCCGGTCATCATGATATTTTTCATGTATTCTTGTTCTTTTCAATTTTCACAGAAAATATTACAGGGTGGTCGTCAGGAGAGTAAATTCCGTAGCCACACGACCTTAATAATTTAAAGATTTCGGGCGGGGTAACTTACGCAATGGCTAAAAGGTTGTGACCGAAGAGGACAGTGGCGGGGACGGGCTGAACAGGTCAACATCACCGATCAGGAAAAGTGCCGGTCACTGAGATGACCGGCATCAGGCCGGAACCTAGTTTACTTTTCTGGCACCACATTCAGCAGGGTGGTCAGCAGTTTCCAGTAAAGGCCTACGCTTTCGATGTGAACCTGCTCATCAGGCGAGTGCGGCCCGGTGATGGTCGGCCCAATCGATACCATATCCATCTCCGGATAAGGCTTCTTGAACAGACCACACTCCAGACCGGCGTGAATCACCTGAATGTTCGGAGTCTTATCAAACAGCGCGATATAGGTCTGACGGGTCAGCGCCATGATGGCGGAGTCCGCATCCGGCTGCCAGCCAGGGTAGCCGCCTTTCGCTTTGGTCTGTGCAACGGCCAGCTGGCCCAGTGAGGTCAGCATCTGCACCACATAATCGCGGCCGGTGTCGATCAGCGAACGGATCAGGCAGTTGATCTCTGCATGATCGGCTTCCATGGTCACCACACCAATATTCAGTGAGGTTTCTACCACGCCTTTCGCCACGTCGGAGTTGCGGATCACGCCGTTTGGCATGCTGTTGAGCAGGTTCAGGAAGCGATCGCGGCTGTCAGCGTTCAGGGCATCACCCTGATGCGCGAGCGGCTCAGTGACCAGTGCGATGTTCGGCTCTTTGATGCCGTGCTCATTTTTGATGGCGCTCAGGAAGTGCGCCGCAGCTGATTTCAGCGCATCTGCTTTGTGGCTCTCGACCGCCACGGTAGCGAAGGCTTCACGCGGGATCGCGTTGCGCAGCGTACCGCCGCTGAAGGCCAGCAGACGCAGATCCAGTTCAGCAGCGTGTGCCGCCAGGAAGCGCGCCAGCAGTTTGTTGGCGTTGCCGAGGCCCATATGAATATCGGCACCGGAGTGACCGCCTCGCAGGCCTTTCAGCGTCAGCTTCAGGGTCTGGAATTCAGCAGGCACCGCTTCACGGGTCAGTGGCAGGGTGGTGACGAAGTCGATACCGCCCGCGCAGCCCATGTAGATCTCACCTTCTTCTTCGGAGTCGGTGTTGATCAGGATTTCTGCCTGCAGCCAGTTGGGTTGCAGACCGAATGCGCCATCCATACCGGTCTCTTCCGTCATGGTCAGCAGCACTTCCAGCGGGCCATGCGTCAGGCTGTTATCAGCCAGCACTGCCAGCGCAGAAGCCATACCGATGCCGTTGTCCGCGCCCAGCGTGGTGCCGCGCGCTTTCACCCACTCGCCGTCAACCCAGGGCTGAATCGGATCTTTGGTGAAGTCATGAACGGTGTCATTATTTTTCTGCGGCACCATATCCAGATGCGCCTGCAGCGCAACCGGGGTACGGTTTTCCATGCCTGCGGTGGCGGGCTTACGAATCAGGATGTTGCCGACCTGATCGCGCTCACACCAGAAGCCTTGCTCTTTGGCCCAGCCGACGATGTAACTCGCCAGCGCTTCTTCGTGAAAAGAGGGATGGGGAATAGAGCAGATCTTAGCGAAAATATCCCACAGCGGCTGTGGAGAGAGTTGAGACAATTCAGACACGACAGGTCTCCTGTGTCAGTGTACCGGCGAGGCCGGACATCGCGAGTTTCCAGTGAAAAATCGCCGTCAGAGAATCTGACGAGCCAGGCCCGAGAATATCACTGTTTTCTACCGGGTGCGCTCTCAGACGCGCTAAAAAGCCGCAACCAGTGCGCGGGTGCTGGTTTTTAGTGCGTCAACTCCTTATAATCTCGCGCAACCTTTTCCCCGTTGCACATTTTTACGCCACCTCGGTTGGCTGGGATTTCTATTCTATGAGCGAAAAATACGTCGTTACCTGGGACATGCTTCAGATTCATGCCCGTAAACTGGCCCAGCGCCTGCTTCCTGTTGAACAGTGGAAAGGCATTATCGCGGTGAGCCGCGGCGGTCTGGTACCGGCTTCGCTGCTGGCACGTGAACTGGGTATCCGCTACGTCGATACCGTCTGCATCTCCAGCTATGACCACGATCATCAGCGCGAAATGAAAGTCCTGAAGCGCGCAGAAGGCGACGGTGAAGGCTTTATCGTGATCGATGACCTGGTGGATACCGGCGGCACTGCCCAGGCGATTCGCGAGATGTATCCGAAAGCGCGTTTCTGCACCATTTTCGCTAAACCGGCCGGTCGCTCACTGGTTGATGATTATATTGTCGATATTCCGCAGGATACCTGGATCGAGCAGCCGTGGGATATGGGTGTGGTCTACATCCCGCCGATTGTTAAAAACTGATTGATACACATCAGACAGCGCCCGGTTTTCCGGGCGTTGTGCTTTCTGTGCCTCGCACCCCGAATTGCCGTACAGTACACTTAGCCATCGCCGTTTCTGTTGCAGGAGAAGTGAGTATGTCGAGCAAAAATCTCAGCGAGGAGTTGTTCAAACCGCGCTTTAAACATCCTGAAACCTCAACCCTGGTTCGCCGCCACCATCATGCTACTTCGGATGTCCACTCAGCCCTGGATGGTGACAGCCAGCGTGGCTGGTATCGTATGCTGAATAAGCTGATGTGGACATGGCGTGGCCTGACGCCGCAGGAGATCAGCGAAGTGCTGGCACGTATTGCCATCAGCAATGTTGAACATACTGATGAGACGCTGCTCGACACTGTAATAGGTTTTCGCGGCGGCAACTGGCATTTCGAATGGTGTAAACAGGCGGGTATCTGGCAGCAGAAAGCGCTGGAGGCCACCGACGACAGCGAGGCGGGCGACTACTGGCTACACGCGGCGCATCTCTACAGCGTTGCGGCCTATCCCTATATAAAAGGGGATGAACTGGCCGACCAGGCGCAGACGCTGGCGAACCGCGCCTATGAAGAGGCGACTCAACGCCTGCCGGGCGAGCTGAAACCGCTGACTTTCGCCATTCAGGGTGGCAGCCCGGTTAACGGCTTTCTGCACATGCCGCCTGACGTTGAAGCGCCTTATCCCACCGTGCTGTTCTGTGGCGCGCTCGACTCATTACAGAGCGATCACTATCGCCTGTTCCATGATTACCTTGCACCGCGCGGCATCGCCATGCTGACCATTGATGTGCCGTCGGTAGGCAACTCGGTGAAATGGACGCTGAATCAGGACACCAGCTTTCTGCATCAGCAGGTGCTGCGCGATCTGAAAAACGTGCCCTGGATCGACCATACCCGCGTGGCGGCGTTTGGTTATCGCTTTGGCGCTAACGTGGCCGTACGACTGGCCTATCTGGAATCGCAGCGGCTGCGTGGGGTCGCCTGTCTTGGCCCGATTGTGCATGCACTGCTGACGCAGACGGCGTTGCAGGATGAGATCCCGGATATGTATATGGATATGCTGGCGAGCCGGCTGGGCATGGCAACCGCCTCTGACAGTGCGCTGCGTACCGAACTCAATCGATATTCGCTGAAAACCCAGGGACTGCTGGGCCGCCGGACGCCGACACCAATGCTGTCGGGCTACTGGCAAAACGATCTTTTCAGCCCGGAAGAGGAGAGCAAGCTCATCGCTAACTCTTCGTCAGACGGTAAGGCGTTGCTGATTCCGGTGAAGCCGATGATGGCCAGTTTCGACAAGGCGCTGAATGAAATTTGCGACTGGCTGGAGAAGCGTTTAAAAAGGTAACTGGCAAAATTTACAGTATTTGCTACAACTAGTAGCGGAATTCTTCCGGGCTGCCGTTAAGCGAAACATGACATCCCCTGGCCGTCCGGAAAATCAAGGCTGTATAGCGGTCAAAAACTATGGAGAATCAGCATGACGTTACCAAGTGGTCATCCCCGCAGTCGCCTGCTTAAGCGCTTTACGGAGCTTGGGCCTTATATTCGCGATGGGAAATGTGGCGAAACCCGGTTCTTCTTCGACTGCCTGGCTGCCTGCATTAATGTGAAACCGGCACCGGAACTGCGTGAGTTCTGGGGCTGGTGGATGGAGCTGGAAGCGCAGCCTGACCACTTTACCTATGTCTACCATATCGGTCTGTTCGATAAAGAGGGTGACTGGTCAGTGGCAACCATTAAAGGCAAAGAGAATACAGCGCGCGTGGAAGAGACCTTACGGAATTTCCATACCCGTCTGAAAGCGATGCTGAAAGAGTTCGAGCTGGATTTGATCCCCGCCAGCGACTTCGATGAGAAACCGGTAAAGCTGAGCGCCTGATAGGGTGGTTCGGTTAAAGAACGCGTAAAAAGGGCGAGTGGAAACACTCGCCCTTTTTTACTTTTACGCTCACAAATACTGTAGCTTATGCTGTGCGGCATAAGCCTGAAATCAGAACTGGTAAGTCACACCCATCGCGACAATGTCATCGTTGTTAAGCGACAGCGCGTTGTCGTCATCCAGCTGGTTGATTTTGTAATCAACAAAGGCTGACATGTTTTTGTTGAAGTAGTAGGTCGCGCCCACATCGATATATTTCACCAGATCCGCATCGCCGATACCGTTTTCGATATCTTTGCCCTTGGTCTGTACGTAGCCGATTGACGGACGCAGGCCGAAATCAAACTGATACTGCGCAACCAGTTCGATGTTCTGCGCTTTGTTGGCTGCCCCCGCGACGGCAGCGCCAGTATTACGGTTGGTGCCGCTGATTGGCGTCATGTTGCGGGTATCGGTATAGATTGCGGCCAGGTAGACGCTGTTGGCATCATACTTCACGCCTGCGCCCCAGGAATCCGCACGGTCACCGCCGCCATAGGCGCGTGCCTGCTGCTGGTTGGTGCGGTCAGATGAGGTGATGGCACTCATCAGGCTCACACCTGAATCACCCAGGGCATAGCCGAGTGAGGCACCGTAACCGTCGCCATTCTGACGGTTAATGTCAGTACGGGCGTTGGTGCTGGTAGCGTCATTTTTGCCCTGGTACTGCAGCGCAAACTTCAGACCATCGACCAGACCAAAGAAGTTGTTGTTGCGGTAAGTCGCGACGCCGGTGGCGCGCTGGGTCATAAAGTTATCAGAACGGGCAGTACCGTCACCGCCGAATTCCGGGAACACGTCGGTCCAGGCTTCCACGTCATACAGCACGCCGTAGTTGCGACCGTAATCTACCGAACCGTACTGAGAGAATTTCAGACCGGCAAAACCAAGACGTGTTTTGTTGCCGTTGTTGGCGTCACTGCCTTCGGAGTTGTTAACGTTGTACTGATATTCCCACTGACCGTAACCGGTCATCAGGTCGTTAATCTGTGTCTGACCCTTAAAGCCGATACGGGTATAGGACTTGTCTCCATCCTGGCTGGCATTATCGCTGATGTAATGCTCAGCTTTAACTTTGCCGTATAAGTCCAGTTTGTTGCCATCTTTGTTATAGATTTCGGCAGCCTGCGCGGCAGAAGCCAGCGTCAGCGTGGAGAGGAGCAGTGCCAGTGTGCTTTTCTTCATTTGCTATCAATCCCAATGTGAACGCCGTAAATAAATGAAAGTTTTTGTAAAACACGGACTTTTTACCCGTCAGCGATGAACTTTTTATGACACTTTTCGTGATTTCTTGTTAAGGCTGAACTTTTGGTCTACGCCCTTGTCCGCGTAATTTCGTGCTTTTCCCCCGCTGGCTGTTGGCTTCCTTATCGACTCCTGTTAAAACGTCCTTTCGTAAAAATTTTTCACTACGGCAGGAAATATGAGTGGCAGTCAGACCTTAGTGGTCAAGTTGGGTACCAGCGTTCTCACCGGTGGCTCTCGCCGGTTGAATCGGGCGCACATGGTGGAACTGGTTCGTCAGTGCGCGCAGCAGCATGCCGCAGGCCACCGCATTGTGATCGTTACGTCTGGCGCAATGGCCGCCGGACGCGAACATCTGGGTTACCCCGAACTGCCACCGACCATCGCCTCAAAGCAGCTGCTGGCTGCGGTGGGGCAGAGCCGTCTGATTCAGCTGTGGGAGCAGCTCTTTTCTATCTACGGTATCCATATTGGTCAGATGTTGCTGACCCGTGCCGACATGGAAGATCGCGAACGTTTCCTGAATGCCCGCGACACGCTGCGTGCGCTGCTGGATAACCACATTGTGCCGGTCATCAATGAGAACGATGCTGTCGCCACCGCTGAAATCAAAGTGGGCGACAACGACAATCTCTCTGCGCTGGCGGCGATGCTCGGCGGGGCCGACAAGCTGTTGCTGCTGACCGATCAGCAGGGACTCTTCACCGCCGATCCGCGTAACAATCCTGAGGCTGAGCTGATCAGCGACGTGCATGTGATTGATGATGCGTTGCGCGCCCTGGCGGGCGACAGCGTATCGGGTCTCGGCACCGGCGGAATGTCGACCAAGCTTCAGGCGGCAGATGTGGCCTGTCGCGCCGGTATCGATGTGATCATCGCCTCGGGCAGCCGCAGCGGCGTGATCAGCGATGTGATTGACGGCAAGCCGGTCGGCACGCGCTTTCATGCGCAGCAATCGCCGCTGGAAAACCGTAAACGCTGGATTTTCGGTGCGCCACCGGCGGGTGAGCTCACTGTCGATGACGGTGCGCTGGCGGCTATCATCGAACGCGGCAGTTCGCTGCTGCCGAAAGGGATCCGGGCGATCCAGGGGAATTTCTCGCGCGGCGAAGTGATCCGTATTCGCAGTCTGCAGGGGCGGGATATCGCTCACGGCGTTTCACGCTACAACAGCGACGCGATGCGGATGATCGCTGGTCATCACAGCCAGCAGATCAGCGAGATCCTGGGATATGAATATGGCCCGGTGGCGGTTCACCGCGACGACATGATCGTCAGTTAAGGAGCGGACAATGCTTGAAGAGATGGGAAAAGCGGCGCGTGCCGCAGCTTACACCGTGGCCGATCTGTCGACGGCAGAAAAGAATCAGGTTCTGATGACCATTGCCGACCGTCTGGAGGCGGAGAGCGCAGACATTCTGGCAGCCAACGAGCTGGATTTAGCCGATGCGCGTCAGAACGGCATGAGCGCCGCGCTGCTCGACCGGCTGACACTCAATCCGCAACGCCTCAGCAGCATCGCCAGCGACGTGCGCCAGGTCTGTCAGCTGGCCGATCCGGTGGGGCAGTTAATTGATGGCGGCCAGCTCGACAGCGGCCTGCGCATTGAACGTCGTCGCGTGCCGCTGGGGGTTGTTGCGGTGATTTATGAGGCACGTCCCAACGTCACGGTTGATGTCGCCAGCCTGTGCCTGAAAACCGGCAATGCCGCTATTCTGCGCGGCGGCAAAGAGACCTGGCGCACCAATGCGGCCACCGTCCGGGTTATTCAGAACGCGCTGAAGCAGCACGGTTTACCGGTGGCTATCGTTCAGGCGATTGAAAATCCGGATCGCGAACTGGTGAATCAGCTGCTGAAGCTGGATCGCTACGTCGATATGCTGATCCCGCGTGGCGGAGCCGGACTGCACAAGCTGTGTCGTGAAAACTCCACCATTCCGGTGATTACCGGCGGCATCGGCGTCTGTCATATCTACATTGATGAGACGATGGAAATCGAACCGGCACTTGATCTCATCGTCAACGCCAAAAAGCAGCGTCCCAGCGCCTGTAACTCACTGGAAACGCTGCTGGTGAATCAGGCGATGGCCGAGCGTTTTCTGCCTGCCTTTAGCGCGCGTATGGCGCAGGAAGGGATCGCGCTGCATGCTGACAGCAACGTGCTGGCGCAGCTGCAGCAAGGTCCGGTTCCGGTCAAACCGGTTAATCCGGAGCAGTACAATGATGAGTGGCTGTCGCTGGATCTTAACGTCAAATTAGTGGCGGATATGGATGAGGCAATCGATCACATCCGTACGCACGGCACTCAGCATTCGGATGCGATTCTGACACGCAACACCCGCAACGCCGCGCGTTTTGTCCGTCAGGTCGACTCCTCAGCAGTCTATGTCAACGCCAGCACCCGCTTTACCGATGGCGGGCAGTTCGGACTGGGCGCTGAAGTGGCGGTCAGTACCCAAAAACTGCATGCCCGTGGCCCGATGGGATTAGAGGCGCTGACTACCTATAAATGGATAGCATGGGGCGACGATACGCTCCGGCCATAACTGCCATAATTTTTAACAAAGCGGGAGTCTTTTACAGACTCCCGTTTTTTTTAGTTCTATTTTTAGGGCCAGTGAAAGATACAGTTTTCTGCGCGTCAGCTTAATTTCTGTTCCGGTCTCGTCACTACTGGCCATTATTCTGGCTGATATTCACGCAATTTTTTACGGAACATTCCTGAAAGCCGGGGCTGTACGGGGCCTTAGGCAATATTTTTTGTTCAGCCGCGGACTGAAGCGGATAATGATTATCAGGAATGCTTGATAAAGCGGTTAGGTAGTAAACGAGCGGTAATATAAAATGAACTGGTAGCAATAATGAAAATAACATCCAGTATCTCTTCTATGGCTGATTATTAACTAATGGTTAAAAAAGAAAGTACAAGACAAGCTTTCACCGCCAGGCTGATAGCGGCCTGTGAGAGTGCCGGCATTGCCGGACATGGACGAAACAAACAGGTTGCCAGGGCCCTCCAGCAGCAAGGCTGTAAGATTTCAACGCCGGGAGTGTGGAAGTGGTTTAATGCGCAGTCAGTGCCGGATGGCGGCAATTTACTGGCACTCAGTCAGATGCTGGGAGTCAGGGTCGAGTGGCTTCAGTACGGTATGGAACAACCTGCTGAACCGGTGACGCTAAGCGCGCTCTCCGGCCAGAAGAGTGTGTTTCGGATTGATAGCCTCGACATTGGTCAGCGAAGCGCTGCGGGTCTGCCCGCGCGTGATGAGTTTGTCGAGACTATCCAGGCGATCGAATATGGTCTGGATGAGGCGCGGGTGCTGTTCAACGGTCGCCCGGCAGAAAACATCCGGTTAATCGCGATTAACAGTGACTCAATGGCTGACACCTTTGCGCCGCGCGATCAGCTGTTTGTGGATATCAGCGTGCGGATGTTCGACGGCGACGGCATCTATATTTTTACCCTCGATGAGCAACTCTATCTCAAGCGCCTGCAGCTACAGCACAAAAAAATTGCTGTAATATCAGACAATAAACGCTATGAAACCTGGTATCTTAATCATGATGACGTCACCAGCCTGAAGGTGCTGGCAAAAGTGATCATGAGTCAGGCGCGCCACTATCAAATCCTCGGCTAAGGCCGTTTCTGGTGCTTTTCCTGGGAGGCCTGCAAAAAAATAATCGGCATAAATTCATAAATTTAACCAGCGGTAAATAAAAAATTAACCAACAGTGTTTGATAAAGCATAAGAACCTGTTAATAATTTGGATACGGATGAACGAAGCTGTTCTTTCAGGGATGAGCCGCTCTTAAACAATTGAGGCGCTGCACAAGCGCGAATCATACCACCCAAAAGTCAGTGAACTTTGGGATGGGGTGGATGCGCAAAATGCAGCGTCGTCAGATGCCGTTTATTTCCCCTCGCTTACTTTCCACCTGACTGCTAATGCAGCCGGGCGGCGAGCGTGCGACCGTAATACACGACATTCGGGCCCGTTCGGTTCACCGAAAGCTCGTGCCTGCCACCCCATCGCCAAAGACTCATTCACAGGAGGAGTTATGGCGATAATTCACTATGGCAAAAGCGTTTTTATAGGCAACGCACGTACTCGTCGCCACCGGCGGCGCCAACCTCTCACCAGCCTGACACAGAGCATCGACGAGGCTCTGAACTTCCCAACTGAAACACCCACCCTGAGACGTGCAGAGCAAATCTGCCAGCGTCAGGTCGCCCCGCGCGTCGACCGCGCAATCACTGCACCCCGCGTCACCAGTCAGGAAACACCCAGTTTCGATAACTGCTGTCTTCCGCACGTTCATCTCTACGCCGTGAGCTGAAACGCGCAGAAAGCGCATTTTTCCGTTCCGACTAACTCTTCGCTTTCTCCAGTTCTCACTGGGCGCAATTTGCTGAATTACTGTTCAGTTTTGCTGCAGGGTCAGTAAGGCCTTCTGCTGCGCCGTGCTGGGTAATGATCAGTGAGCGTTATGTATTTCTTTTCACAAGGCTGAGTTGCTTTAACCCGTCATTGAGGAGTCGTTATGAGCCAGATAATCGCAGTACTGAATTTTGAAGAGGGGTATGTGGATACGCCCTATCTCGACACGCTGGGCTTTCCCACGGTGGCGGGTGGCATCCGCATCGGGCCAAAGGGGGCGTCGCTGAGTAATTACACCTTCCGCGTGCCACGGCGCGTCGGTGATGTCTGGAAGCAGTGCATTCTTGAGAACAAAGTCCAGGAGATGCAGGGCAGGGACCTGCTGCGCAATGCGCTGACAAAGTGCAACGACGCCCGCACCGATGTGTTGCTGAGCATGACCTATCAGCTGGGCGTCGATGGCGTCCTGCAGTTCAAAAACATGCTCACCGCCATCGCCGCTGAACAGTTTAGTGATGCGGCTGACGCGATGATGAATAGCCTCTGGGCGCGTCAGACGCCGGGCCGCGCTCGTCGTCACGCTGAGATGATGCGCACCGGCACCTATGCGATTTACAGGGGGCTGCTATGAGATGGCTCATGTTTCTCGTCGCCGTGCTGACGGCAATCATCATCCTGCTGCTGCTGCAGCGCTTTACCACTCTGCAGTTTGTCTCTCATGCCCGCCTGCTCTTCAAAACCTGGTCTGTCTGGCTCGCGTCGCTGGGTTCCATGCTCAGCGCCTGGGCGCAGTCATTTCCTTCTGCCGCCGTTGATGCCTGGACCGTGTTGCCGGAGGACGTGAAATCGATTCTGCCGCACAACTACCTCGGGCTGGTGGGCGCGTTCATGGTGGCGATGGGGGTGATTGCCCAGTTCGTTCGACAGAAAAACCTGCTCAACGCGAAGGAGCAGGCGGAAGGAGCGAAACCATGACTCTGATTACCACCTTACTGGGCGGCAGCTGGCACTGGCTGGCCGCACTGGCTGGCGTCCTTGTGGCGCTGGGCGCCAGTTATTTCGGCGGCAAGAAAATCGGCAAAGTGCAGCAAAAAGCGCGTTCTGACATCGCTAACGCGCAACAGGAGGCGTCCCGCGTTAGCGCGGTGGCGCAACAGCAACAATACAACCGCGAGGAGGCTAACCGTGTGGCGACCGACAACCATAGCCTTGATGACACTGCTGCTCGCGACAAGTTGCAGCAGTCGAAATACAACAAACCCTGAGCCGGTAGCGATCACTGACTCTGCCTGCGTACTTTTTTCCCCTCTTTATACCTACGGCGATGACGCGCAAAAAATGGACGTTCGTACGGTGCGTGCCATCAACACCCACAACGACATGTGGGACTCCCTTTGCGGCCATGTGGCTGAGGCTAAGTAGTGCGCTGATTTCAGCGCGATATCTCTGTGATCCTGAGGAGGATTCTATGATCGAAGTTAACTCTTTTGCTGAACTGCGCACCACTGTTCCACCAAAATCAGGTGAAGTCGCGAGCCTTAAACGCTATTACGATAAGGACTCCAGCTTCCGTGGTGGCGCAGACTTTGTCGGTTTTCTCAGCACCACACCGCTGAAAGATGATGGCGGTACGGTAGCGGTGGGTAACGGTTTCTACTGGAAGCGCACTATCAACGATCCCGCCGAAGTGAATATCCTGCACTTTGGCGCGAAAGGGGATGGCGTCACCGATGACACTGATGCCTTCAGGCGGATGCTGGCATGGACGCAGACTTATAACACCTATGCGAAAGCGATTCCGGTGCGTTTTCCGGGTGGCCGCTTCTTGATTTCACCCATCGATATCAGCGATACGGAATTGTCATTCTTTGGTCTGATAGGGGATGACATTGAACAGGGATCGTCACCCCGCACCACCATTGTTTCTGACAAAAGCGCTAATCCGGTGTTTAAGGTTAATGCGCGCAAAATCGCCATTAAAGGCATCTGCTGGCACGGACAGGCTAACGCCGGGACTGTCGACACTACTCTCAAAGTTACCGTCACGCCTGAACAGTGCAGTAACGTTCAGCCGTTCTTCGAAAATACGATTGTCGGAGGCCAGATCGTCAATATCTTCTGCTTCAAGGCGCAAAGTACAGGGGGAACCGTCTTTAAGCTGCAGGATACGCTCGACAGTAAATTCGATCAGATCTACAGCTCCAGTACCTATTCCCGCGTGTTTGATATCGGCTGGTCAAATACGCCGAAGGGGAACTGGGATCACTCAACCGCAATTGAGCTGTGTAATGCCAACTTCCAGTCAGGCTATGGCGATGCCACGCTCTATATGCCGCGCGTCACACAGGGGGTCATGCGCAACGTCTGGATTGAACACACGACTAACCCGGGTGACCTGTCGGACGGTGGCTGGAACATCGAAACGCTCAACATTGAAGATTGCGCGACGCCGCTCAATCTCAACAATGCCCGCGTGGTGATGCGTCATATTAACCTGCAGGCGGGGGCGAAAATCACCACTGATCTGGCCGGAAGTAAGTGGTTATCGACCTTTGAATATGGCTATCGTCGGGATGAGAACTACGGAACGTTCATGACCGGCTCGCTGCGTGCCGGCTATTACAGCGGCTATAAAGTGGTGAACAACACTGATACCGATAACTGGTATCGGCTGGGGCAGCTCTATTTTCCGGCGCCTAACCAGCAATGGGTAATGGAGCTGATCGGTAAAGCGGATGCCACCACGCCGTCCGGCACCGCCGGCTCGCCAGTTAATGTGGTGGGCACCGGTAAAACCCTGATCAACCTGCAGCGACTGGAGACGGTCTGGGCCGATGCTTACCATATGGGGCAGCCTTCAGTGCTGGACATTCGTTATGGCCGGGTAGGGACCACCTATGCCGTAATCTGGGTCAAGCTGAAAGCTAAAAGCGGCGAGACCATGTTCAACCTGAAGACCACCGGTCCGACCCGCTTCGATACCGGTTCCTGCTCGCTGTTCCAGGCTGATATGTCGGTGGTTGCGGACATTACCAACATCAGCAACCTGAAACCTGCTGCGCGCTTCGGCATGCATAATGGACTGGCGGGTATCGGTGCCAACGAGAAAGGGGTGGTTACGCTCGCGACCGCTGCGGGTACGCCGACCAATAAGACCGCTCCGACCGGTTTTGTGCTGATCAATATCAACGGTGTTGACCGTAAGGTTCCTTACTACGATTGATGATCGGCATGTTTTGGGCGAGGCTCCGGCCTCGCCCTTTTTTGATCGAAGGTTATCTTCGCTTCTCTCCAGGCTGTCAGCAAGCCATGGGGCACGATTGAGCCAGACCGCCTCCCTGGCACAGCCTTCTTCTTTTACCTTCTTCAAAAGGATGATAGTGATTAATTTGAATTAGGAGTTGCGTCACTGTGAGAAGTGTGGCCTAATGAATCGTCGGTTTGATTAACAGACACTATCAAAGTAAGTAACCAAAGCAGTTCTCATCTCTAAGTTTGTCGCGAGACATCCCTTCTTTTTGAGTCTTCTCTTACGTTCTGATTAAAATCTGTTCTCAGGCCATTATGCCGGAAGGCTCGATATATTAAGGATTTAAGCATGTCTAACAAAATTCGCGGTACCGTTAAATGGTTTAACGCAGAGAAAGGCTTCGGTTTCATTTCTCCTGCAGACGGCAGCAAAGATGTATTCGTACATTTCTCTGCAATCCAGGGCACCGATTTCCGTTCATTAGATGAAGGTCAGCAAGTTGAATTCACAGTAGAAAATGGCGCCAAAGGCCCAGCTGCTGCGAACGTTGTTGGTCTCTAAGGACTGAAAATTACTTTTAAATGTCCTCACTGTAATGGCTCACAGTTTCGTACATCACATTTTGATGTTACAAGAGCCAACCCGCATGGAGCGAAATGCATTTTCTGCAAATCTGCTGTGATTCAAGTGAATCTGGCAAGGATTGCAATTCAGAGCCAGCCTCGCGCTGTCTGATAAAGGCTAGTGAGCTTTATAGCGTTGTTGCATTTACAGTAATAAAAGGTCGCCTCTGGCGGCCTTTTTTGTTTCTGCGTTTCCCATGTTCTAACCTCGAACCTCCTCATTAATCCTGTCCGTTTACCTCTGCTTTCACCTGTATGACTCCCACTGTGAGCGCCTTGTAATCTATCCACTGTCTGGCATCAGGCAAAAAACAGCCCGCCGAAACGGGCCGTTGAAAGAGATTAGCGCAGTACGGGTTGCAGTGAGAGCTTGCCGGTATTAAACACGCTCATCGCTTGTGCCATACGCTCTGCCTGATCCTGCAGTGCCTGAGAGGCGGCTGATGCTTCCTGAACCAGCGCGGCGTTCTGCTGCGTTACTGCTTCCATCTGGGTAATCGCCTGATTGATTTCATTAATACCGCTGCTCTGTTCGCTGCTGGCAATGGTGATTTCGCTCATGATGTTCGCCACGTTCTGCACGCTGCTCACCACTTCACCGATCGTTGAACCGGCATGTGTCACCAGCTTGCTGCCTTCATCAACTTTAGCGACAGAATCTTCAATCAGAACCTTAATCTCTTTGGCTGCTGACGCTGAGCGCTGCGCCAGATTACGCACTTCGCTCGCCACTACCGCAAAGCCACGGCCCTGTTCACCGGCGCGGGCCGCTTCAACGGCGGCGTTGAGGGACAGAATATTGGTCTGGAAGGCGATGGAGTCGATAACGCTTATGATGTCGACAATTTTGCGAGAGGAGAGGGCGATTGCTTCCATCTTCTCAATAACCTTCTCCATCACTACGCCACCTTCACGCGCCACGCTGGTGGTAGTCGACACCAGGTGATTAGCTTCACGGGCGTTATCGGCATTATGTTTCACGGTCGACGTCATCTGCTCCATGGCAGAGGCGGTCTCTTCCAGCGAACTGGCCTGTTGTTCTGTGCGGGTTGAGAGATCAAGGTTACCGCTGGAAATCTGATTAGAAGCAACTGCGATGGTGTCGGAACCGGTACGCACTTCGGTGACAATCGACAGCAGGTTATCGTTCATGCGCTGCAGCGCCTGCATCAGGAGGCCGGTTTCATCGCGTGAAGTCACTTGCATCTGCGTGCTCAGATCGCCTGCGGCAACGCGTTCAGCCACATTAACGGCTGCAACCAGCGGACGGACAATAGAACGGGTCAGGAAGTAGCCCAGCATGATAGAGGCCAGAATCGCCAGTGCAGAGAAAATCAGCGTGATGGAGATGGCAGACTGACCATTTTCCACAATACCCTGACCTTCAGTGCGTAGCTGTGCGTCCTGAGAGTTGGCAAAATTCACGGCATCCTGCAGGAATTTATTCTGGGTAGCTGTCATCGATTTCAGCACATAGGTGCTGGCGGCATCAAGGTTGCCCGCTTTGATCAGGGTAATCAGTTCGGTCTTAACTTTCTCAAATGCCTGAGACGATTCCAGCAGACCGGCGATCTTTTTCTTACCTACTGCCGTAACCTGAATGTCTTCAATCTTTTTCATCGCGCGGTTGGTGCGTTGTGTGGCTTCATCCAACTGGCCATAACGCTTCACATTCATTTCCGGTCGATTTGTGTCGATCACCATGCCGCGCAGGTATTTGATCTGATCGTTGACGCCATCGCGCACATCAAATGCCAGTCGTACTTTCACATAGCGATCGTCAACGATCGATGAGATCGCCGTATTGATACTATTAATTCTGGTAATGGATGTCACGCCAATCACTATCAGTAACGTCACAATAATACCGAAGGCTGCTGCGAGCCGCATTCCGACCTTCATATTCTTGATACTGACCATGTTTTCTTCCCCGTTTTATTATTAATCAATTTGTTAGCAATGCTCAGGTTCCCTGCTGTTGTGCGCAGTGCCTTGCTGATGTCTGTGGTCACAGCCGCAGGCAAAAAGGTGATCTCGCGCATACTGTTATCGGAACACGTAGTTGTACCTTTAATATTTTTTAAGTAATAACCGTGCGTGAATAAATAATCAGTGAAAAGCATCAGAAAGGGTTAACAAATGAGCGGAGGCGAAATTAAGGCAAAAAAAAGGGCTGTCAGCAGTGATGCTGACAGCCCGATCCAGACAAACATGAATGGATTCAGAAAACTAAGAAGTAGAGGCCTACCCAGAACGCGACGCTTAAACTGACGGCGCTAATCCAGGCCAGCTGACGTAAACGGCCACGCAATAACTTTTGAGGAGAAGGGGTAGCAGGTGCTGGCGTAACAGGTAAAGTATCAATGTGCATAGTCGGTTCCTGGTCAGGTCAGCGATTCCGCTGTATAAAAAGTAAAAGCGCAGCGGGCATTCTTAGCGGCCCGCATTCGCTTAGCGGGCAGTCTCGAGAACGTTGAAAATCACGTCTGAAAGTTCATTCAGCTCAAACTTCGCCACATAGCCGTCGGCACCCACTTTACGCACGTGGTCTTCGTTGGCGCTGCCAGAGAGTGAGGAGTGGATCACGACCGGCAGCGTTTTCAGAATCGGGTCACGCTTGATGTTGCGGGTCAGCGTAAAGCCATCCATCTCGGGCATCTCCAGATCGGTCAGTACCAGGGCAATTTTGTCGTGAATCGACTCGCCTGAAGCCTGCACTTCCTGGCTTATCAGCTTAATTTTTTCCCAGGCATCAAGGCCGGTGTTAAACATCAGCGCCGGAATGCCCATGCTTTTCAGCCCCTGCTCCAGCAGCTGACGCGCGACTTTGGAATCTTCTGCCACAATCGCTACCGCACCCGGGCGATAGTTGAAGGCGCGCGGTTTGGCCGCTTCAGGCTCGACGCCGCGCGACGACGGGATGATGTCATACAGGATTTGCTCAACGTCCAGCACCATCGCCAACTCGCTGCCCTGCTTATCTGTGTCCAGACAGGCGATGCTGGTAATGTTGCGACCGCCAATACCGGCCTCAGCGGTATGGACCTGGCTCCAGTCGAGACGCACGATGTTATCCACGGATTCCACGGCAAACGCCTGGGTGTTACGGGCATACTCGGTGACCAGCAGCAGGTTAAGGCCGGTTTCGGGTACACAACCTGCCACAGCAGGCAGGTCGATGACCGGAATGAACTGACCGCGAATACTGGCCATACCCAGCAGCGGCGAACTCATACCCGCAGCTTTGGTGATGGTCTGCATCGGCACAATTTCACGCAGCTTGAAGACGTTAATGCCAAACAGCTCAGACTTGCCTTTCAGCTGATCGGAACCTAAGCGAAACAGCAGCAGCTCAAACTTGTTCGATAATGCGAGGTTCGCTCTCTCATCGATCTCTTTCTGAAAATTATCCATGGTTGCCTCTGCATTAACGCAGCTGGTGAAATAGGGTGTGAACAGGTTATCGGCAGCAAATGGAAAAAGGTGAGAAGAGAAGAGTGAAATAAAACGGACGCCAATTATTGTGCCAGGCTTAACACTGAAGGTTCAACATGGAGACCTTTCCAATTAAGGAGTGTGAAATGAAAAAAGTGATTTTAGCGTCGTTGCTGGTGATGATGAGCGCGGGTGTGTCGGCTGAAGAAGGCGGATACAAAGCGGGTGATACGCCACCGCCACAGCAAAAGCAGGATGCTGGCTATAAAGGCTCAGAAGATACCGGTCAGACACATATTGATCAGATCCGCGATTTCCGTCAGGGCGGGTATGTGACGCTGGAAGGTTACATCGTGAAGAAAGAGCAGGGCGAGCGCTATCAGTTCCGCGACAACACCGGTACGTTACCGATTATTGCACCGAAGAAGACCTTTGATGGTAAAACCTACACCGCGGAAGACAAAGTACGTGTCAGTGGCAAGGTACAGGGCAAAGGGGATAAAACCATTCTGCATGTGACACAAATCGAAGAGCCATAAGAAACCAGGCGAGGTGATGACCTCGCCGGTTTTTATTCAGTCTTTCAGCAGAACCGCCCGGCAGGTTTTGCCTTTGATTTTGCCCTGCTTGAGTTTCACCAGCGCGGCTTTGGCCTGGCTTGCTTCAATCGCCACGTAGGCATGGGCCGGGGTCAGGACAATTTTGCCGATCTGATCCGCGCGATAACCCGCTTCACCGGTCAGCGCACCCAGAATATCTCCCGGACGTATCTTGGCTTTACGGCCACCATCAATGCACAGCGTCATCATGGCGGCTGGCAGCGGTTTGCTGCTGCCTTTTTTCAGCGTGCTGGCAGAGACCCACGGCAGTTTCTGTTGCAGGAAATCTTCCAGTGCATGGGCGCGCACCATCTCATCGGCAGCGACCAGGCTGACAGCAACGCCATGTTCACCTGCGCGTGCGGTACGACCGATGCGATGCAGGTGAATTTCAGGATCCCAGGCGAGCTGGTAGTTGACCACCATTGCCAGAGATTTGATGTCGAGTCCGCGTGCGGCGACATCGGTGGCGACCAGTACGCGACCGCTGCCGTTTGCGAAGCGGATAAGTACGCGTTCGCGATCCCGCTGTTCCAGGTCGCCATGCAGTGGCAGGGCGCTGATATCACGCGCATTAAGCGCCGCCGCGACATCATCACATTCACGTTTGGTGTTGCAGAAGACCACGCAGGATGAAGGCTGACGATCGCTGAGTAGTGCGATGAGCAGGCCCAGTTTTTCATTGTGGCTGGCTTCAAAGAACTGCTGGTCGATTGAGGGCAGTTCACTGACATCTTCAGTCACGACGCTCAGCGCATCACGCTGGAAGCGGGTACTGATAGCCGTAATGCCGTCGGGCCACGTAGCGGAAAAAAGCAGCGTCTGGCGCGAGGCGGGCGTCGCTTCAATGATGGTTTCCATATCATTGAGGAAGCCCATCTCCAGCATGCGATCCGCCTCATCCAGTACCAGCGTATTGAGCTGGTCCAGCTTAAGGTTCTCACGGTTGATGTGGTCGAGGATACGGCCAGGCGTGCCGACCACGATATGCGGTGGATGCACCAGCGAATCACGTTGGGCGCTCATCGGTTGTCCTCCACACAGGGTGAGAACTTTGATGTTGCGGGTGAAGCGCGCCAGCTGGCGCAGCACATTGCCCACCTGATCCGCCAGTTCACGGGTCGGACAGAGGATTAATGCCTGCGTCTGAAAGCGGGTGCTGTCGATATGGTGCAGTAAACCAATACCAAAGGCAGCCGTTTTACCGCTGCCGGTTTTCGCCTGCGCGCGCACGTCGCGACCCTGCAGAATGGCGGGCAGCGTAGCGGCCTGCACGGGCGTCATGCTGGTGTAGCCCATCTCGCGCAGGTTATCGAGCTGGCTGTCGGGGAGCGAATTGAGGGTAGAAAAAGCGGTCACGGGCGCGGCCTCTGAGGCTGAAAGTGTAGGGCATTATTGCGGGGCAAGTCTGGCAGAAAGCACGCCTGACAGCAACGGGAACCTCGATGGTTAACAGCATGAAACAATCTCTGCCGGTGCGCTTAGGAATAGACTGAACTTTAACGTTAAAAGGTGGTTTTTTTTTATGGATTGGCTGGGTGTAAAGGTTTTTATATCATAGGGATAACTTATCAAGGCCATTCATTATTTTATAAGCTGTCGTTTTTAAATATTAATTTCATTGTTAATCAGATAATTCCTTAATAATCACTCCAGTAATGGAATTAATCATTAAAAAATATCACTCTCCGTGCCGATAAAAATCCTGAGCTAATTGCTTTATATTTAGCGCGCCATATTCCTGGTACAACGACCGGTAGAGGGTATTTGCATTGAGTAATCGCATCCAGGGACCACATGAAAATGTGCTTAAAATAGTAGGCCGCGCCGTACTGACATTGCATATTCATGGAGAGAGCTTATCAGCTGATAAGATCGCTTCGATGATTGCGTGTTATGCGGAAGATGAGCCCTGTGATCAGGAAGATCGTCGCTTATACGCGCTGGCAATGGAACTAATGTCGAACGATAAATGGGCCAAAAGCGCATAACACGCACTCCGCTCAGGTAAATGCAGAGCCTCCCTTGTGGAGGCTCTGTTGTTTTTGGAGGTGGGGCTCGCGGCTGATTGAGTCTGGCTCTGTGGAACGGGTGGTGGCTCCCAAAGCTTTACGTTGGGTTGGCCGCCTGAAAGCCTTATGTAGCACCCACCGTGAATGTTTCAGGCCGATGCCAGCGCAAAGACCGCTTTACCGCGCGAGAAGGTCGCGACTACGGGCGAGATCCGGGCTACGGCTTCGGCGGAACAGCTCGCCGCGACCAGCATCATGCTCGCTTCATCGCCCGGCGCGGGCCACTGGCGTTCGCCCTGGGCGGAGAGCGGCAGCCGATCGTCTGTGGCGATCGCCAGCGCCCGCGACAGCGAGAACTCATCTGAGCCGCGATAGAGCTGCGCGTAGAGATTCGCTTTTTCCAGCATGCTACCGGTGCCAAACGGGGACCAGTGATCGATGACGCTATCGGTCCCGGTCATCACTTTTATGCCTGCCGCCTGCAATTGCGGAATCGGCATGGTGAGCTTGCCGATCGGCAGCGTGGAGGCAACGCTCAACTGCTGCTCTGCCAGCCCTTCGATCATCTTGTCCAGTGTACTGCCGGTCAGGGTCGCCAGCGCGAAACCGTGGCTCAGCGTCACTTTGCCTTTCAGCAGCGGATTCTTCGCTACGGTGTCAATCATGTACTGAATCGCCGCCACGCCAGCCGGGGAGGTCTCATGCAAGTGAATATCCACGCCACGCTGGTAGTCGAGCGCAATCTGAAACATCGCATCCAGCGACTTCTCCATCGCGCCATCGACCTGGGTGGGATCCAACCCGCCAACATACTCAACGCCATGCTGCATCGCCTCACGCATCAGCCCATCGACCTGCGAGTGCAGCAGACCGTGTTGCGGAAAGGCGACGATCTCGCAGGGGAAATCGGGGTGACGGGCTAACGCGGCCTGCAGATGTTCCAGGCTCTTCAGGCCGCTGACCGGATCGATGTTGCAGTGGCTGCGGGCGCAGGTGGTGCCCCTGGCGTGCAGCAGGGCGATCAATCCTTCGGCGCGCACCTGGGAGTGCGGAAGCAGTTGTGGAATCAGCACCTGTTCGCGCGCAATCATATCCATGATGGTTTTGCCCTGACGCGGACGCGGGGCCTGCCACGGGCCACCGTAGAAGGTTTTATCCAGGTGGATGTGCATATCCCGGGTGGCGGGCAGCAGCAGGGCATCCTGCGCATCCCAGGATGGCAGTGAGCTGTCCCCCTGGCCTGCGGGCGTCAGCTGGTCAATTTTACCGTCGCGCACGCTGATGTCGTAAAGACCGGTCCGGGTTGCGACGATTTCGTCATCCTCACGGATAAAGCTCTCTTCCAGCCGTACATTGCGCAGCAGGTAGTGTTCCTGCTGTGGCAGTGCGGCGGGCTGGTCAGGATTGAAGGCGGACAAAGATGGGGAGGTGGCGGCACTGGCCTGACCGAGACCGGCGGCCAGCAAGCCGCCAGCAGCGGTCCAGCGCACGCTTTGTCCCAGGAAATCACGGCGGCTCGGCGAAAGGGAAATAGGCATCAGAGGCTCCTGCAAAGTGAACAAGGTCTTAATCTGACAAATGCGGGTTCAGCCTGCTGCGTTATTTTCCACTGACGCCTATTCGATATCTCACTGCCAGCGCAGCTGACCAAACGCCGCCAGTGACTCCGCCAGTTCTCGCTGCAGCGGATCCTGCGGATGACGGCAGAACAGCGCCAGTTCAAAGGTATCAATCACCGGCAGACCCTGTTCAGGACCCAGTACCCGATGTCGCGGCAGGCGGCAGCTGGCGGGGAGTAACGTGAGTCCCAGCCCCTGAGCACTGGCAGCGGCCAGCGCGACCAGACTGGCGCTACTGTAACCAATGCGCCAGCTACGGCCCAGTGCATCGAGCGTCTGACAGACCTCATCACGATAGAGCCCCTGCTGGGGAAACAGTACCAGCGGCACCGGCGTCTGCTCAAAGCAGGGCCACTCTGCGCTGTCGAGCCACAGTAGCGGTTCAGGACGCGACGCCAGCGGACGTTCGCCGTAAGGCTGCTTAATCAGCATGATGTCCAGCTCTTCACGCTGCCAGGCGCGCCGCAGCTCTACCTGCATGCCGCTCATCACATCCAGCCTTAACTGCGGATGGTCACGACTGAAGTGAGCCAGCAGACCGGCGGTAGGCGCGGCGAAATCTTCCGGCACGCCGAGACGCAGCACGCCGTCGCGCCATTGGTCACTCAGCACATCGTGCGCTTCGCCATTCAGGGCGATAATCCGCCGGGCGTAACCCAGAAGTTTTTCGCCCTCTTCGGTGATCTGCACCTGATGCGACGAGCGCACCAGCAGTTCTTTGCCTACCATCTCCTCCAGCCGCCGCACCTGCTGGCTGACAGTGGACTGCGACAGATGAACCCGGTCGGCGGCGCGGGTAAAGCTGGCGGTTTCGCACACCGCCACAAAGCTGAGCAGCTGCTGTGGGGTAAACATCGGATGACGATTCATTTTTTCACTACCTGGCAGAGCAATATTTCATTTCCAGATAGTAGCGACTGCTGCCAGGCTGGCAACTTTTAACTGTGTGGATCTCAGATGAAGAGAGAGAACAACCTGCTGCTGGCGGCGCTGGTGCTGGCCGGACTCAATATGCGACCGCTGATGACCTCGGTCAGCCCGTTACTTGGCCAGCTGCGGCAGAGCATCGGTCTGTCCCCGCTGGCGGCCTCGCTGCTGCCTGCAGTGCCGATGATGATGATGGGCGCTATTGCGTTAATCAGCGCCCCGCTGATGCAGCGCTTTGCGGTGCGCAGACTGCTGCTGGGCGGTTTGCTGCTGCTGTTGCTGGCGCTGGTGAGTCGGCTGTTTGTCACGGACGGTCGCTGGCTGGTGCTGACTGCCGTGCCGGGTGGGGCGGGCATTGGCATTGTGCAGATGGCGATGCCGGGATTGATCCGTCAGCGCTTTGGCAGTCGCAGTGCAGGCGTGACCGGACTGTGGGCAGCGGCGCTGATGGGCGGTGGCGGGATTGGCGCGGCGATCTCGCCGTGGCTGAGTGCGCATTCTGGCTGGCAGGGCGCGCTGAGTAGCTGGGCGCTGCCGGTGCTGCTGGCTATCCTGCTCTGGCTGTTTATCACCACCACACCACCCGCAGCCCGGACAGCGACAGCAGAGATGCCGTCGCTGTGGCGAAAAGCCCGCGCATGGACCCTGGCGTTGAGCTTTGGTCTGGTGAACGGCGGTTATGCCATCTGTGTCGCCTGGCTACCCGATTTTTACCATCAGCTCGGCTGGAGCGCGCAGGCGGGCGGTTCACTGCTTGGCATGATGATCGGCTGTCAGGTCACCGGTGCACTGCTGCTGCCGTTGCTGGCGCGGGGTCGCGATCGCCGTCCGCTGCTGCTGCTGACCCTGGTGATGCAGTTCAGCGGTATGCTCGGCTTCCTGTTCGCACCACAACTGGCTCCGTGGCTCTGGGCGGGGATCGCGGGCTTTGGGCTGGGCGGGGCGTTTCCGCTGGCACTGGTGCTGGCGCTGGATCATCTAGAGCAGCCTCAGGCTGGCGCGCGGCTCGTGGCCTTCATGCAGGGCGTCGGTTTTATTATCGCGGGCAGCATGCCGTTTATCGCCGGACAGTTACATGCGATCACGGGTGACTTCACCTGCGTCTGGATTCTGCAGGCGGCCGTCACGCTGCTGCTGATTGGATTGAATCTGCGATTCCATCCGCGCAGCTATCAACGTGCCTTTCCGGAGGTGAATTCCTGATTTTGGTCCGACCAATGCCGGTAATATTTTTCTCTGGTTCACACTCCGGGAAAATTCGCGCATCTTCTGTTGCCATAGGTTAACAATGCATTAACTATCTGTTGCCATAAGCCCCGACATAGCGGTTTGGTCTGACCAATCCTGGGGCGGATGGCATGCAGTTTCACGGCTGCATTCCACGTTACCTCTTCCTCTGGAGATACTGGCATGCAGATCTGGCAACAAAACTACGATCCGCTGGGTAATATCTGGCTCTCAAGCCTGGTCGCACTGATCCCGATTCTCTTTTTCTTCTTTGCGCTGATTAAGCTGAAGATGAAAGGCTACCTGGCGGCCACTACTACCGTAGTGCTGGCGCTGCTGGTGGCGCTGTTTCTCTATCAGATGCCTACTGCACAGGCGTTGGCTGCCGTGGTGTATGGCTTTTTCTATGGGTTGTGGCCGATTGCCTGGATCATCGTCGCCGCAGTCTTCGTCTACAAAATCTCGGTCAAAACCGGTCAGTTCGATATTATCCGCGCCTCTATCCTGTCGATTACGCCCGATCAGCGTCTGCAGATGCTGATTGTCGGCTTCTCGTTCGGGGCCTTCCTGGAGGGCGCGGCGGGCTTTGGTGCGCCGGTGGCGATTACGGCCGCGCTGCTGGTAGGCCTCGGCTTTAATCCGCTCTACGCCGCCGGACTCTGTCTGATTGTGAATACTGCGCCCGTAGCCTTTGGCGCGATGGGTATCCCGATTATCGTGGCGGGCCAGGTGACCGGGCTGGATAGCTTTGCCATCGGCCAGATGGCCGGACGCCAGTTGCCGCTGCTGACCCTGATTGTGCTGTTCTGGATTATGGCGATTATGGATGGCTGGCGCGGCGTGAAAGAGACGTGGCCGGCGGTCGTTGTCGCCGGTGGATCCTTTGCCATTGCCCAGTTCCTCAGCTCCAACTTCCTGGGGCCGGAGCTGCCGGATATCATCTCGTCGCTCGCCTCGCTGATTTCGTTGACGCTGTTTCTGCGGGTCTGGAAACCGGTGCGCATTTTCCGCTTTGCCGATACAGAGGCGAAGCAGGGCGATTCGCTGCTGCCTTCGCAGAAGTATCGGCTGGGGCAGATCATTCGCGCCTGGATGCCGTTCCTGTTTCTTACCGCCACCGTCACGCTCTGGAGCATCCCGCCGTTTAAAGCGCTGTTCGCCAAAGGCGGTGCGCTCTATGACTGGGTGCTGGCTGTGCCGGTGCCGATGCTGAATGAACTGGTGGCACGGATGCCGCCGGTGGTCGGCAGCGCCACGCCCTATCCGGCGGTCTATAAACTGGATCTGGTCTCCGCCACCGGCACGGCCATTTTGATTGCGGCGATCATGGCAATTCTGTTCCTGCGCATGAAGCCCAGGGCGGCGCTGCAGACCTTTGGTGAAACGCTGAAAGAGCTGGCGCTGCCGATCTACTCCATCGGGATGGTGCTGGCATTTGCGTTTATCTCCAACTACTCCGGCCTGTCCGCGACGCTGGCCCTGGCGCTGGCACACACCGGCCACGCATTTACCTTCTTCTCGCCGTTCCTCGGCTGGCTGGGTGTCTTCCTCACCGGATCCGATACCTCATCGAATGCGCTGTTCGCCGCGTTACAGGCCACCACCGCGCAGCAGATTGGCGTCTCCGATATCTTGCTGGTGGCGGCCAACACCACCGGCGGCGTGACCGGTAAGATGATCTCCCCGCAGTCGATTGCTATCGCCTGTGCGGCGGTCGGGCTGGTGGGAAAAGAGTCCGACCTCTTCCGGTTTACCCTTAAACACAGCCTGATTTTCACCTGTATGGTTGGTGTGATTACCACGCTTCAGGCCTATGTCTTCCCGTGGATGATCCCATGAACAGCCATGCCGATTCGCTGGTGACGCGCCTCCGGGCGTATATCACCGACCATCAGCTTGAGCCGGGCATGCGCCTGCCCGCTGAGCGTCAGCTCTCTGCGGAGCTTGGGGTCTCCCGCTCCTCGCTGCGGGAAGCGATACAACAGCTAATAAGCAGCGGAATGCTGATTAGCCGACGCGGCGGCGGCACCTGGCTCCGTCAGCAGCTGGCGCCCTGGTCGGAACAGCGTATCGTCGAGCCGATTCGCCAGCTGCTGCGCGACGATCCTGACTACCGCTACGACATTCTGGAAGCGCGTCATGCCATCGAGGCCAGCACTGCCTGGCACGCCGCCCTGCGCGCCACTGATGCCGACAAAGAGAAGCTGCAGTACGCTTTTGACGCCACCCTGAAGCTGAAAGAGAGTGACGATCCCGATCTCGCTGCCCAGGCGGATGTGCGCTTCCATCTGGCGATTGCCGAGGCGTCGCACAACGTGGTGCTGTTGCAGACCATGCGTGGCTTTTTCGAGCTGCTGCAATCGTCGGTAATGCAGAGCCGTCAGCGCATGTATACCCAGCCAGCGATTTTCGCCCGCCTGACAGAACAGCATCAGGCGCTGCTTGATGCAATCCTCGCGGGCGACGCCGAAGCGGCCCGTCAGGCGGCGATGCAGCATCTGGGCTTTGTGCACACCACCATGAAAAGCCTGCATGAAGATGAAGCGCGTCAGGCGCGCATCACCCGCTTACCGGATAACGACACACGCAACCCAAAGGAATTTGACTGATGATTATCTCAGCTGCCAGTGACTATCGCGCCGCCGCGCAACGTATCCTGCCGCCGTTCCTGTTTCACTATCTTGATGGCGGGGCCTACGCGGAGCACACCCTGCGACGCAACGTGGAGGACCTTTCTGACGTGGCGCTGCGCCAGCGCATTCTGAAGAACATGTCGGAACTGAGCCTTGAGACAAAATTATTCAATGAAACCCTGTCGATGCCGGTTGCGCTGGCACCGGTCGGCCTGTGCGGCATGTATGCCCGTCGGGGAGAAGTGCAGGCCGCGCGTGCGGCAGATCTGAAAGGCATCCCGTTTACCCTGTCGACGGTCTCGGTCTGCCCGATTGAAGAGGTGGCTCCGCAGATCAACCGTCCGATGTGGTTCCAGCTCTATGTGTTGCGGGACCGCGGTTTTATGCGCAATGCGCTGGAGCGCGCCAAAGCCGCCGGTTGTTCAACGCTGGTGTTTACCGTTGATATGCCGACGCCGGGGGCGCGCTATCGCGATGCGCACTCCGGGATGAGTGGCAATCACGCCGCGCTGCGTCGTTACTGGCAAGCGGTCACCCACCCACAATGGGCGCTGGATGTGGGTCTGCAGGGACGTCCGCACGATCTGGGGAATATCTCCGCCTATCTCGGCAAACCCACCGGACTGGAAGATTATATCGGCTGGCTGGCGAACAACTTCGATCCCTCCATCTCGTGGCACGATCTGGAGTGGATCCGCGAGTTCTGGGACGGGCCGATGGTGATTAAGGGCATTCTCGACCCGGAAGATGCGCGGGATGCGGTGCTTTTTGGCGCGGATGGCATCGTGGTCTCGAATCATGGCGGACGTCAGCTGGATGGCGTGCTCTCCTCAGCGCGTGCGCTGCCAGCGATTGCCGATGCGGTCAAAGGCGACATCACTATTCTGGCGGACAGCGGGATTCGCAACGGGCTGGATGTGGTGCGGATGATCGCGCTGGGCGCAGACAGCGTGCTATTGGGACGGGCGTTTATCTATGCGCTGGCGACCCACGGTCAGCGCGGCGTTGAAAACCTGCTGAACCTGATTGAGAAAGAGATGCGCGTCGCCATGACGCTGACCGGCGCAAAATCGATAGGCGAGATCACCCGCGATTCACTGGTGCAGGCGGAGGCGTTACTGGCACCGCAGAGCACTACGCCACGTCCCCGCGCGGTGAGATAGCCTGCGAAAATGAATGAGTTGTCTATACTTAGCTTCTTTACCAACAGGAGGAATGACATGACCATTCATAAGAAAGGTTCGGCGCACTGGGAAGGCGATATTAAAGGTAAAGGCACCGTCAGCACCGAAAGCGGCGTGCTGAGCCAGCAGCCTTATGGCTTTAACACCCGTTTTGAAGGCGGCAAAGGCACCAACCCGGAAGAACTGATTGGTGCAGCGCATGCAGCCTGTTTCTCTATGGCGCTGTCGCTGATGCTGGGTAACGCGGGTCATCCGCCGGAAAGCATCGATACCACGGCTGACGTGTCGCTGGACAAAAAAGACGACGGCTTTGCCATCACCAAAGTGGCGCTGACCAGCACCATCTCCCTGCCAGGCATTGATGAATCAACCTTCGACGAGATCATCAATAAAGCCAAAGCGGGCTGCCCGGTTTCTCAGGTTCTGAATGCGGAAATTACGCTGGATTACACCCTGAACAACTGATGCCGGCAACGGGTCGCCTTTTGGCGGCCCGGACGTTATGCTATGCCTCCCGGTCCTGTTACTGACCGGAACAGATGCGCCTTCTGGCGCATCTTCGCTTTCTGATTAGGGGAGACCGAGGTGACAAGATACCGGGCGGCCAAAAAGTACTGGAAGATGGTACTGGTTCTGTTGTGCATTTGCGGCGCGCTGCTGCTGATCCGCTGGGCGGCTATGATCTGGGCCTGAACCGATGAAAGGGATTGGCCGTCACACGCTGGGCATCTTACTGATGGTGATCATTGTGCTGGAAGTGATTCTCTATCTGCTCACGGCCTCGTGGCTGCCCTGGCGATAGTCTCTTTCAGACAAAGGCATCTTCTCGCCGTTGTTTAGCACGCACGTCGCTGCGCGCAATGCGATACGCCTTGCGGGGATCGCCTACCACAAACTCAAAGGTAGGCGTGTAGTAAAATGGCAACCAGCCGCCATAGCTGCTCTCCCACTCCCATCGGACGGGGCAGGGCCACAGAATGCCATCATACAAAAGATAGTAAACCCAGCGTCCACCAGGACGACGGGGGCGTGATGTTTTCATGGGATTCACAACGATAATGGTTAACAACAGCTTATATTTTGTACGCTAAAGCGCCAGCTTGCAATGTTACAGCGCGGCTTTATTACACCTGGCCCTGAATCAGCGATGGACCTCACCACAAAGCAGTACCACATTCGGGCGGACTTTATGAATGCGGTTCGCCATCGTTTCGCAGTCGACCTTCGTCGGATAAATGCGCTCCGAGACCGGCAGGGCTTCACAGGCATCGTAACCGCACGCGCTCACTAACAACACAAATCCTATCAACATAGTTCCTCTCCTTTGCACGGTCTGGTGGTCCGGACTGCGGTGCTTTTTATCCCTTTTTAACATCCAGTATAGACAACCGTGACAGGGCGGCATTGTCAGTGTGAGCTATGACCCGCCAGCAGAGTGAGGCGACGCTCTGTCAGACATCAGAAGCGGAGGATAATCAGGAACTAGCCAGCAAAATACCAGGCGGGCAGCAGCGCAATCAGATTGTTCAGGGTGTGCAGGAAGATGGGCAACGCCAGACTGTTACTCCGCAGCCGGGCATAGCAGAGCAACAGCGAAAACAGCGTCAGGGCGATCAGCGTCTGCCAGTGCACATACTGCGTATGCATCACCGCAAACAGCAGCGAGGTCAGCAGCATACAGGCGAAGCGGCTGCGCGGCGCCCAGAGCAGAAAACCCTGCAACAGAAAACCGCGGAACAGCACCTCTTCAAATACCGGGGCCAGCAGCACGGCGGTGAGCAGAAGGATCAGCAGCGAATTACGTCCCTGCTGGGCCTGCATCACCAGCCAGCCTTCCGGCTGCATAAACTGCATCTGTGCCGCCATCAGCACAAACAGCGCGCCGGT
This sequence comes from Pantoea sp. RCC30.1, assembly GCF_058148845.1. Taxonomy (NCBI): domain Bacteria; kingdom Pseudomonadati; phylum Pseudomonadota; class Gammaproteobacteria; order Enterobacterales; family Erwiniaceae; genus Pantoea; species Pantoea sp. RCC30.1. The sequence goes on along the minus strand of NZ_JBXUHX010000007.1, from coordinate 78,039 downwards.
AAACAGCAGGGTTTGCAGCGTGCAGAGTTCGCCCAGCGGCAAATCGGTGCGGCGCTGGCAGTAGAAGCGGTAAAGCGGGTAGATCACGGCAAATTCAAACAGGCAGAGCACCGGCACCAGTAGACCGTCATTACGCAGTACGCCGTAATTAGGGAACAGCGTGATCAGCATGGTAACCAGGTAATAGACCACAAAGCTGCCGACGTAGAACAGCGTCAGGGTCACTCTGTCGGAATTGGTATTCATAGGCGACTCTGCCAGCGAAGGTAAGCGCATAGTAGCAATGCACCCGATCGCTGTCGAGTCAGCCTGTAACACAATATTTAAGCGCAAAATGTTAACTGCAGACTAAACACCAGGACGCGTGAGCCGATAACTGAGGAAACTAATCTGGTCAGCACCGCATGTTGTATTGCAGGCCCGTCATCTCAAACCCTGGCTGTGTAGTGAGCACTCTTAATGACATTTAACCCACCAGCGCCACCTTCGCCTCCATTCAGACATGCTGCTGAAGATCGCACTGTCCGCTTTACGCGGCGCAGCCTGCGCACGCTTTCGCTGCTGCTGTTTAGTGTGCTGGTGCTCTCGATGCTGATGGTGCTGACGATTGCGCAGCGTCAGAACAGCGCATCGGTCGATCATGACCGGATGCTGGTGCAGCAGGCGTGGACAAATCGTCAGGATGCGATGATCACGGATATCCGGGATTATGCGTTCTGGGGTGAGGCCTGGCGTAATCTTCATGTCAGGGTGAACAAAGTCTGGGCTTTTGACGAAGAGAATTTTGGACCGGGTCTCTACGAAGAGTATCACTACGAGGGCGTGTTCGTGATCGACGGCCAGGGCCATACCTCTTACAGCGTGATTAATGGACAGCTGGTGGATATGCCGCTGGAAACCTGGCTGGGCAAAGAGACCCCTGAGCTGATTGCGGCGGCACGTAAGCTTAACAACCGGGCGATTACCCGGGATGCGCTGGTCAACCATCAGCCCGCCATTGTGGTTGCCGCCCCTATCAGCAGCGGCAAAGTGACGACGGTGCCGCCAGTGGCGGGGCCTGCATCTATCATGGTGTTTGTGAATCTGTTCACACCTGCCAAATTACAGGCGCTGGGCACCACGCTGGATGTGCGTGAACTGCGTCTGCCCGTCAATCAGGAGGATGTCCTGCGTGAACCACGGCTGGTGCAGCCGTTGCCAGGCAGCGATCCGATTGTACTGCGCTGGACATCGAAGATGCCTGGCATGGGCCTGATCTGGTTCCTGCTGCCGCTGCTGATGCTGATGGCGATCATCATCGCTATGATTACCCATCGCGTCAGCCGCCATGCGCTTTCCAATGCGATACTTTCTGACCGCCGTTTTGCCCTGCTGGTGATCAGTCAGCAGGAGCTTGCCAGTAGCGAAGCGCGGTTTCGCGATCTTGCTGAGGCAGCGTCAGACTGGATCTGGGAGACGGATGAAGAGGGCTGTCTGATCTATCTTTCCGCGCGCTTTCACACCGTGACCGGCCACGACATTACCCACTGGCTGGGGCGTCACATCGATCATCTGCTGACGCATCCCAGCCATTCGCTGGTTGCCTGGCTGCTGCGTCAGGAAGAGAACGGGCAACAGATGCCGCTGCGCTGTCAGTTTATGTCCGCACATGGCAACCGCCGCATCGGCCAGCTGGTGGCGAAAACCATCTGGCATGATGAGCGACGCATCGGGTTTCGCGGCACGGTATCGGACATCACACAGGGCATGGAAGCAGAAGCGCGCATTCATTTTCTGTCGCGTCACGACGTCTTAACCGGCCTGTCAAACCGCGTGCAGCTGCTGGAGTTTCTGACGCTGCATCTTGAGTTACCTGATGGCAACGCGCCGTTGACGCTGGTTACCCTCGACCTTGATCAGTTCCGGCCGATCAATGAAACCTGGGGTCATGCAGCGGGTGATGAGGTGCTGAGCCAGATCGCGCAGCGTCTGAAGCGCTGTATCGGCCCGCAGGAGCTGGTGGCGCGGCTGAGTGGCGATGAGTTTGTGCTGGTATTGCGTGAAACGAACCATGAGCGGGTCGATCAGCGTTGTGCTCAGCTGGTGCATGAGGTTCAGCAACCCATCAGCACCGGCCAGCATGTTCACTATCTCACCATCAGCATGGGGATCGCCTCTGCACCGCAGGATGCCAGCCATCCCGAAGCGCTGCTGCAAATGGCGGATATCGCGCTGAATGAAGCGCGTGATGCGGGGCGCAATCAGTGGGTCTGGTATGCCAATGAAATGGCCAGCCAGCGTGAAGATAAACGTGAAATGGCACGGCGGATCGAGAAAGCGCTGAAGAACAATGAATTCCGCCTGCACTACCAGCCGCGCTATCAACTGCTGACCGGTCAGCTGGCGGGTGCCGAGGCGTTGATTCGCTGGCAGATTGCTCCGGATCAGTGGATTACGCCTGATCACTTCATTCCGCTGGCGGAAGAGAGCGGTCTGATCGCTACCATTAGCGACTGGGTGCTGATGAGCGCCTGTGAGGATGCGCTGGGATGGGGTGGCGAACGCTATGTGTCAGTCAATATCTCGCCTATGGAGTTCCGCACCAGCGACCTGGTGCAGCGGGTGGCTCATGCGCTGGAGAAAAGTGGCCTCCCTGCTACGCGACTGGAGCTGGAGATCACCGAGAACGTCACCTTCGAACATCCGCAGCATGCGCTGGAGGTGATGCAGGGACTACGGTCACTGGGTGTCAGGTTAACCGTTGACGATTTCGGCACCGGCTATGCCGCGCTGGGCTATCTGAAAACCTTCCCGTTTAATGGTCTGAAGATCGATCGTTCCTGGATGAAAGATTTCCCGGAGTCGCAGCAGGCACAATCAGTGGTAGCGGGCATTATTGCACTGGCACGCGCTTTTGCGCTGACCATCACAGCAGAGGGCATTGAGACAGAAGCGCAGCTGAACCAGCTAAAACAGCTCTCGTGCGAAGAGGGGCAAGGCTACTTCCTCGGTCGGCCGATGCCGCTGGCTGCATTCAGTACGCTTCTGGAAAGAACCGCGCAAAACCAGGCTGAACCGGCTTAACGCACTTTGACCGCCACGGCGGTCATCAACATTGCGCAGACAACAAAAATGATCAGCTCCATTATGGCCTCCACAGAGTGATGAATCTTCTGTAAGGGTAGTGGCTGGTTGCGTGTTTTTTAGTCAGATAGTGCGATTAATCTTAAAGCGTGACCTGAACCGCTCTAATTTGAATAGCGTTGTAACAACTTTACTTTTCAGGGCTTCAGGTCAGCAGGCCCGCTTTGCTACTCTTGGGACAGAGTTTTACACGTCCAACAGGAGAAAAAACGTGAAATTTTATGGAAAAGGGCTGCTGGTAGTGGGCCTGTTCGCCTTAACCGCCTGCCAGTCTGCCTCAAAACCCGACACCGCACGTGTGGTGCAGGATCCCGACGCTGACCGCTGCGGGGCCTCTCAGTTTCAGAACTATGTCGGCAAGCCGTTAACCGTACTGCAGGGGCAACACTTCGAACAGCAGGTGCGTCCAATCCCCTATAATTCTGCCGTCACCATGGATTTCAATCTCAACCGGCTTAACTTCCTGGCCGACAAAGATGGCAATATCAGCTCTGTTTATTGTGGTTAACGGCCAGTCTGTCATAGGCTTGTCATAACGGCAGGCGAGGATAGCAGCGCGCTTCAAAACTTCCTCGTCACACAGATAGACAGTGCTCGTCTTGTTTATTCCCGCCCCGGCGGGAATTTTTTTAGCGCCTTCGGGCCAGAACAGGAGCGAAGAAGATGAAACGCATCATCGGGGCATTCCTGCCCACGTTGTTACTCAGCAGCACACTGGCGCACGCCTCCAGTGAAGAGGCCTGGCAAAAGAGCCGTGAAGTGATGGTACAGGCGTGCATTAACGCCAGTCACCTGAGCAAAGTAAAGGTGCTGGGCGATCCGATTGAGTATGACGACAACACCGGTTACAGCGCACTGTTGCTGGAGGGGCGCTATCCCCAGCAGCACATGAAAAACAGGCGCGGACAGGAGCTCTGCCTGTTTCAGCGCAGCAGCGGACGGGCCAGCGTCAGCGAAGCGGATAAATTGCGCTGGGTGAAGTAGGCCGCAGTTTTTAATTTTCTGGTTGCGTGTCAATCAACTGCGCCAGCAGGGTCCGGTAACGCTGCAACTGCATCTCGTCGCCTTCCACTTCCAGTTTGTCGATCACCCGCGCAATCAGCACTTTATTAGTCGCGGGCTCGCCCGCTTCCATTATTTCACGCAGGATCACCGCCAGCAGATCGGACTCCGGCGGTGTTCGCCAGTTCGGGCCTTTGAAATAGTCGCTGATGGCACGGCTGGCGCTGTTTGCTTGTACTCTCATTTCCCCACCTCCGCTGAAACACTGCCCTATCCCTTACAGTTGAGTAAGGGCGTCTCTGCATGAAATAAGCTGGTCTGCCTCAGCGTAGCCGGACGGTCTGCACCGTTTTTTTGCGGAGGACGTCGCGCCGATCAGAACGATCGCCACACCGCCACAACTGGCGGTTTTTTAAACATAGAAGCGGGGGAGAGGGTTGTCAGTAACAGAATGACATATTTTTCCATATTGATGAGGGTTGGTTTAGGAAGCATGCGTCTGGGCAGTCCAGTTCCCGCGTGGTTCGCGCTATAAACTTTCACGCCGGGAAAATTTTTAGCGGTAATTGCGCTGAATCAAGAGGAATTCGTTCTTTTGCCGTTTGTGCCATGTTTTGTCGGTCATGCTGAGAAAGTGCGCGTTAGACTGAGCCTTCCCTCTCTTTAAATCATCTGCTCATGCCACGCACTATAGAACCCTGGAAAATAAACCTGATCTCGGTCTGGTTTGGCTGTTTTTTTACCGGACTGGCCATCAGTCAGATTATCCCGTTTCTGCCGCTCTATCTTGAGCAGCTTGGCGTCACTGGTGGCGAATCCCTAAGCCTCTGGTCGGGTCTCACCTTCAGTATCACCTTTGTGATCTCGGCGGCGGTCGCTCCCCTGTGGGGCAGTCTGGCCGATCGCAAAGGCCGTAAACTGATGCTGCTGCGTGCCGCGTTTGGCATGGGCGTGGTGATCCTGCTACAGGCGTTTGTCACCGAAGCCTGGCAATTGCTGCTATTACGCGCCCTGATGGGGCTGACCTCCGGATATATTCCCAACGCGATGGCGCTGGTGGCGGCTCAGGTTCCGCGTGAACGCAGCGGCTGGGCGCTTAGCTGTGTCTCAACGGGTCAGATAGGTGGGGTGATTCTGGGGCCGATGCTGGGCGGGCTGCTGGCCGACTGGGTCGGTTTGCGCACGGTGTTTATCGTCACTGCAGTTCTGCTGATGATCAGCTTTCTGGTAACGCTGTTCCTGATTAAAGAGACCGGTTACACCCCGGTGAGTAAAAAGGACAAGCTCAGCGGACGCGAGGTTTTCCGCTCGCTGGATAACCCAAAGCTGATGCTCTGCCTGTTTTTCACCACTATGGTGATCCAGATGTGCAACGGATCGGTGAACCCGATCCTGACGTTGTTTGTGCGCGAGCTGGCACCGACTGCGGAGAATATCGCGTTTCTGAGCGGCGTGATTGCCGCACTACCTGGCGTCTCTGCGCTGCTGGCCGCGCCCCGGCTGGGACGACTCGGCGATCGCATCGGCACGCAGCGTATCCTGCTGGCGACGATGGTTATCTCGCTGCTGCTGTTTGTTGCGATGTCCTTTGTCACCAGCACCACGCAGCTGGGCGTCTTACGTTTTCTGCTGGGCTTCGCCGATGGCGCGATGATGCCTGCGGTGCAGACCCTGCTGGTGCGTCACTCACGCGACAACATCACCGGCCGGATCTTCGGTTATAACCAGTCATTTATGTATCTCGGCAATGTCGCGGGCCCGCTACTGGGTGCTGCGGTGTCGGCGGTGGCAGGTTTCCGCTGGGTCTTTTTTGCCACCGCCGTGGTCGTGCTGATTAATGTGCTGTTTCTGAAGCGATTTTATCGGCGACCAAAGACCGTGCTGCCCGCGTCGGCTGACAAATCGTCAGCTCAGCCTGCCAGCGCTGCTGAGTCAGTAAAAACTCAGGACTGACGCTGGGGCTCCAGGAGTCATCGCCGCCCACGCCCATGTGGAAGGCATCCAGATGCAGCCAGCAGCCCGCCTCCGGACGCAGCAGGTGGCGGTGTGATGTCTCCCGCAGCTGCTCCAGGCTGAAGCGGCTCAGCGAGAAAGCAAAATCGCCGCTGACCTGCCAGCTGCCGCTGTCAAGCTGACGGGTACCGCCACGCTGACCATTCTCGCTAGGGAAAACGTAGGGCGTTGAAAGCTGATCCAGCGGCAGCTGCCAGCGTGAGAACTGCGCGGCCAACTGACGATCGGGATAATTTTCATGCGGTCCCAGGCCGAGCCAGCTCACCTGCTGCGGGATTAGCGCCAGCTCGCAGCGTAAGCCGATGCGCGCTGGCGGGGGTAATCCGCGCGACTGCTCAACGGAAAGCTGTAACTGCAACTCCCCCCGCGGGTTGATCAGATAACGTTTACGGCTGATGAAAGCGAGCTGGCCGTTGGCGAGCCAGCTGTGCAGCGTCTCAATCTGCACCGCCTGCGATAACGCATTCGCCGTAATCGACACCAGATTGTTGCTCATCTGGTCATAACCCGCGGCTTTCCAGCGCTCAACCCAGGCGTTAGGATCAACCCGTTCCGCTTCGCTGGTGCCGATATCATTGTCCAGCGGCGCGCGAATAAAGCAGTCCTGGAGAGGGGAGAGCAGCGTCGGCTCCCCATCGACAAACCACTGTGTCAGTTCGCCGCTGTGGCGTGAAAAATGCCAGCGTTGCTGCTGATGCGTGATGACAATCTCACTGGCGTCATCGTGCAGCAGCGGTGCTTCGCCAGCCTCCGGCTGTAATGGCAGCGCCATCACCGAGGGCAGCGCCCATTGATGCCAGGCGACACACCAGCCGGCGGCGCTCCAGCGGGTCGGGTGAATCTGATGAACCGCGACATTAAGCCAGCATTCGCCGTGTAACGCGGGCGGTGTTGGCAGCGTAATCCGCTGCTGACCCTGCGCGGCGATATCCAGCAATACTTCACCTTCCGTCACCACATGCCCCTCCTGCTCGATGCGCCAGCGGAGCACCTCATTGTCACTGTGGCGGAACAGATAATCGCTGCTGACCGTAAAGCTCAGCGGATCGCCGGGATCGACCGTGAACTGCCAGAACTGCTGGGCGCGCTGCGCCTCATACAGCGCAGGATGCGACGTGCGATCGGCAAACACCAGCCCGTTCATGCAGAACTGGCGATCGTTGGGCTTATCGCCAAAATCGCCGCCGTAAGCCTGCCAGGGGTTGCCCTGCTCGTCATGGCGGGTCAGGCTCTGATCCACCCAATCCCAGACGAAGCCACCCTGCAGACGCGGGAACTGGCGGAAGGCCTCCCAGTATTTCGCGAAACCGCCGAAACTGTTGCCCATGGCATGCGCATACTCACACAGGATCAGCGGACGGGTTTCGCCCGGCAGACCGATCCACTTCTTCAGCGACCATTTCGGCACCGCCGGGAACGGTTGATCTTCATCGACCCTGGCGTACATCGGGCAGATGATATCGGTCGCGGCAGTATCCGCACCGCCGCCTTCATACTGCACCGGACGGGTCGGATCGCTGCTTTTCACCCAGCGATAGAGAGCATCGTGCGTGGCGCCATGTCCCGACTCATTGCCCAGCGACCAGATAATAATGCTGCAGTGATTACGATCGCGCTGCACCATGCGCGTCACGCGTTCGCTATAGGCGCCAAACCAGCGGGGATCATCGGAGAGCCGGTTCATCGGCTGCATGCCGTGGGTTTCGATATTGGCCTCATCCACCACATAAAGCCCGTACTTGTCACATAACCGGTACCAGAGCGGATGATTAGGGTAGTGCGAACAGCGCACCGCATTGAAATTGTGCTGCTTCATCAGCTCGATGTCGCGGCGCATCGTCGCCTCATCCACCACCTGACCGTACTCCGGATGGTGCTCGTGACGGTTGGTGCCCCGGATCAGCAGCGGTTTGCCGTTGAGGCAAAGCAGGCCGTTGTCGATGGTGACCTGACGGAAGCCGACATCATAGGCTTCCACCTCAATCAGCTGCTGATCCCCATCCAGCAGTGCCAGCGTGGCGCGATAGAGGTGGGGCGTTTCGGCGCTCCACAGGGCGGGCTGTTCCACCGGGAGGCTGAGAAGGGCGCGTTCAGGATAGTGACCCCGTTCGTCAATAATGGCGCTGCCCAGCGGCTGCTGACACTGCGCAACCTGCTGTTCCCCCTGCCACAGCGTCAGGCGCAGCTGATAGCGCGAGGTGACATCCGGCGGCAAGGCGACGCGGACCTGAGCGCGTAGCTCGGCACTGTAAAACTCCGGGCTGAGCCGGGTTTCCAGCTGAACGTCAGCCAGATGCACCTGCGGTTTATGCAACAATGTGACATCGCGGAAAATGCCGCTCATCCGCCACATATCCTGATCTTCCAGATAGCTGCCGTCGCTCCAGCGCAGCACCATCACCGCCAGCCGGTTTTTGCCCGGTCGCAGATGGGGAGTCAGATCGAATTCGGCGGGCAGACGGCTGTCCTGAGAGTAACCAATCCAGCCTCCGTTGCACCAGAGGTGAAAGGCCGAGTTTACCCCGTCAAAGATGATGCGTGTCTGCCCGGAATCAAGCCAGGCTGCGTCAGTACTGAATGTGAGCGAGTAACATCCGGTGGGGTTCTCTGCGGGAACCAGCGGCGGATCGACCGGAATAGGATACTGCACGTTGGTGTAAATGGGCGCATCAAAGCCGTGCATCTGCCAGTTAGCCGGGACCGGCAGCGTGGTGGAATCCGGCAGATCCTGCAGTAACCAGCTGGCGGGAACCGCTTCAGGCTGGGTAAAGTAACAGAAATCCCACTCTCCGTTTAGGCTCCGCAGTGAAACAGAAGGCAAGTCATCGCGCGCCGCCGCTTCATCGCGCCAGCTGGCGAATGGCGGGTGCGCATCCAGCCGATGCAGCGAGGTCACGACCGGGTTTTCCCAGTCGCGCCGGGAGAGGATGTCACTGAAAGCAGCCTGAGAGAGAGTCATGGTTTTATCCTGTAAATGTAATGCGCTCACAATGCGCAAAATTACTCAGGCTGTAAAGAGTCCGCCATCCCGATTCAGACAAATAGTTTGTGCCACAAACCGGCCGGGATGTTGAGAATCTGGCGGCATAGTGACGGTAAAACGTTAAGTCTGGTCAGCAAAGATGAATAGCGGCCGGATGCGGAGGAATCTCACTTGTCGCCATGCAGGAGGCTTCATACACTCAGCCCGATTTCTTCACCCTGAGGTAGATATGGTACGAATCGTTAAGCTGGCTGCCGTTGTGGCATTTGTGACTGCGTTAAGCGGATGTATTTTCCCTCCTCCTGGCGGCGGTGGTGGTGGTGGTGGCTGGGGCGGACATGGCGGCGGGCCGGGCCGTGGATTTGTTGATCCGCGCTAAGCCTCACTCATTGATCGGTAGCAGGCGAAACGTTTAACAGCGGTGATATATGCCCGCAAAACGTTTCGCCTGCAAGGTTAGCCGGAAATCGCTGAAAAGAGGGCGGAGATGTGGGCTAACTCGCTGAAAAAATGACTGTTACCCTCTGTTTTTTTAACCAGTGTGGTGATAATTTCAGCTTTTCTCCACCGCTGAGACAACAGCATGAAAAACCTGATTGCTGAATTACTGGTAAAGCTGGCTGAAAAAGAGGCGACCGCGAAAGAGCAGATGGCGCAGATTGAAGCGCTGGAAATTGTTGTGACGGCGCTGGTTCGCAAGCTGGAGCCGCAACAACATCTGGCGATAACCACCAGTATTGAAACCGCAATGGACAATGTAGCCGATGCTGACGATGACGATGCGCGCCTGCTGCGCAATTACATCGAAAAGCTGCTCCGGCATCCCCGCCAGTAACAACCTCAGTGCCAATATGGAATGGGATCTTCATATCACTTTGACCTCAAACATTTTCCGCTTTGCTTATTCGCTGCCAGAATAATAAAGGACAGCCCACTGTGGAGATAACAAAATGAAAGTCGGTTTAATGGCGATGATGATGGCGGGCCTGCTGGTCAGCGGGCTGGCAGGTGCGGCGGAGAAGACCCCGCAGCAGGAGAAGATGACCCTGTGTAACCAGCATGCTAAATCTCAGGATCTTAAAGGCGATGCGCGTAAAAGCTTTATGAGTGAATGCCTGAAAAAGGATAGCAAGATGTCGAAGATGTCACCGCAGCAGATGAAAATGAAGAGCTGTAATGGTGAAGCTGGCGATAAAAAGCTGGCGGGTGATGCGCGTAAAACCTTTATGAGCCAGTGCCTGAAAAAAAGCGCATGATTCTCCCGGCCACGCAGGTGGCCGCTTCTCTTTGCCGCGCAATGCAGATCCACTTTCCCCTCAACGCCGATTAAATTCCCTGTCACAACAGCAGGTTACCATCCTGAAACAGATTCATCATCAGGCTTACTGGTTCCTTTGCCACACTTACTGTTTGTGGGGATTTGCGCCGCGCACTGTTTCGCCGCGCAGCACCAGACCAGAAACAGCTAAAGGAGCTATGCCGTGAACTATCAATTTACCGCCGACCTGAAGGATCTGCCCCAGCGACAGCCGGTTAAGAAAACGCTCGGCGAGGTGGATGTATTACTGATCCGCGATGGGGAGAATGTCCGCGCTTACCAGGCGAAATGTCCACACGCGGGCGCGCCGCTGGAGCAGGGCGCGATCTGTGGCGACCGGCTGGTCTGCCCGTGGCACAAAGCAGCGTTTAATATCGCTGATGGCAAAATGTGTGAACCGCTGGCGTTAGCCGATCTCAAACAGTATCCGTTGCGCATTGAAGAGGGCCGGGTGCTGGTTAACCCGAAAGCGATGTCACCCGCGGCACCGATTGGCAGCGGGGCAGCCGCGCCGGTCTTTGTGGTGCTCGGTGGTGGCGCGGCGGGCAGTGCCGCGCTGTGGCGTCTGCGCCATGACGGCTTTAAAGGCCGCTTGATTCTGGTCGAGCGGGAAGCGGACGCGCCTTATGACCGCACGGCGCTGACCAAGTTTGTGCCGTCGGGCAAAATGGATATCAGCGAGGTCCCGCAGCTGCTGAAAGCGGATGTGATGGATCACGTTGAACGTCTTCAGGCTACCGTGAGCCGCCTCGATGCGCAGCAGCAGCAGTTAATCTTCGAGGATGGCGGGACGCTCGCGTTCGACAAACTGCTGATCGCCAGCGGCGCGGCACCTGTACGCCCTGATTTACCGGGCAGCGATCTCGACGGGGTTTATCTGCTGCGTAGCAAACAGCAAACCGATGAGCTGCTTCAGGCGGTGGATGCCAGCCATAAGATCGTGATTATCGGCAACAGTTTTATCGGCACCGAACTGGCGTCGGCACTGCGTAACCGTGACATCGACGTGACGGTGATTGCCCGTCAGACGCTGCCCTTTGCTAAACGGTTTGGCGATCAGATTGGCCGCTATTTCTACCAGCTGCATGAGCAAAACGGCGTGAAGTGGGTGCAGGGCGAGATCGAATCACTGCAGGGCAACCAGCAGGTGAGTGGCGTGCAGCTGAAAGGTGGACGGAAGCTGGATGCGACCGTTGTGCTGTTTGCTACCGGGGTCGAACCGGCCACCGACTTTATTCACGATCTGCCGCTGGCAGAGGATGACAGCCTGCAGGCGGATGAGCAACTGCGGGTCGCTGACAACATCTGGGTAGCGGGGGATATCGCCACGTACCCGGCGGCACAGGGTCCGCTGCGGATTGAGCACTATCGCGTCGCGCATCAGCAGGGACAGACCGCCGCATTGAATATGCTGGACCAGAACGTCGCCTTTGATCGTGTACCGTTCTTCTGGACGACCCAGTATGGCACCCGTTATGAGTATGTTGGCCATGCGGCAGAATGGGATAACTTCCAGTTGATCGGCTCGCTGGAGGATAAAAAGTTTATGGCGTTTTATGGTCAGCAGGGGCAACTGGCGGCAATCTGCTCATGCGGCATGTATACGCTGACCGCCGAGCTGGTGGAGCGGATGCAGCAACCGATGACGCTTGCCGACGCGGTGGCACTCTGTCAGGCGCGCATCAGTTAAGCTGCACGCAAGGCGGGCCAGCATGCCGGGCCGCCTTGCGCAATTACTATGGGTTAGCTGCGGCTCAGTTTTTCTGACTTCGCCATGCACTGCAGCATCGCTTCCATCACCGCCGAGCGCATCCCTTTTTCTTCCAGCACTTTCACCGCTTCAATGGTGGTGCCGCCCGGTGAGCAGACCATATCTTTGAGTTCAGCTGGATGTTTACCGGTGGTCAGCACCATCTGGGCTGCCCCTTTTACCGCCTGCGCAGCAAACTGATAGGCCTGAGCGCGCGGCATCCCGCCCAGTACGGCCGCATCCGCCATCGCTTCGATAAACATAAACACGTAGGCCGGTGCAGAACCGCTGACGCCGACCACCGAGTGAATCAGATATTCATCTACCACGGCTGCTTTGCCAAAACTCTCAAAAATCGCCACCACCTCGTCGATTTCTGCTTGCTCAACCAGCACATTGGGGGTTACCGATGTCATACCTTCGCTCACCAGCGAAGGGGTATTTGGCATCGCGCGGACAATTTTGCGATCGTAACCCAGCACGGATGAGAGCGAGTCCAGCGTCACGCCAGCTGCAATCGATACCACCAGCGCCTCTTTTTTCAGGCTGCCGGACAACTCTTTTAATACTTTCAGGATGACATTGGGTTTTACCGCACCGAACAGGATATCCACTTCGCGCGCCAGCGCATCCGCACTCTCTGCCGCGTTGATGCCATATTGCTCAGCCATCGCCTGGTTGGTCTCGACTTTGCGATCGTAAACGAAGATATCAGACGGGGCGATTTTGCCGCTGTTGACCAGTCCGCCGATAATGGCTTTCGCCATGTTTCCCCCGCCGATAAATCCGATTTTCTTTGCCAGCATCGCCACATCTCCTTAGGACATTATTCGTTTTTCTCAGTGCGCTAGCTTACTTAAGCCAGCCCGAATAACAAGTCAGCCGGGTATAGGCTGGAAAGTGTGCCGCAAATAAAATTTGCCATTTAAGGGGAACCCGGCAAGATCTCAGGCTTCTCTGACTGTAAGGAATCATGATGTTTATCTGGGTCGATGCCGATGCCTGTCCGAATGTGATCAAAGAGGTGCTCTACCGTGCGGCGGATCGCACCGCGACCACGGTGACTTTTGTGGCGAATCAGTTTCTGCGCGTACCACCCTCGCCTTATCTGCGCACCCTGCAGGTGCCTGCTGGCTTTGATGTGGCGGACAATGAGATCGTCAGACGTTGTCAGCCTGGCGATCTGGTGATCACCGCTGATATTCCGCTGGCGGCCGAGGTGATTGAGAAGGGGGCAGCAGCGCTGAATCCGCGCGGCGAGCGTTACTCACCGGCGACGATACGTGAACGTCTGACGATGCGGGATTTTATGGATACTCTGCGGTCAAGCGGCGTGCAGACCGGCGGCCCCGCGACGATGAGTCCGCGTGACCGTCAGCAGTTTGCGAATGAGCTGGATAGCTGGCTCACCCAGCAGAAACGCTCAACTTAAACGAAGCTGTCGTCGTCGTAATCGTTGCCGCCAAAATCGTTGAGATCGCTGTTATCGGCATAATTACTGTCCCAGCCCGTATTCTGGTCCAGGAAGGCGCTGTCGTTACCGCCGTTAAAGTTATCGGCACTGTCATCGCCACCGTTGAAAGTATTGAGATTATCATTCACCTCCGGCAGCGGCGGCTCATTGATAATGTTCACAATCTCTTCCGGCTGCGAATGGTGGAACATGCTGGTCAGCATGTCGGCCATCACGACACCACCCGCGACGCCCACGGCAGTTTGCAGTGCGCCGCCAAGGAAGCCAGTGCCACGTGGCGCGGGTGCCTGAGCAGGAGCATATTGCTGCTGTGTCGGTTGCTGTGGCGCACTGTTCCACGGCGACTGTTGCTGTTGTTGCTGCTGCTGTTGAGCGGGCGGCTGCTGACGCGAACCGCTGCCAAACAGTCCCGACAGGAAGCCGCCGCTACTTTGTGCGGGTTGCTGCTGCTGTTGCTGTTGCAGCTGTGCCACCTGGCCTTCCAGCGCCGATACTTTCTCATTGAGTTTTTTCAGCGCCGCTTCCTGAATCAGGATCGCCTGTGCCATGTAGTAAGGCGCGCCCGGCTGCGCCTGAAGATGCTGGTTAATCAGTTGTTCGGCAGCGGCATCGCGTGCCACGGCCTGGCTTTCGGCCTGTTTCAGACGGCTGAACAGCCCTTCAATCAGTTGTTGTTCTTCGCGTTGCATGATGACTCTCCTGTGGCGATTGTTATCAGTATATGGGGGCGTCAACACGAAAAGTAAAATCGGGGCGGTAAGCAAATATTGCCAACCCATTTTAACCCCCGTTTTGCGGGTTTTTAAACGCCCGGTTACCACCCTTATGCACAAAACGTGCATGCATTTCCCCTTGAAAGTATAGAGATTATCGCTGCTCTGGTGAGGAAAATGCGTAAATCATGCCTGACAGGTGGAGGCCATAATAATTTCCAGTTATTATGCGTCGCATTAAGAAACTAACCATGCAACCGCATCGCGCGGTCAGGCGGAGGAACGGCCCTGATGTCACTACCCATCTTTTTGATTGGCGCTCGCGGTTGCGGCAAAACCACGGTCGGCGAGGCGTTGTCGCAGGCGCTGGGCTACGCCTTTACGGATACCGATCACCATCTGCAACTCAGCACGCAGCGCAGTGTGACCGAGATTGTTGAGGCGGAAGGCTGGGAAGGTTTCCGTGCCCGTGAAACGGAATCGCTGAAAGCGGTGACGGCCCCCCGGACGGTCATTGCGACGGGCGGTGGCATGATTCTGGCTGAAGAGAACTGCCGTTTCATGCAGGAGCATGGTCAGGTGATCTGGCTCAGCGCATCGCCCGAAGTACTGGCCGGGCGACTGGAAAGCGAACCTGAAGCGGCCCAGCGTCCGACCTTAACCGGACGTCCGATTGCCGACGAGATGAGTGATGTGCTGCGTGAACGCGCGCATCTTTATCAGGCGGCGGCCCATCATCAGGTGAATGCCATGCAATCGCCGGAGTGCGTAGTGGAAGAGATTTTGCTGTCACTTTCCCTGGCCCGCGCCAGCTAACCCTCAGATTTTTGCCGCTTTGATTCCGCTTCTGATGTCATTGTCTATACTTATCCTATGACAGGCAGCAGCCTGTCCTGTGGATTGTTATTGAGATAAGAGGGACACAGTAT
The DNA here is from genome assembly GCF_058148845.1 of Pantoea sp. RCC30.1. NCBI lineage: Bacteria > Pseudomonadati > Pseudomonadota > Gammaproteobacteria > Enterobacterales > Erwiniaceae > Pantoea > Pantoea sp. RCC30.1. The sequence goes on along the minus strand of NZ_JBXUHX010000007.1, from coordinate 62,734 downwards.
GCCGAGCAGACCACCGTACCCACGTGAAGCCAAAGTTGTGCCTGTTGAAAAGGGCACTGAAGGTAATAAAGTAACCTCTTACGAATTGCGTGCTGATCATCCCAAACCAAATTCATTAATCAGTGAACACGAGACGGAAGAAGAAGCGCACGACGCAAAAGCACGCTACGAAGACGTCGAAAAAGAGTAAAATGTTGCGGCTGGCAGGGATGCCAGCCTGACATTCAGCATCGTTTCGCGATTTGCCAGTAAGATGCCTGAGTTTCCCATTACCTTTTTATTCCCGACCTCCCACTTGCCGAAGCAAAACAAAGCTGCCTGGAGCACTGGCATAATGCTCTCTCTCTGCGCGTTTGATCTCTCCCCCGAAGGAGATCACAAACGACCATCATTTCGCGTGACAGATCAGCGGGTTCCCTTCTACACTGCCAGACACACAACATGTGCTCTGGAGAACTATTATGCTCAACGTAAGTGAGTATTTTGACGGAAAAGTTAAATCTATCGGTTTTGACAGTGCGAGCACCGGTCGTGCCAGCGTGGGCGTGATGTCAGAAGGTGAATACACATTTGGAACCGGCCAGCCGGAAGAGATGACCGTGGTCAGCGGCTCGCTTAAGGTGTTGCTGCCGGGTGAGACCGAGTGGAAATGGTTTGAAGCGGGTTCGGTGTTTAATGTGCCGGGTCACAGTGAATTTCATCTGCAGGTTGGCGAGCCAAGTTCCTATCTCTGCCGCTACCTGAAAGATAAAGATTAAAAAAAGGGCCGCTTAGCGGCCCTTTTTTTGGCAAGCATCCTCGTCCGGAGGATTCTGCTGGTTACACTTAACGCTGGGCTTCGCCGCCTAACGCTTCCACCAGATTGCTGGTGAGTGCCGCCAGTTCGCTGGTCATCAGAATAAAGTCGGCATCAAAGCGCTGCGCAAAATCTTCGCGGTCAATATCGTCGTTTTGATCGCGCAGGGTGTCGCTGAACTTCAGACGCTTCACTGAACCGTCATCGGCCAGCACAAACTGAATACGCTCCTGCCAGTCGAGTGCCAGCTTGGTCACCACTTTGCCGGCTTCGATATGGTTGGCGATCTCATCGCACACCAAATCCTGTTTCTTGCAGCGGATGACGCCGCCATCTTCCAGCAGTGCTTTCAGCTCCGCTTCATCCATCAGCGCAAAACCGGCTGGCAGATCGCCTGAACGCACCCATTGGGTCAGAGTCAGCTCAATTGGGTTTTCCAGCGTCAGCGGCACCACCGGCAGTGAACCCAGGCTTTTGCGCAGCAGCGCCAGGGTATCTTCTGCTTTTTTAGCGCTGGCACAGTCCACCATAATCAGGTTGTTGACCGTGTCGATCCACAGGTAAGTCTGGCTGAAACGGCTGAAGGCGCGCGGCAGCAGGCTGTGCAGCACTTCATCTTTCAGCGAATCTTTTTCAGTCTTCTTGAGCTTGCGGCTCTGCTCAGATTCCAGTTTGTCGATTTTTGCTTCCAGTGCCTGTTTCACGACCGGCGAAGGCAGGATTTTCTCTTCTTTGCGGGCGCAAATCACAATCTGGCCTTTGTTCTCGTGGGTCAGCGCGTCGCTGCGGTTACCCATCGGCGAGACCCAGCCGGTCTTGCTCATATCCTGACTGCCACACGGTGAAAAAGTGAAGGCGTCGAGCTGTTTTTCCATCTCATCTGCGGACAGCGGAATGTCACGATTCAGACGATAAACCATCATATTTTTAAACCACAACATCGGGATTCCTTACCGTGGCGCGATCGGGCGCACAAGTCTGCGAGAGTCAGCGCGCATGATAGCGAAACATCGGAGTGGTTTCATTGCCTTTAAGGCAGCCGCCTTCTACTGTATCTCTCACCTGAACGAATAACGAGGAAGTAACCTTGCGCATAGGCATAGATCTGGGTGGCACCAAGACAGAAGTAATCGCATTGTCAGATAAGGGACAGGAGCTGTTCCGCCACCGGGTGAATACCCCGCGTGATGACTATCAGGCAACGGTACAGGCGATTGTCGATCTGGTCACACTGGCGGAGCAGAAAACCGGTGAGACCGGCACGGTCGGCCTCGGTATTCCCGGCTCGCTTTCGCCTTTCAGTAAGCGGGTAAAGAATGCCAACTCCACGTGGCTAAACGGTCAGCCGCTGGATAAAGATCTGGCTCAGGCGCTGAACCGGGAAGTGCGCATCGCCAACGATGCTAACTGCCTGGCGGTGTCAGAAGCGGTCGATGGTGCGGGTGCCGGACAGTCGCTGGTGTTTGCCGTGATCATCGGCACCGGATCGGGTGCGGGGGTGGCGATCAACGGTGAGTCGCGCATCGGTGGCAACGGTAATGCCGGTGAGTGGGGCCACAATCCGCTGCCGTGGATGGATGAAGATGAGCTGCGCTACCGTCAGGAAGTGCCGTGTTATTGCGGGCAACAGGGCTGCATTGAGACCTTCGTTTCTGGCACCGGTTTTGGTATCGACTATCAGAGGCTGAGCGGCGTGCATCGTAAAGGCGCAGAGATCGTCTCGTTGCTGGCGCAGCAGGATCCGATCGCCGAACTGGCAATGAGTCGCTATGAACTGCGGCTGGCAAAATCGCTGGCGCAGGTGGTGAACCTGATCGATCCCGATGTCATCGTGCTGGGCGGCGGGATGAGCAATGTGGATCGTCTCTATCAGACCGTGCCGGTGCTGATGAAGAAGTGGGTGTTTGGCGGGGAGTGTGAAACGCCGGTGCTGAAGGCGCAGCATGGCGACTCCAGCGGCGTACGCGGTGCGGCATGGCTCTGGCCACTCAACGGCTGAGTTTCCCGCGCATTTGCTGACGATTCAGCGCCCAGGCTTTCAGGCGCTGAACTTAACTTTCGGCGCGGCCCCCTGCCGCGCCGCGTTTATTCGCCGACCAGCATAGTGTCCTGTGGCGCACGATCGCGCTGCGCTTTGGTGGCGAGGAAGTAGAGATAGCCCACCAGCATGATGGCAAAGAACAGCGCGCCAATCACCGGGTTAAACCACAGCATCGCCAGCAGACAAACCACCGACAGCAGCAGAGCGATGCCCGGAACTATCGGATAGCCCGGCGCACGGAAGCTGCGAGGCATATCCGGCGCGCTGCGGCGCAGTTTAAACAGGCTCAGCATGCTCATGATGTACATCACAATCGCACCGAAGACCGCCATGGTGATCATCGCAGCCGTCAGCGTCATCCCCTGCAGATTAATCACGCCATCGCTGTAAATCGCCGCGATACCCAGCAGGCCGCCGAGAATAATTGCCCGATGCGGGGTCTGGAAACGTGACAGTTTTGCCAGAGAAGGTGGCAGATAGCCCGCGCGTGCCAGGGCAAAAAACTGCCGTGAATAGCCAAGGATGATGCCATGGAAGCTGGCAATCAGGCCAAACAGTCCAATCCACACCAGCATATGCATCCAGTTAGAATGTTCGCCGACGATCATTTTCATCGCCTGCGGCAGCGGATCGTTAATGTCCGAAAGTTTGCGCCAGTCGCCCGCGCCACCCGCCATCAGCATCACACCAATCGCCAGCACTACCAGCGTCAGGATCCCGCTGATATAGGCGCGGGGAATAGTCCGGGTTGGATCTTTTGCCTCTTCGGCTGCCATTGCGGCGCCTTCAATGGCAAGGAAAAACCAGATGGCGAAGGGAATGGCGGCGAAAATGCCGGAGAAGGCGGGTAGTCCGAAGCTGTCGCTGCCCGCCCAGCCGTGCGCGGCAAAGTTCGCCAGGCTGAAGCCGGGTGAGACCACGCCCATAAACACCAGCAGCTCAATGACTGCCAGCACGGTGACAACCAGTTCGAACATCGCCGCCAGTTTTACACCCAGAATATTCAGCGTCATAAACACCAGGTAAGCCCCGACCGCCGCAGTTTTCGGGTTGAGCTCGGGATACTGCACATTGAGATAAGCCCCTATCGCCATGGCGATAGCCGGGGGCGCAAAGACAAACTCAATCAGCGTCGCCAGACCAGCAATCAGTCCGCCGGTTTCGCCAAAAGCGCGACGGCTATAGGCAAATGGCCCGCCCGCATGGGGGATCGCAGTGGTCAGTTCGGTGAAGCTAAAGATAAAGCAGGTATAGAGCGTGGCGATCAGCGCGGTAGTGACCAGGAATCCCAGCGTGCCCGCCACAGCCCAGCCGTAACTCCAGCCGAAATATTCGCCTGAGATCACCAGGCCAACCGCAATCCCCCACAGATGCAGGGTGCCCAGAGTGGGCTTGAGTCTGTTTGTCATACTGTTATCCCCGTCGTTGTTGGTCTCACGCGGCGTTACACCGCCATTACTACTAAAGTAAGGGGATAATGCCGTTGCATTACTCACCACGACTTGACGCGGGCGCAGTGACTTCTGTCCTCCACGGTCAACTCACAGGCAACAACCGGGCCGGATGCACGCTGCGGTCAACTTTGTCTCTTCTGAGGTCAAGCAGCTCACCTTCTGGCAACGCATGCTGAGATAACGCAAGTGAAAAGGAGCCGGACTGATGAGCGCTAAACAATATGACAACCTGACTGATTCCCAACTCACGCTGATGGCGCAGCAGGCGCTGACCTGCTATCCCGCCGCGCTGCAGGGGCAGCTCAGCCTGCTGTGCCGCTCAGAGAACGCCACGTTCCTGCTGCAGGCGGCAGGCCGGCGTTATGCGCTGCGGCTGCATCGCGGCGATTACCATCAAAAAGCGGACATCGTTAGCGAACTTCTGTGGCTCAATGCGCTGCGCGAAACCGGCATTATGGTGCCGGAAGCGGTGCCGGACAAAGAGGGCGAAACCGTGCTGACGCTGCGGCTGCCCGATGGTGGTGAACGTTACGTGGTGCTGTTTCACTGGATCGACGGCGAGATGCCGACCACCGACGTCGATCCCTGCGCTTTTCAGCAACTGGGCAACATTACCGCGCGGCTGCATCAGCACAGTAAACAGTGGCAGCCGCCTGCGGGTTTTCAGCGGATTATCTGGGATCACCACACGATGACCAGCAGCGAGAGTCACTGGGGACGCTGGCAGGATGCACCCAATCTCAATCCCGCCGATCACCGCGTGGTAGAGCAGGCGATAAGCCATGTGGGTACGGCGATGGCGCAGTTTGGCAAGGGATCGGATCGCTATGGTCTGATCCACGCCGATCTTCGACTGACCAATCTGCTGCTGCACAAGGGCGAAACGCGGGTGATCGATTTCGATGACTGCGGGCTCGGCTGGTATCTGCACGATCTGGCGGCAGCGATCAGTTTTGTGGAGCATCATCCGCGCGCGCCAGAGTGGATCGATCACTGGCTTCGCGGTTACGAGCAGGTGGCGCATATCAGTGATGCGGAGATGGCCATGCTGCCGGCACTGCTGATCCAGCGTCGCATCCAGCTCACCGCATGGGTAGGATCGCATGCCGAAACCGAAATGGCGCACAGTCTGGGTCCGGAGTGGGCCAGCCATTCGGTGCGCCTCTGCCGCCGGTATCTGGAAGGTCAGCAACTGCCGGTCGGCGTCTGATGCACCAGCGGCGGGCGTTGCTGCGCCGCCGCAGTGCCCGATGCCATGCCCGTGCGCAGCCTGACCTGCCCGCAGGCGGCGCGGCAGGCATCGGGGACCTGGTATGGAATTTGCTCTGATCTCAGGGACGGGTGATCCACCTGAATTCTGACTGAGGCGACCATGAATCCGACACTGATAAAGCCTGATGCATTTGCGGCCTGTTCTGCAGCGGCGGGAGCAGGCAATCACGGCGTGCTGGCAGCGGCGGCGACCGGCTTAAGCGACTTTATTCATACCCAGGGCGGCGATGTTGATCGCATCTTCGGCATCAGCGGTATCGATCCGGAGCGCCTGTCCAGCCCGACGCTGAGCCTGGGGCTGGTTAACTACTGTCGGGTACTGGAAGAGGCGGCGCGTCACTCCGGTTTTGATAACTTCGGTTTGCACTACGGCAGGCAGTTTAAACCGCAGTCATTAGGCCTGATCGGCTACATCGGCTTGTGCTCCGACACGCTGGAGCAGGCGCTACACAATGTGGTCAATGCCTTTCCCTGGCATCAGCACGACACCTTAACCCGGCTGGTGGATAAGGGAGAGTGCTGGCGGCTCGACTATCAGGTGCGACATGGGGCTATTCTGTCGCGCCGTCAGGATGCAGAGCTGACGCTGGGGATGTTTATGAATCTGATCCGCCATGTAGCGGGCAGGCACTGGGCACCGCGCGAAGTGCATTTTGAGCATCCGCGTCCCGGCCAGTGGCACGATCACTGCAAAGTGTTTGATGCGCCGGTCTGGTTCGATCAGCCGTTTAATTCGCTGGTGATCCCGAAGCGCGATCTGCTGCGCGCGATGCCGGAGAGCGATCCGATCCTGTTGATGGTGATGCAGGATGCGATCCGGCGGCTTAACCGTGGAACGTCGCAGCAAAGCATGATTGAGCAGGCGCGTTCTCAGGTCAATTTATCGCTGATGCAGGGTGAGCCGGTGCTGGAGGAGGTGGCTGATAAACTCGGGCTATCGAGCTGGTCACTGCAGCGGCGGCTGCGCGAGGAGGGCAGCAGCTTTACCGCGCTGGTGGATCAGGTGCGCTGCGAAATGGCGACGCACTATCTGCAGCAGAAGCAGCTGCCGATCTCAGAGATGGCGCTGCTGCTGGGCTACTCTGAAGTCAGTGCGTTCTCACGCGCATTTCGCCGCTGGTTTGGCATCAGTCCACGCCAGTGGCGCCAGGAAGGACTGGCCAGCTAACCGCGCGGCGCAAAGCCGAACCACGCCGGTTGCCCAGGCTCCGGTGGCGGCGGCAGATCGCGGGTCTGCGCCACCAGCTGCCAGGCACGCAGGCAGAGCGCTTCATCACCCTGAGTCTGAGTCACCGCATAACGTCTGCTGTGTTCCTGCCACTCCATCCGTACCAGACATTGCTGACCGGCATAACGCGTCGCATCCGTGAACTGCCTGTTAAGCACCGGCTGCATTTGATAAGTCCAGTGACAGGATTTGCTGTCCGGATCTTTTGCAGGCTGACACAGGTTTGCCACGCTACCCCGTTGCTTTATAACAGATTGCTGACAGGCGCTGAGCGATATTGCAATAATCACCCCCAGCAATATTCTCATATTTATATTAATTAAATTCATTTAACTGGCCAACTTTCCTTAAAGATCTTCCGGTCTGCTGCTGACAGTCTACAGACCGGCATCATGAATGCTATGGCATTACTCCGACTGTCGACAGAACCAGAATTTGCCGCCCCAGCGCCCGTTATCCCTGCGGCAGTTCCAGCTGGCTGTAACCTAATCCATTCATCTTGCGCACTTTAATCTGCACCGGAATACGCTCTTTCATCGCTTCCACGTGGCTGATTACCCCAATGGTTTTGCCGCTGGCGTTAAGCGCGTCGAGAGCATCCAGCGCGGTGTCCAGCGTCTGGGCATCCAGCGTGCCGAACCCCTCATCCAGAAACAGCGATTCGATGCGCGTTTTGTGGCTGACCAGATCCGATAACGCCAGCGCCAGCGCCAGACTCACCAGGAAGCTCTCGCCTCCCGACAGCGTGCGGGTATCGCGCGCTGCATCGGCCTGCCAGGTATCGACCACATCCAGCTCCAGCAAATCCTGCGCCCGGCGTTGCAGCAGATAGCGGCCATGCAGCCGATCGAGCTGACGGTTAGCCAGCGCCACCAGGTGATCCAGCGTTAAGCCCTGGGCGAAGCGCCGGAACTTATCGCCGGTCGCAGAGCCGATCAGGTCGTTGAGCCGGCTCCACTGCGCCAGCACCACACCATCCTGTTCAATCTGCGTTATCAGGCTCTGCTGCCGCGCGCGCAGACTGGCATCGCTGTGTAGCTGCTGCTGAATCTGACCCTGCTTGCTGGCGTTGTCGCGCAGTGCCAGCCGACACTGCTCCAGCTGCTGCGCCAGCGCTTCGGCGGATTCCGGCATCGCATCGGGCTTCGCCTGCTGATGAACGCTGAGCCGCTGACGCAGATCTGCCAGTCGCGCCTGCTGCTGCTGGCATTGCTGGTCGAGCTGCTGCAGGTGCTGACGCAGTTGCAACGCGGTCTGCTCATCCAGTAGCGCTGCACGCAGGCTGGCTTCGTCGGCGAATCCGGCGCTCTCCAGTGCCTGCTGAAGGGCACTTTCCGCCTCTGCCAGTTTGCCGCTGAGTGTCTGACGCTGATTTTCCAGCCCTGAAAGCTCACCCTGCAGGCGACTGACCTCGGCCTGGGCCTGCTGCAGGGCAGTGAGCTGCTGCGCCAGCTGTTCATCAGACTGCTGAACGCGAGTCTGCATCTGCTGACGGGCGAGGGTGACGTCGCGATCGCCGAACAGCGCCTGACGCTGCTGACGCATGTCACTGAGCTGCATCTGGCTCTGCTGTTGCTGCTGCTGACGGGTCGCGAGCTGCTGCTGTTCCAGGTCTGCCTGCTGTTGCAGGGCGGTGAGCTGGGTTTCGCCCTTTAACAGCTGCGGCTGCAGGTTAGCGAGCAATTGCTCACTCTCCTGCCAGCGCTGCCAGCGCCGCTGCTGTTTAGCCAGCCACGCATCGCGATCGGCGGCGTCCGGCAAAGTCAGGTTATGGGCGCTGAACTGCTGTTCCAGACGACTCTGCAATTGCGCCATGGCCTGCTGTTCCTGCTGCTGACGCTGTTGCAGCGCATCCAGCGCCTGCTGCAGGCTGGCCAGCGACTGCTGCGCCAGTTGCTCCGCCTGCAGATGTTGCTGCCAGGCCTGCAACTGCTGAAGATGGTGATCTTTTGCGGCCTGACGCGCCTGTTCGGCGGCTTCCTGCGCCTGTCGCTGCTGCTCAAGCTGGCTTTCACGTTCGCTTTGCTGCTGCTGCCACGCGGCTAAGGCCTCGCGATCGGCAAGCGGGAAGGTAAGTGCCAGCTCACCGCTCAGCGCCTGCCATTGCTGCTCAAGCTGGTCGAGCTGACGCTGATTCTCCGCGATTTCATCGTGCAGAGTCTGCTGCTGCAGTGCGGACTGCTTCAACTGTTCGCTTTTTGCCGTGCCCGCTTCGCGCAATGCCTCGGTTTGTTGCTGCAGTGCAGCCCGGCGCTGCTGGTTAGCACTCACTTCCAGTGTGCTGTAGGCCTCGACGGCAGGATGAGTGCAGGAGCCGCACAGCGGGCAGGGCTGATCGGCAGTGAGACGAGCGCGGTAATCACTGAGATCGACAATCTGCTGCTCCAGCGCGCAGATTTTTTCGACGTCATCCAACTGCTGCTTTTCACGTTTCCACGTCTCGCGCAGGGTCTGGAGTTCCGCTTCACTCTGCTGATGCGCTTTTTCCAGCGCGCTTAGCCGCTGCTGACGCTGCCCCAGCTGCTGGTGCAGCGGCTGCCACTGCGCAGAGAGCAGCAGCAGTTGCTGACGCGCCGGACGGCTGTTCTGCAACTGGCTTAATGCCAGCCGCAGTGCGGCTGGCGGATGCTGTTCCTGAAGCGAAGTTAGTGCTTGCTCCGCCTGCAACAGTGCCTGGCGGGCCTGTTGCTCCGCCTGCTGGCGAGGTTGCGCCTGTTGTGCCTGCTGTTGCTGCTTTGCAAGCTGTGCGTCGATCTGTTGCCGCTGCTGCTCGCGTTGCTGTGTCAGTCCCGCCAGCGTCGCCTCACGCTGTGTCAGCAGAGCAAAGTTCTCCTGCCATACTGGCAGTGAAGCGCCCCAATGCGCCAGATCGGCAAGCTGCTCACGTAACTGATGCTGATCAGCAATAGCCTGCTGCACTGACGTGACCTGCCGCTTCTGCTCCGTCAGGCTGGCCTGGGTCTGGTCGGCATGTTGCTGCAGACGGCTATTTTCCTGCTGCAGCTCCGCAAGATGCTGCTGCAGCGTGCTGATCCGCTGATCCAGCGGCAGAACCTGTTCCGTCAGCAGGTTCTCTTGCTGCTGCTGTTCCTGCAGCGCCTGCTGGCGGGCCATCTGGCTGGCCGCGTAATTCTGCTGATGCTGCTGCTGTTGGGTCTGCGCCTGTTGCTGCGCCGCTGTAAGTTGCTGACAGCGGCTCTCAATCTGCTGCTGTTCGGTGCGTAATGCGTCGCGCTGCTGCAGTTTTACCCGCAGCTTTTCAGCCGGTTCGCTGCGAGCCAGCCGCAGGCGGTCCGTCTCAGCCGCCTGGGATGCGGCCTGGGCCTGCTGTACTGCCACTTCAGCCTGCTCACTCTCCTGCTGTAACTGCTGCGCCTGCTGCTGCCACTGTTGCTGTTGCTGCGCCTGTTGATAGTGGGTGCTAAGCCGCTGTTCCGCGTCGGTCAGATCGGTGAGCTGCTGTTGCAGCGCGTCGCGTGCGTCGCTATCCAGCAGCGCCATCGCACCCGCCTGGCTGCGTAGCAGATCCAACTGAGTTTTCGCCTCTTTATGGCGCTCGTAGATAGCGGCGGAAATCAGGCCGTAAATTTCTGTGCCGGTCAGCTCCTCCAGCAGTTCGGCGCGCTCACTGGCTTTGGCGTTGAGGAAGGCGGCGAACTGGCCCTGTGACAGCATCATCGAGCGGGTAAAGCGTTCGAAATCAAGACCGGAGAGGGTTTCGATCATCTTCAGCTTGTCACCGACTTTATCGGCAACAATGATGTTGTCGGCGCAGCGCGCCAGCTCAACGCGCGGTGCCTGCAGCTTGCCGTCGGCGGTGCCGCGCGCACGGTTCTGGCTCCAGAAGGCGCGCCAGGCTTCGCCTTTGATCTCAAACTCTACTTCAGCCAGACATTCGGCACAGTCGCGCGTCATCAGCGCATTCTGGCTCTGGGAAATCGCGCCCAGGCGCGGCGTCTGGTGATAGAGCGCCAGGCAGATCGCGTCCAGCAGCGTGGTTTTACCCGCCCCGGTTGCCCCGGTTATGGCGAACAGGCCGTTGCTGGCAAAGGGTTCGGCGCGGAAGTCGATGAACCATTCACCGCGCAGAGCATTGAGGTTTTTAAAACGTAGGGTGAGGATCTTCATTGGGGCTCTTCCATGGCGGCCAGCGTCTGGCGGAACAGGGTGGTCATCTCGTCGATTTGCGCCGGCTGCAGCTCTTCATCCAGCGCCAGGCGGCGGGCAAAGACCTCCTCCACCTTCAGCTCACTCAGGGTTTCATTGTCGAGCCGCGCCAGGCTCTGCTGCCGTTGTTCACGGCTGCGGCGCAGCAGCAATACCTCGACCGGCAGCGTGGCGGTCAGGGTTTCGACCTGACGTTGCAGATCGCTGAGGTACTCCTGCGTGGTGACTTCGATGTCGAGCCAGGTGGGCTTCTCCTGCTCTGCCGTACTGAAGGCGTTTAACTGCTCCGCAATCTGCGCCAGCGATCCTTTCAGTACCTGCATTGGCTGCGCCTGCGGCACGACCAGCGGCGTGACCGATTTCAGGCCGCTGGCCGCCAGTTCCAGCAGGAAGACGCTCTTTTCAGTCCCCAGCTCATCAAAGCTCAGTGGAATCGGCGAGCCGCTGTAGCGGATATGCTCGCTGCCCGCGACGCGCTGGGCGCGGTGAATATGGCCCAGCGCAATGTAATCAGCCGCCGGAAAGGCGCTAGCCGGGAAGGCATCCAGCGTGCCGATATAGATGTCACGCACCGAATCGCTCTGGCTGACGCCGACGGTGGTGAGGTGGCCGGTGGCGATGATCGGCAGCGCATAACCCAGCGCCTGGGCAGCGGCGAAACGCTGCTGATAGTGATGGGCGATCGCCTCCAGCAGCAAGGTCTGTTTGTCACGTCCCGACTGACCCGCCCGGCTGCGCAGGATATCGCGCGGCCGCAGATAGGGTATGGCACACATCAGCGCCCCCGGTTCGCCCTGACGGGTGTTGAGCAGCAGCACATCCGCCTGCTCCTGCGGCGTGGCGATCACCCGGGTGTTGAGACAGGCGAGCAGCTCGCGCGACTCATTCAGCGTCGCCACGGAATCGTGGTTGCCCGCCAGCACAATCAGCTGACAGCCGGTGGGCTGCAGCGCCACCACAAATCGGTTAAACATCTCGCGGGCGTAGCTGGGCGGCGTGCCGGTATCAAACAGATCGCCTGCAATAATCAACGCATCCACCTGATGTTGTTCAATCTGGATCAACAGCCAGTCGAGAAACGCCTGATGTTCGGCTGCCCGACTTTTGTTGTAAAAGAACTGCCCCAGATGCCAGTCCGCAGTATGAATGATGCGCATGATGAGTCCCTGCCGTTGTGATTCGCCCGGCGATTATACTGGCTCTGCAGCCAAAGCAAAAAATTGTCGCTGCGCTGTCATAAATGATTACCAACGGCGTTACAGGCAGGTTATGTTTTTCATAAAAGTGTCACAAATCTGACGCATAATGGCGCCGCGAATCTCAGTGACAGCCGTCATAATCAGCAGGAGTAATAATGGCTAAGCGCATTTTGGTTGTGGAGGATGAAGCCCCCATCCGTGAAATGTTGTGTTTTGTTCTGGAGCAGAACGACTATCAGCCAATCGAGGCGGAAGATTATGACAGCGCCGTTGGCAAGCTGATTGAACCCTGGCCCGATCTGATTTTACTGGACTGGATGTTACCCGGTGGCAGCGGTATTCAGTTTATCAAGCATCTGAAACGTGAGGCGATGACGCGCGATATTCCGGTGATGATGCTCACCGCGCGTGGCGAAGAGGAAGATCGGGTGCGCGGCCTGGAAGTGGGCGCCGATGATTACATTACCAAACCGTTTTCACCCAAAGAGCTGATGGCGCGAATTAAAGCGGTGATGCGCCGTATTTCACCGATGGCGGTGGAAGAGGTGATTGAGATGCAGGGACTGAGTCTGGATCCCTCTTCACATCGCGTGATGTCCGAAACCACGCCGCTGGAGATGGGCCCCACCGAATATAAGCTGCTGCACTTCTTTATGACTCACCCGGAACGCGTTTACAGCCGCGAACAGCTGCTGAACCACGTCTGGGGCACCAATGTGTATGTGGAAGATCGCACTGTCGATGTTCACATTCGCCGTTTACGTAAAGCGCTGGAAGTCTCCGGCCACGATCGCATGGTACAAACCGTCCGTGGAACAGGCTATCGTTTCTCTGCCCGCTATTAAACGGAGCCTTTACCGTGCTGGAACGCCTCTCCTGGAAGAGATTACTGACAGAACTGCTGCTGGCCTGTCTGCCTGCGGCGCTGCTGGGCCTGCTGTTTGGCGGCTTGCCCTGGTGGCTGCTGCTGAGCGTGGTCATGGTGCTGTTATGGCATTTCCACAATCTGATGCGATTGTCGCACTGGCTGTGGCTCGACCGCACAATGACGCCACCGGCCGGGCGTGCCAGCTGGGAACCGCTGTTTTATGGCCTTTACCAGATGCAACTGCGCAACCGGCGGCGGCGACGTGAACTTGGTAATCTGATTAAGCGTTTCCGCAGCGGTGCCGAGTCGCTGCCGGATGCGGTGATCCTGACCACGGAAGAGGGCACCATTTTCTGGTGTAACGGCCTGGCGCAGCAGCACCTGGGGCTGCGCTGGCCGGAAGATAATGGCCAGAACATCCTCAATCTGCTGCGTTATCCGGAGTTCTCCCGCTATCTTCGCCAGCGCGATTTCGACAAGCCGCTGACGCTGGTGCTGAACAACAAACTTCATATGGAATTCCGCGTCATGCCCTACAGCGAGGGGCAGTGGCTGCTGGTAGCGCGTGATGTGACGCAGATGCATCAGCTGGAAGGGGCGCGCCGCAACTTCTTTGCCAACGTCAGCCATGAATTACGCACGCCGCTCACGGTGCTGCAGGGCTATCTGGAGATGATGAACGACTCGGTGATGAGCGAGCCTTCGCGCAGTAAAGCGCTGCACACCATGTCGGAGCAGACGCGCCGCATGGACAGCCTGGTCAAACAACTGCTGACGCTGTCGCGTATTGAAGCCGCGCCGGCGATCGATCTGAAAGAGAAGGTCGATGTGCCGGTGATGCTGAAGCTGCTGCAGCATGAGGCGGCGACGCTGAGTGGTGGTCGTCACGATATCCATTTCCATACCGATCCCCATCTGAAAGTGTTCGGCAACGATGAACAGCTGCGCAGCGCTATCTCCAATCTGGTTTACAACGCGGTCAATCATACGCCGGACGGTACGCGGATTGATATCAGCTGGCTGCGCGGCAAACAGGGCGCCACCTTCCGGGTGTGCGACAACGGGCCGGGTATCGCCTCAGAACATATTCCACGCCTGACCGAGCGTTTCTACCGGGTTGATAAAGCACGTTCGCGCGCCACTGGCGGCAGCGGGCTGGGGCTGGCGATTGTGAAACATGCTCTGAGCCACCATAACGCGCGACTCGATATCACCAGCGTGCCGAATAAAGAGACCTGTTTTACCTTTACACTGCCCGCGAGGTTGATTGTCAGCAGCGTGATGCAGGAGAATGCCGTTCATTAATCGCTGCCGGATCTCCCTGATGCGCCTCCTTCTTTTGTTGATCGTTACTCTGCTGCCGGGCCTGGCACTGGCCCAGCCCGTTACGCTATCCGGCAATCTCAGCAGCGTCGGATCCGATACGCTCGGCTATCTGATGACCCTGTGGGGTGAAGATTTCAGTCGCCAGGCGCCGGGCGTCAATGTGCAGGTTCAGGCCTCCGGTTCTTCTACCGCGCCGACTGCGCTGGCGGCGGGCGCCGCACAGCTCGGGCCGATGAGCCGCCCGATGCAGGCCGATGAGCGCCAGGCTTTTGAGGCGCGCTACGGTTATCTGCCTCTGGCGGTGCCGGTAGCGATGGATGCGCTGGTAGTGGTGGTGAATCAGCGTAACCCGCTGCAGCAGATTGAACCGCGTCAGCTCGACGCCATCTTCTCCGTTACCCGCCTGTGTGGTGCACACAGCGTGCCGCTGCGCTGGGGCGATCTCGGTTTAACCGGCGCGCAGTGGAACCAACGACCCATTCAGCGCTATGGTCGTAACTCTGCCTCCGGCACCTGGGGTTTCTTCAAACAGCAGGTGCTGTGCAAAGGCGATTTTCGCAGCGACGTGGCGGAATTCCCTGGCTCGGCCGCGGTGGTGCAGGCAGTGGCCGGTAATTCGCGCAGCATCGGCTACGCCAGTTTTGGCTTTCACCTCAGCGGCGTAAAAATGCTGGCGGTGATGAATGATCAGGGGCAGGCGATTGCCCCGGATGCTGATGCCATCCGCAGCGGCCGCTATCCCTGGGCACGTCCCCTCTATCTCTATGTTAATAAAGCGCCCGGCAAACCGCTGCCACCGCTGATAGCCGCGTTTCTGCAGCAGGTGCTCTCTCCGCAAGGTCAGCGGCGGGTCAGCGAAGCGGGCTATCTGCCGCTTTCAGACAGTCAGATGGCGCAGGCGCGTGCCGCGCTGCGTTAACCCCGCAAGTTGAATTTTTTTCATCATCACTGAATTTTCTTCAGTTGCAGATGAGCGCGCCTCATGCCACTCTGTATTCAGACATGTAGCCATCCAGATGGCTATTTATATCAGGATGCAATTATTTCCTGCCGTCATTACCGGCAGGAGAGACAGGAGTGATCATGCAAAGAGAAACCGCCCCTTTCCGTGCCGATACCGTTGGCAGCTTCCTGCGTCCCGCTGCGATTAAGCAGGCGCGCGAACAGTTTGCTGCCGGAGAGATTGATGCGGCAGCCCTGCAGCAGGTCGAAGATGATGCGATTCGCGATGTGGTAGCGAAGCAGCGTGAAAATGGCCTGAAAGTGGTCACTGATGGTGAGTTTCGTCGCGGCTGGTGGCACTTCGATTTCTTCTATGGCCTTGACGGCGTCGAGAGCTATGAAGCGGAGCAGGGTATCCAGTTTAATGGCGTGCAGACCAAAGCGCATGGTGTGAAAGTGGTTAGCAAACTCGGTTTCCCGGCGGATCACCCGATGCTGGCGCATTTTCGCTTCCTGCAGAGTATTGCCGGGGATGCGGTGCCGAAAATGACCATTCCCAGCCCCAGCGTTTTACACTTTCGCGGTGGCCGCAAAGTGATTGATGCAGAGGTCTATCCCGATCTGGCGGACTACTTCGAGGATCTGGCGCAGACCTACAAAGCGGCGATTAAGGCATTTTATGATGCGGGTTGCCGCTATCTCCAGCTGGATGACACCGTCTGGGCTTACCTCTGCTCTGAAGATCAGAAGCGCGATATCCGCGCACGCGGCGACGATCCGGATCAGCTGGCACAGACTTACGCGCAGGTGCTGAATAAAGCGCTGGAGGATAAACCTGCTGATCTGACCGTGGGTCTGCATGTCTGTCGCGGGAACTTCCGCTCAACCTGGATCTCAGAGGGTGGCTACGGGCCGGTGGCAGAAATCCTGTTCGGCAGCGTCAACGTGGATGCGTTCTTCCTGGAGTATGACAACGCCCGTTCCGGCGGTTTTGAACCACTGCGTTATATTAAGCCGGGCCATCAGCAGGTGGTGCTGGGCCTCATCACCACGAAAGTGGGTGAACTGGAAGATCCGGCGCAGGTGAAAACCCGGCTGGAAGAGGCGGCGCAGTATGTCAGCCTGGAACAGATCTGCCTCAGCCCGCAGTGCGGTTTTGCGTCAACTGAAGAGGGCAACAGCCTGAGCGAAGCGCAGCAGTGGCAAAAAATTCGCCTGGTCGTCGATATCGCGAATCAGGTCTGGTAGTGCTGTAACGTTGTGCAGACAGGCGCGTAAAACGCGCCTTTTGTGTATCTTCAGCCCCGTTTATGCGGGGATTTCTCACGCTCTGTCTATTATTTAGGCACATCATCTTGTGTGCCTGCAGAAAAAATTAATGCTATCCACTGCCTTTTAGAAAAATGGCGGTATAACCTTCTGGTTTTCCGATCCCGTATTGCCTTTCGCCGCTATAAACGTTTTACTTAGCGCCGTTGTCGATCCATCCCTCTGTGAACAGAATAAAAGCAGCTTAAATCACCTGCGCTTTACCCTGCGACGAGCATAATGCGCTGACATTGTCAGCCAGATCGCGGTTTACACGCAGCGAGGGGACAACACTAACCCAACTTCCACCGCAACATCAGTGACAGGCCGTATGACACATCGTTTAAATTCGAAGGACATTCTCGCGCTGGGCTTTATGACATTTGCCCTGTTTGTTGGTGCGGGTAACATCATTTTCCCGCCAATGGTCGGTATTCAGTCTGGCGAACACGTCTGGACTGCCGCGATTGGTTTTCTTATTACCGCAGTCGGTCTTCCTGTGATGACCGTGATCGCGCTGGCCCGCGTCGGCGGCGGCGTCGATGCGCTCAGCACCCCGATTGGCAAGGTCGCTGGCATCGTGCTGGCTACCGTGTGCTATCTGGCTGTCGGACCGCTGTTTGCCACCCCGCGCACGGCAACGGTCTCGTTTGAGATGGGCATTGCACCGATGACCGGTGATGGCGCGTTGCCGCTGTTCATCTATAGCCTGATTTATTTCGTGCTGGTGATTGGTGTGTCGCTCTATCCGGGCAAGCTCCTCGACACGGTAGGGCACTTCCTTGCGCCACTAAAAATTATCGCGCTGACTGTGCTGGGCGTGGCTGCGTTGGTGTGGCCTGCAGGTGGGACCATTCCGGCAACGGCTGATTATCAGCGTGCGGCGTTCTCCAGCGGTTTCGTTAATGGCTATCTGACCATGGATACGCTGGGCGCGCTGGTATTTGGCATCGTGATTGTCAACGCCGCCCGTTCGCGCGGCGTCGATAATGCCGCGCTGCTGACCCGTTACACCGTCCTGGCAGGCTTGATTGCCGGTCTGGGCCTGACGCTGGTCTACCTCTGCCTGTTTAAACTGGGCGCGGGCAGTGGGGCGCTGGTGGATCAAAATGCCAACGGCGCAGCGATTCTGCATGCGTATGTTCAGCACACTTTTGGCAACATGGGCAGCTTCTTCCTGGCCACGCTGATCTTCATCGCCTGTATGGTGACTGCTGTAGGCCTGACCTGTGCCTGTGCGGAATTTTTTGCGCAATACCTGCCATTATCGTATAAAACGCTGGTGTTTATTCTGGGTCTCTTCTCGATGGTGGTGTCGAACCTCGGACTGAGCCACCTGATTCAGATCTCCATTCCGGTACTGACGGCGATTTATCCGCCTTGTATCGTGCTGGTGGTGCTGAGTTTCACCCTTAACTGGTGGAATAAGAGCAGCCGGATTGTCGCACCAGCCATGCTGGTAAGCCTGCTGTTTGGTATTGTTGATGCGATTAAAACCACCGGGTTTAAAGATTTGCTGCCCGCTTTCAGTCAGCATCTGCCGCTGGCCGATCAGGGTCTTGCCTGGTTGCCGCCGTCGCTGGTGATGCTGCTAATTGCCGCTGTTGTTGATCGGGTGAAAGGGCCGGAACAGGTTGCCGTTCACTCGTAACAGAGAGCACTGATTTTTCTTTAACCACGGGCTTGCCCGTGGTTTTTTCATTTCACAGGTACAGGTTGTTATGCAAGAAACCAACAAGCTCAAACGCGGACTGAGCACGCGCCACATCCGCTTTATGGCGCTGGGATCGGCGATTGGCACCGGGCTGTTTTACGGTTCCGCCGATGCGATAAAAATGGCCGGACCGAGCGTGCTGCTCGCCTATATCATCGGCGGGGCAGTGGCTTATATCATCATGCGCGCGCTGGGTGAGATGTCCGTTAATAATCCTCAGGCCAGCTCCTTCTCACGCTACGCGCAGGACTATCTTGGGCCGATGGCGGGTTACATCACCGGCTGGACCTACTGTTTTGAAATTCTGATTGTAGCGATTGCGGATGTCACCGCGTTCGGCATCTATATGGGCGTCTGGTTCCCCGAGGTGCCGCACTGGATTTGGGTGCTGAGCGTGGTGCTGATTATCGGTGCCGTCAATCTGATGAGTGTGAAGGTGTTCGGCGAAGTGGAGTTCTGGTTCTCCTTCTTCAAAGTCGCCACCATTATCGTGATGATTCTGGCCGGTTTCGGCATGATCATCTGGGGGCTTGGCAACGGCGGTCAGCCGACCGGCATCCATAATCTGTGGACCAACGGCGGCTTCTTTGCGCACGGCGTGGTCGGTATGCTGCTGTCGCTGCAGATGGTGATGTTTGCCTATGGCGGCATCGAGATCATTGGTATCACCGCCGGTGAAGCGAAAGATCCCGAGAAGTCGATTCCGCGCGCCATCAACTCGGTGCCGTGGCGCATTCTGGTGTTCTACGTCGGCACGCTGTTTGTGATTATGTCGATCTATCCGTGGAATCAGGTGGGGACGTCGGGAAGCCCGTTTGTGCTGACCTTCCAGCATCTGGGTATTGCGGCAGCCGCCTCTATTCTCAATTTCGTGGTGCTGACCGCGTCACTCTCGGCGATTAACAGCGATGTGTTTGGCGTGGGCCGCATGCTGCACGGGATGGCGCAGCAGGGACATGCTCCGAAGGTCTTTATGAAGGTCTCTTCGCGCGGGATTCCGTGGGTGACGGTAGTAGTGATGATGTTCGCCATGCTGATTGCGGTTTATCTCAACTATCTGATGCCCGAAAAAGTCTTCCTGGTGATCGCCTCGCTGGCGACCTTTGCAACGGTGTGGGTCTGGATCATGATTCTGCTGTCGCAGATCGCGTTCCGTCGCAAAATTGGCAAAGAGGCGGCGAGTAAGCTGCAGTTTGCGCTGCCAGGCGGCAGCTGGACTGCCGGTGTCGGCGTTGCCTTTCTCTGCTTTATTATCGGCCTGATTGGTTATTTCCCCGATACCCGCATTTCACTCTATGTCGGTATGGTGTGGATTGTGGTGCTGCTGCTGGGCTATAAGCTGGTGCGTAAAACCCGCTAATTTCCTGTTCTGCTCTCCCGATTTACGGGAGAGCAGAACACGCTATTTCCCTCTGTTATTTCCTCATATCTGATTATTTGTGTGATCCACGCCACAACACGAAGTCCTTTTATCCGACGTTAATTTCCTGTCTGCGGAATAAGATCATGCATCACATTATTTCAGCCAATAATTCCGGGAATGATTATTTCAAATAACAATGAATATCGCTGAGGCGTATAACGTGCAACGCGCGACAATCGGGCTTCTGGTAAGAGAGTTCGCGGACGTACAGGCACTTTGGTGCTGGAGGAATCAGAGAGGAAAAAATAAAAAACGGCGAAGCAAGTCGCCGAAATACTCAAGGATTACAGGAAAATAGTTAATAAAGGGATGATTGACGGGACTATCGTAAAACAAAATGCGTGGCACTGATAGTCAGATGATTTAATTAAGAAAAGGTCGGAATGACGTTAATTAACAGCGGTTAACATTATTAAGGCCGCATTGCGGCTACGGCCTTAATTTGATTAGCCACAGGCTCAGGGCAATATAACTGAAACCGGCAGCACAGCGCTGTTATCCAGGTTTTTACGCAGCTGAGTCAGCGTGGATTGATAAGGGCAGAGCAGGCCGACCTCGGTGACTCTGCAGTCTGGCTGATGCCATTCCTGACGTAATAACGGATGTTTATCATCAATGGGTTGCAGCTGGCGGATGCCATCCAGACTCTGCGCCTGAAAATAGATCCGCAAAAAACGATTGCCGCTGCGGGTGTCGCGCCAGCGCTCCAGAACCAGACTGCTGCCCGGCGGAATATTGCCGCGTGAATAGCCGGGTAACTGCCAGCTAAAGTCCATCAGGGTGCGCACCATGGCAATGTTGGTGTCATGCGCCACCAGAATCAGCCAGCGGGTTGGCGAGCTATCAGAAGCAATTTCCTCCAGCAGGGTGTTAAGCAATATTGAGCCACGGCGCTGTGCCTGATAGAGGATGTCGTTGCTGAGATCGTAGTTTGCGGTCAGCAACGGAAGCAGCGAGGTGATCTGCGCGGCCGAGGTGATGTGTCCCCAGGCAAGCTGATCAAACGGCAGATTTTCGCTGTAACCCAGCCGCAGCGTCTCCACCATACTCGCCATCACACTCAGCCCGTAAACGTAAGTGTTGCCGTTGCGGGTCTGCCGGAATGCCCAGGGCGCATCAAATAAGGGGCACTCTGTTGCTGCCGGGCAGACGGCGGCTTTCAATTGCCGAATCGCCGGTTGCAGCTGCTGTTGGAGCTGCGCCAGATTGCCCGCTTTCTGCTGTTTCGCGGCCAGCGCCTGAGCGGGGTCTATCTGGGTAACCGTCAGCTTTTCAGTCTGAAACAGGGGATCGGCATCGCCCTCGACGTGATGCACCGTCACGCCGCAGCCGGGAAACGCTCCGTCCGTCAGCGCCGCGGCCGTGGCGCGGGTGCGCTGCAGCGGACTGGCTCGCACGTAAACCTGGGACGCTTCAGGACAGCCCGCATTCAGCAGGCCGAGCTGGCGATAGTGCTCGCCTTCCCAGCGTCCTTTATTCGCCACGGCGCTGTAGCCGTGGCCAGTCAGCTCGCCATCGGCAGTGGTCCACTGCGTCCAGGGTTGCTGGCTGGCGGCTTCTATCTCTTTGCGATTGCCGGGCGTGGGCGGACGTACGCCGTGACGGCTCAGTTCGACCACTTTCTCCAACTGGTAATCCGCCGCCTGTGACGCCGGGCTTAGCAGCCAGAGAGAACTGAGGAGCAGTGCACAGCGGTACAGGACAGGCAGAGTCATTTACTCCTCCAGAGCGCGATTACCGGTCAGCGCTTTAATTTTTGGATAAAGGGCCGCATTTGCCAGCAACACCGGGTTGCCGTTTTTTAGTCCTTCGTTTCGCAGATAATCATTGGTAACACCGCCTGCTTCACGCATCAGGACGATGCCCGGCAGACTATCCCACGGATGCATATGCGCTTCGTAGTAGCCAATCAGTCGCCCGGCCGCTGCCCAGGCGCTGGTCAGCGCGCCGGAGCCGATGCGAATAAACATACCACCCTGTTCAATTAAGCCGCTAATCAGGCGCGAGGTACTTTCGCCCGGGGTCCGGCTGGAGTTGCTGATGCCGAGCAAACCTTCGTTAAGATGCTCAGCATCATGAACCTGCAGACGGCTCTCGTTGACCCACGCGCCCTGGCCTGCTCGTGCGTGAAACAGCTCCTGATGGTTGGGATCGCAGACCACGCCGATCACCGGTTCGCCATTACAGACGACAGCCAGCGAGACGCACCAGTTAGGCAGGCCATTGACGAAGCAGGCGGTGCCATCGATTGGATCGACGACCCAGATAAAAGGCGTGCCCTCAACCTCGCCGCCACTCTCTTCACCATAGACGGCATCCTCAGGAAAACGCTCAGCAATTAACGACTTAATCAATGCTTCAACGTTTCGATCAGCCTCGCTGACCACATCCTGCAAATCCCTTTTGTGTTCCACGACCAGTGTCTGACGCTGCTGATACCAAGATAAGGCCCGGCTGCCCGCCGCACGGGCGATGTCGCAGGCGTAACGATAACGCGCGTCTATTTCAGAATGCGAAGCGGATGACATCTTTTCCTCTTATGATTTTTTTGCCATAACGAACGGAAGGTGCGCCTGAACAGGCGGTCTGGCTGTGATGTTTTCTTAACTATTGTTAAGAAAGGCTTCATTAAGCCGCAGATAAGCAGCAATGGCAAGATGGCGCAGAGGGGGAGAGGGGCTTTTTATGCAGGCGAAAGCTGGCATCCGCCAGCCCGGCAGCAGAGGATCGGGTTTTACAGGGTTCTGCTGGATGCCAGCGCCATTAAACGCGGATAAAAAACAAAAAACAGCGCTTCCAGCTGATCATAGTGTTCGGTGAAATCGTGGTAAGAGTCGCGCAGTGCCGCCAGGCGTGGACGGCGGCTGGCCATGCCGTGCAGCACCCGTTCCAGCCGCGCTGGCTGGGCATAATGCTCAAACCAGCGCTCGCGCCACATCACCGCGTTGAGTTCCTGAAACTCCACGGGCGTGTCAGCCAGCTGCGGAATGATTTCGTGCTCGGCGGCGGCAGAAAAGGCGACCAGCGTCTGGTCCGGCGTGAATCGCTGCCAGTGACGAGCGAGAAAATGGTCCCATATGACGTCCAGCGTAATGGGTGCTACACGATAAGTCTCCGCACGGAACAACTGACGGGCGCTGCGCACTTCCGGCAGTGCATCGGTCATTACATCCAGACGACGATGCATCAGAATGCCGTCCGCGACAGGCGCAGACCAGTGCTGGTGCGGGTTGCCACGCACAAAGTCGGCCATTAAATTGCCGAGCAGGGAGCTGTCGGCCAGCCTGGCCAGATGGAGATGCGCAAGAAAGTTCATGCTGCATTATAGGCTGAACTGCCTTTGCGCAGCCAGTTGTTCAGAAATGGTCGTTTTTCCGCTAAACTGTGCCGCCTGTTTTTGCCTGAGAAAGAACATTTCAATGCGTGTCGCCGATTTTGCTTTTGAATTGCCCGAATCCCTGATTGCTCACTATCCCCAGGCGCAGCGCAGCGGCTGTCGCCTGCTGTCGCTGGATGGTCCCAGCGGGGCCTTGTCACACGGTGTTTTCACCGACGTGCTGGATAAGCTAAATCCGGGCGATCTGCTGGTGTTCAACAACACCCGTGTGATTCCGGCGCGCGTCTTTGGCCGTAAAGCCAGCGGCGGCAAAATTGAAATGCTGGTGGAGCGGATGCTCGACGACAAACGCGTACTGGCGCACGTACGTGCCTCGAAAGCGCCGAAGCCGGGTGCAGAACTGCTGCTGGGCGAAGATGAGAGCGTGAAAGCGACCATGGTGGCACGTCACGATGCGCTGTTTGAGATCGTTTTTGATGATGAGCGCGCCGTACTCGACATTCTCAACAGCGTCGGTCATATGCCACTGCCGCCATATATCGATCGTCCCGATGAAGAGGCGGATCGCGAGCTTTATCAGACGGTTTACAGCGTCCGTCCGGGTGCCGTCGCGGCTCCGACCGCTGGTCTGCACTTTGATGAACCGCTGCTGCAGGCGCTGAAAGAAAAGGGCATTGAGATGGCGTTTGTGACGCTGCATGTCGGTGCAGGTACCTTCCAGCCGGTGCGCGTCGAGACCATCGAAGAGCACCATATGCATGCTGAATATGCCGAAGTGCCGCAGGAGGTTGTCGACGCGGTGCTGGGCTGTAAAGCGCGTGGTAATAAAGTGGTCGCCGTCGGCACCACCTCCGTCCGTTCGCTGGAGAGCGCCGCCAAAGCGAGTCAGGATGCCCTGATTGCGCCGTTCTTCGACGATACCCAGATTTTTATCTATCCGGGCTATGAGTATCAGGTGATTGATGCGCTGATCACCAACTTCCATCTGCCCGAATCGACTCTGATTATGCTGGTCTCGGCGTTTGCCGGTTATCAGCACACCATGGCCGCGTACCGCGCAGCCGTGGCTGAGCAATATCGTTTCTTCAGTTATGGTGACGCGATGTTTATCAGCAAAAATCCGCAGGCGCCGCTGGAAAAAGTGGGCGACTGATTTATTAACCGATAGCCGGAATCGACTGAGAGCGACTGAAGGTTATCTGCATCGGACTGTTTCTCCGATGGAGGCTTTGTGAAATTTGAACTTGATACCACAGACGGGCGCGCACGCCGTGGCCGTCTGATTTTTGATCGCGGTGTGGTGGAAACCCCTGCATTTATGCCCGTTGGCACCTATGGCACCGTTAAAGGCATGACGCCGGAAGAAGTGCAGGAGACCGGCGCGCAGATCATTCTGGGCAATACCTTCCATCTCTGGCTGCGTCCGGGTCAGGAGATCATGAAACTGCATGGCGATCTGCATGACTTTATGCAGTGGAAAGGACCGATCCTGACCGACTCCGGCGGCTTCCAGGTCTTCAGCCTGGGTGACATCCGTAAAATCACCGAAGCGGGCGTGCATTTCCGTAACCCGATCAACGGCGACCCGATCTTCCTCGATCCGGAAAAATCGATGGAGATTCAGTACGACCTCGGTTCCGACATCGTAATGATTTTCGATGAATGTACGCCCTATCCGGCGGACTGGGACTATGCCAAACGCTCGATGGAGATGTCGCTGCGCTGGGCGCAACGCAGTCGTGACCGTTTTGACAGCCTGGGCAATAAAAATGCGCTATTTGGCATTATTCAGGGCTCGGTTTACGAAGATTTACGAGATGTCTCGGTGAAAGGTCTGGTAGAGATTGGCTTTGATGGGTACGCTGTGGGCGGCCTGGCGGTGGGTGAGCCTAAGCAGGACATGCACCGTATTCTTGAGCACGTCTGTCCGCAGCTTCCGCAGGATAAACCGCGTTATCTGATGGGTGTCGGCAAGCCAGAAGATCTGGTTGAGGGCGTCCGTCGCGGCGTCGACATGTTTGACTGCGTGATGCCGACCCGTAATGCCCGAAATGGTCATCTGTTTGTGACCGAGGGTGTGGTGAAAATCCGCAACGCCAGATACAAAGATGACACTGCGCCACTGGATGCGGAGTGTGATTGTTACACCTGTCGCAATTATAGCCGCGCCTACTTGTATCATCTCGACCGTTGTAACGAAATACTGGGCGCGCGTCTGAACACTATCCACAATTTGCGCTATTACCAGCGCCTGATGGCAGGTTTACGCCAGGCCATCGAAGAGGGTAAATTAGAGCGCTTTGTAAACGAGTTCTACCAACGGACGGGCAAAGAAGTTCCGCCTTTAACGTCTGATAATTCATCAATGAGGGAAATTTAATGAGCTTTTTCATTTCTGACGCCGTGGCCGCAGCAGGCGCACCGTCTCAGGGAAGTCCGTATTCTCTGGTGATCATGCTGGTGGTGTTTGGTCTGATTTTCTATTTCATGATCCTGCGTCCGCAGCAGAAACGTGCGAAAGAGCACAAGAAGCTGATGGATTCTATCTCTAAGGGTGATGAAGTGCTGACCAGCGGTGGCCTTGTAGGCCGCGTAACAAAAGTCTCTGACACGGGCTACGTAGCTATCGCGCTGAATGACACCAATGAAGTCGTCATTAAACGTGATTTCGTCGCCGCCGTGCTGCCTAAAGGCACTATCAAGGCGCTGTAATTCTTTCTTCCCTAAGGGAACTGCCGTGTTAAATCGTTATCCTTTGTGGAAGTACGTGATGCTGGTCGTCGTGATTCTCGTCGGCCTGCTCTATGCGCTTCCCAACCTGTATGGTGAGGATCCGGCCGTTCAAATCACTGGTGCGCGCGGAAGCGCCGCCAGTGAGCAGACGTTGGATCAAATTCAGTCCGCATTAAAACAAGACAATATCCAGAGCAAATCTGTTGCGCTGGAAAATGGTGCGATTACCGCGCGCTTCAATAATACGGATGTGCAGTTACGCGCCCGTGAAGCGATCATGAAAGCGTTGGGTGAAAACTACGTTGTTGCGCTGAACCTCGCGCCAGCCACGCCTCGCTGGCTGTCGATGCTGTCAGCAGAACCGATGAAACTCGGTCTCGATCTGCGTGGTGGTGTGCACTTCCTGATGGAAGTGGACATGGACACCGCACTCGGCAAACTGCAGGAGCAGAATGCTGACTCGCTGCGTAGCGACCTGCGCACCAAAAGTATCCCTTACACCACCGTCAACAAAATCGCGAACTACGGCGTGGAAATTCGTTTCCGTGACGCTGCCAGTCGTGATGCGGCGATCTCCTGGCTGGCCTCGCGTCATCAGGATCTGGTGATCAACAGCAGCGGCAGCGATGCTCTGCGTGCCACCATGAGCGATGCCCGTCTCAGCGAAGCGCGTGAATATGCGGTTCAGCAGAACATTACGATTCTGCGTAACCGTGTAAACCAACTGGGCGTGGCTGAACCGCTGGTTCAGCGTCAGGGCTCCGATCGCATCGTGGTTGAGCTGCCGGGTATTCAGGATACGGCGCGTGCCAAAGAGATTCTGGGCGCAACCGCGACGCTGGAATTCCGCCTGGTTAACACCAGCGTGGATCCCACTGCGGCGGCCAGTGGCCGTGTTCCGGGTGACTCAGAAGTTAAAGACATGCGTGATGGCCAGCCGGTCGTCCTCTATAAGCGGGTGATTCTGACCGGTGACCATATCACCGACTCAACCTCCAGCATGGATGAGTACAACCAGCCACAGGTGAACATTTCACTCGATGGCGCAGGCGGTAACATCATGTCCAACTTCACCAAGGACAACATCGGCAAGCCGATGGCGACCCTGTTTGTGGAGTACAAGGACAGCGGTAAAAAAGATGCCAACGGCCGTTCAATTCTGGTGAAACAGGAAGAGGTGATTAACGTCGCTAATATCCAGTCTCGCCTGGGGAACAGCTTCCGCATCACCGGTATCAACAACCCGAACGAAGCGCGTCAGCTGTCGCTGCTTCTGCGTGCCGGTGCGCTGATTGCGCCAATCCAGATTGTGGAAGAGCGTACTATCGGGCCGACCATGGGTCAGCAAAACATTACTCAGGGTCTGGAAGCCTGCCTGTGGGGTCTGCTCGCCTCGATCCTGTTTATGGTGGTGTTCTATAAGAAGTTTGGTCTGATTGCGACGAGTGCGCTGCTGGTTAACCTGGTGCTGATTGTCGGCGTCATGTCCCTGCTGCCTGGCGCGACCCTGACCATGCCGGGTATTGCCGGTATCGTGTTAACACTGGCGGTAGCAGTCGATGCTAACGTACTGATTAACGAACGTATTAAAGAAGAGCTGCGTAACGGGCGCTCGGTTCAGCAGGCAATTCATGAGGGCTACAAAGGCGCCTTCTCCAGTATTGTCGATGCGAACGTGACCACCCTGATCAAAGTTATCATTCTTTACGCGGTCGGCACCGGTTCGATCAAAGGCTTTGCTATTACCACCGCAATTGGTATCGCGACCTCAATGTTCACCGCGATTGTCGGTACCCGTGCCATTGTTAACCTGGTTTACGGTGGCAAACGCATCAACAAGCTGTCTATCTGAGGAGTGCGTTGTGGCACAGGAATATAACATTGAGCAGTTAAACCACGGGCGTAAAGTCGTCGACTTTATGCGCTGGGATAAGCTGGCCTTCATCATTTCAGGACTGCTGATTCTCGCCGCGATTGCTATCGTGGGTGTGCGTGGTTTTAACTGGGGCCTCGATTTCACCGGTGGTACGGTGATTGAGATCGCGCTGGAAAAACCGGCCGATCTTGAAGTCCTGCGTGGTGATCTGGTTAAAGCGGGCTTTGACGAGCCGCTGGTGCAGAACTTTGGTAGCAGCCGTGACGTCATGGTGCGTATGGCACCGGTTACCGGCCCGGCGGGTACTGAGTTAGGCAATAAAGTGGTGTCGGTGATCAACCAGACTACGCAGCAAAACGCGACCGTTAAGCGCATTGAGTTCGTTGGCCCGAGTGTGGGTAGCGACCTGGCGCAGGCGGGTGCGATGGCGCTGTTGTCTGCACTGATTGCGATTCTGATCTATATCGGTTTCCGCTTTGAGTGGCGTCTGGCGCTGGGTACCGTGCTGGCGCTGGCGCATGACGTGATCATCACCTGCGGCCTGCTGGCGCTGTTCCGCATTGAAATCGACCTGACGATTGTTGCCTCGCTGATGTCGGTGATTGGCTACTCGCTTAACGATAAAATCGTGGTCTCTGACCGTATTCGTGAAAACTTCCGCAAGATCCGTCGCGGCAGCTCTTATGATATTACGAACGTGTCACTGACCCAGACGTTAAGCCGTACGCTGATTACTTCACTGACTACGCTGGCGATGATCCTCATCCTGTTCGTGTTTGGTGGTGCGCTGCTGAAAGGCTTCTCACTGACCATGCTGATTGGTGTGACGATTGGTACGATTTCATCCATTTATGTCTCTTCGGCGCTGGCGCTGAAGCTGGGCATGAAGCGTGAACATATGCTGGTGCAGAAAGTCGAGAAAGAGGGTGCGGATCAGCCTTCTATCCTGCCTTAATCGCGCGTCAGAAATAAAAACGGGCAGCCTTTTGGCTGCCCGTTTTTTTTTGCACCCTCTGCTAAGGATTAGCGGGTGCAGCAGGGGAGGTCTGGGCCGGTCCGTCACCGGTTACGTTATGCACGCGGACATAACCCAGCTGCTCTGGTGTCAGGCCGCTGAGGCGGAGCGGGATGCTCGCCGAATGCTGCGGGAGCAGCGAGGCAGGCACCGCGACGGTCTGAGTCAGACTGTCGTTGTTCAGCGGTTTACCGGTCGCCGGGTCGAGTTCACCCCAGATCACCGTCGCGTGCAGGGCGGGCAGAGGCCGGTCATCCATTGAGCGCACAGTCAGGGTTGCCCGCGAGCCGCTGGCTTCGGCGGTGACAGGCGACAGCGTCAGTCGTAGCGTACCGAGTTGAGTCTGCAGCGCCACCGGCGTGTTCGCCTGCGGCACCAGCCAGGCACCTTGCTGCAACTGGCTGTTAAGCTGCCCCTGGATCTCCAGCGCGCTGGCCTGTGTAGTCAGGTGCTGCATCTGCTGATTCAGCTGACTCACTTCCTGATGCAACTCTCTGACCTGAGGATTACTGGCCGTGCTGCTGCAGCCGCTCAACGTGACAAGAGAGAGTGCCACCGGAATCCAAACCATCCTGCTCATAAGTTATCCTTGTCCGTTATTTTGGAATACGTAAAACCTGGCCAGGATAGATCTTATCAGGATGCGAGAGCATTGGCTTATTCGCTTCGAAAATCTTGTTATATTCGTTAGCGTTGCCATAAACCTGTTTTGAAATCGCGCTCAGCGTGTCGCCTTTTTTCACGGTGTAGAGCTCTGACTCGGCCGCGCTATCTGTCACGGTCACCTTGTCTTCGACTTTCGTGATACCTGCCACGTTACCTGCCGCGATCAGAATCTTCTCTTTCAGCTCCTGGGAAAGGCCATCGCCGGTCACGGTCACGGTATCGCCATTAACCTTCACGTCGACCTTGTCGCTGTCAGGCAAGCCGAGCTTATTGATGTGATCCTGCAGCTTTTTATTCTGGTCATCACCGCCGTTTACGGCGTCCCAAAGTTTTTCACCGGCTTCTTTCACAAAGTTAAACAGACCCATACAACCTCCCGTGTATTAGTGAAAAATTTTAATTGCAGCTCTTAAAGCGTAGTCCCTTTTGCCGCAGACGAAATTTAGCATCGTTTATCCTGCGATGAGAAGCCCAGGAAAGGCACGGAAGAGATTTTGTTGATTCGCAGTTCGCGCTACACTGTCAGACCCATCACTCTCGCGTCAGGAAACGTCATGCATTGCCCATTCTGCTCCGCTGTGGACACCAAAGTGATTGATTCTCGTCTGGTTAGTGAAGGCTCCTCGGTGCGCCGCCGCCGCCAGTGTCTGATGTGTCATGAACGCTTCACCACCTTTGAGGTGGCGGAACTGGTGATGCCGCGCGTGGTGAAAAGCAATGACGTGCGCGAACCCTTCAATGAAGACAAAATGGCCAGCGGGATGATGAAAGCGCTTGAGAAGCGTCCGGTCAGTGCCGACGCGGTTGAAAGCGCTGTGAACCATATTAAAACTCAGCTGCGCGCCACCGGCGAACGCGAGATCCCCAGTAAGCTGATTGGCAATCTGGTGATGGATGAGCTGAAAAAGCTCGATAAAGTCGCCTATATTCGCTTCGCCTCGGTTTACCGCAGCTTTGAAGATATTCGTGATTTTGGCGAAGAGATCGCCCGGTTACAGGATTAAAGTATGGATGAGCGCTATATGGCGCGCGCGCTGGAACTGGCGCGACGCGGTCGTTTTACGACCATGCCGAACCCGAATGTCGGCTGCGTGATTGTGCGCGATGGCGAAGTGGTCGGTGAGGGCTGGCATCAGCGCGCTGGTGAACCGCATGCCGAAGTTCACGCGCTGCGCATGGCTGGCGAAAAAGCGCGTGGCGCAACCGCCTATGTCACGCTGGAGCCCTGCAGCCATCATGGCCGCACGCCGCCCTGCTGTGATGCACTGATCGCTGCAGGCGTCACCCGTGTGGTAGCTGCCATGCAGGATCCTAATCCGCAGGTTGCGGGTCGTGGACTGCACCGTCTGCATCAGGCGGGCATTGAAGTCAGCCACGGCCTGATGATGCCGGAAGCGGAAGCGCTGAATCGCGGCTTCCTGAAGCGTATGCGCACCGGCTTCCCCTGGATTCAGCTTAAGCTGGGCGCGTCACTGGATGGTCGCACGGCAATGACCAGCGGCGAAAGCCAGTGGATCACCTCGGCGGCTGCCCGTCGTGATGTGCAACGTCTGCGTGCGCAGAGCGCCGCTATCCTTAGCAGCAGCGCCACGGTGCTGGCGGACAATCCCTCTCTGACGGTGCGCTGGTCTGAGCTCAATGCAGAGACCCGGTCTCTGCTTGATGAGCAGCAGCTGCGTCAGCCGGTGCGGGTGATTATCGACAGCCAGAATCGCGTGACACCGCAGCATCGGCTCATTTCGCAGCCGGGCGAAACCTGGCTGATGCGTCATGAGCCGGATCAGCAGAGCTGGCCCGCTGAGGTGACGCAGATTGCTGTTCCGCTGCGCGAACAGCAGTTGGATCTGGTGGCCATGATGATGCTGCTGGGAAGACGACAGATTAACAGCGTCTGGGTTGAAGCAGGGGCCTCGCTGGCCGGTGCCCTGTTGCAGGCCGGACTGGTCGATGAACTGATTGTTTATCTGGCACCTAAGCTGTTAGGTCACGAAGGACGCGGCCTGTGTCAGCTGCCGGGACTCAGCCAGCTGGCTGACGCGCCTGCCTTCCGATTCAGCGATGTCCGGCAGGTCGGTGACGATTTACGCCTGACCCTGACACCACAATAACACGGTCGGAAAAGCGAGAGCACGCCGCCCAAGAGTATGATAGAATCCGCCCCCCTGCGCGGGGCTAACCAAACCCCTGAAAGGATAAGTATGAAAGTTATCGAAGCTGCTGTTGCAACGCCTGAGGCCAATGTTGCCATCGTTATCGCGCGTTTTAACAACTTCATTAATGACAGCCTGCTGGATGGCGCAGTTGATGCCCTGAAACGTATCGGCCAGGTCAAAGATGACAATATCACCGTAGTCTGGGTGCCTGGTGCTTACGAACTGCCTCTGGCAGCCCGTGCGCTGGCAAACTCCGGCAAATATGATGCGATTATCGCACTCGGCACCGTCATTCGTGGTGGCACTGCCCACTTCGAATATGTGGCGGGTGAAGCCAGCTCCGGTATCGCCAGCGTTGCCATGAACAGCGACATTCCAGTCGCGTTTGGCGTGCTGACCACTGAAAGCATCGAGCAGGCCATTGAGCGTGCCGGCACCAAAGCGGGTAACAAAGGTGCTGAAGCGGCTCTGACTGCGCTCGAAATGATCAACGTATTGAAAGCCATTAAAGCCTGATTTTTGTAAGGGGAATTTTGTGAAACCTGCTGCTCGTCGTCGCGCCCGTGAGTGCGCTGTTCAGGCGCTTTACTCCTGGCAGTTGTCGAATAACGACATTGCCGATGTGGAATACCAGTTTCTGGCGGAACAGGACGTCAAAGACGTCGATATTACCTACTTCCGCGAACTGCTGTCCGGTGTGGCGACCAACAGTGCGTATCTGGATGGACTGATGAAGCCCTATCTGTCGCGTCAGCTCGAAGAGCTGGGCCAGGTAGAAAAAGCTATCCTGCGCATCTCGCTGTATGAGCTGAGCAAACGTAATGATGTGCCTTATAAAGTGGCCATCAACGAAGGGATTGAGCTGGCGAAAGTCTTCGGTGCCGAAGACAGTCATAAATTTGTTAACGGCGTGCTCGATAAAGCCGGTCCACAAATTCGACCCAATCGCAAATAAACAAAAAGGCCGGCTTGCCGGCCTTTTTTCATAAAGGGTTAAGCGGAACGCAATTATGTCTTGTGGTGAATTTGAACTCATCGCACGCTACTTCAACCGCAGAACACGCAGCCGCCGTGATGTCGAACTCGGCATCGGTGACGATTGTGCGTTACTTAGCGTGCCAGAAAAACAGACGCTGGCGATCAGCACCGATACACTGGTCGCGGGTGTGCACTTCTTACGGGATATCCATCCTGCCGATCTGGGTTACAAAGCCCTGGCTGTGAATCTCAGCGACCTTGCTGCTATGGGCGCCGATCCCGCATGGCTGACGCTGGCCCTGACGCTGCCGCAGGTTGATGAGAGCTGGCTCTCTGCCTTCAGTGAAAGCCTGTTTGAACTGCTGGAATATTACGATATGCAGCTGGTGGGCGGCGATACTACGCGTGGCCCGCTGAGTCTGACGCTGGCCATTCACGGTCTGGTGCCGCAGGGCCGCGCCCTGAAGCGTTCCGGCGCGAAGCCGGGCGACTGGATCTTCGTGACCGGCACGCTGGGTGACAGCGCGGCGGGTCTGGCACTGCTGCAGCATCACTGCCGCATCAGCGATCCGGCGGTGCATGAAGCGCTGATTAAACGTCATCTGCGTCCGATGCCGCGCATTCTGCAGGGTCAGGCACTGCGATCGCTGGCCTCCTCTGCGGTGGACATTTCCGATGGTCTGATTTCCGATCTCGGCCATGTGCTGAAAGCCAGCGGCTGCGGCGCACGGCTTAACCTGGATGCGTTGCCGCTATCGGCGGCGCTGCGCGACCACTTCGAGCCTGAGCAGGTACTGCGCTGGGCGCTGAGTGGCGGCGAAGACTACGAACTCTGCTTCACCGTGCCCGAAGTGAATCGCGGCGCGCTGGATGTGGCGCTGGGGCATCTGGGCGTGCCTTATACCTGCATCGGACAGATGGCACCGGAGTCGGAAGGCTTGACGCTGCTGGATAATGGCAAGCCCGCCACATTCCGTCATAAAGGGTTTGATCATTTTGATGCTAAATAACGACGTGGCGAAGAGTCGCCTGCGGATGAGTAATCCCTGGCATCTGCTGGCGACCGGTTTCGGCAGCGGATTAAGCCCGGTCGTGCCTGGTACTATGGGATCGCTGGCAGCCATCCCATTCTGGTGGCTGATGACCTTTCTGCCACAGGATCTCTATTCACTGGTCGTGCTGGTCGGTATCTGCGTCGGCGTTTATCTCTGCCATCGCACCGCCAAAGATATGGGCGTACACGATCACGGAAGTATTGTCTGGGATGAGTTTATCGGCATGTGGATTACGCTGATGGCGATTCCGGTCAACAGCTGGCAATGGGTATTGGGTGGCTTTGTGCTGTTCCGTATCCTGGATATGTGGAAGCCGTGGCCGATTCGCTGGTTTGACCGCAATGTGCATGGCGGTATGGGCATAATGGTTGATGATATTATTGCTGGCGTGATTTCCGCTGCCATGCTCTATGGCATTGGGGTCTGGCTGGCGGCTTAACCGCCGATGCTAAGCGCCTGATAAGAGGTGACGCCCTGGAAAGACGTCACCTCGGGTTTACTCGAATCCTACCGCCTGATGCTCCTGATAGCTCTCTTCCAGCAGTTTAATCTCTTCGTCATTCAGCGTGACATCCACCGCCTTCACCAGATCCTCAAACTGCTCAGCACGCGACGCGCCAATAATCGGTGCGGTAACGGCAGGCTTACTCAGCAGCCAGGCCAGCGCAACCTGCGCCCGCGTTACACCTTTACTTTCCGCCACCTGCGCCAGCCGCTCTGAAATCACCGCATCATTCTCTTCAGTCTTGTCATAGAGCTTCGCCATCACCTGGTCAGAGGCGGAACGCGCAGTGTTCTCACCCCACGGGCGGGTCAGCTTACCGCGCGCCAGCGGACTCCAGGGCAGCACGGCGATCTGCTCTTTCAGACAGAGCGGATGCATTTCACGCTCTTCTTCGCGCTGAATCAGGTTGTACTGATCCTGCATGCTGACAAAGCGATGCCAGCCCTGTTCCGACTGCATCTGTAACGCCTGAGCAAACTGGCTGGCGTGCATCGACGAGGCACCGATATAGCGGGCTTTGCCAGCCTTCACCACCTCATGCAGCGCTTCCAGCGTCTCTTCCAGCGGCGTGTCGTAGTCCCAGCGGTGAATCTGCAGCAGGTCGACATACTCCATGCCGAGACGCTGCAGGCTGTCATCAATCGATTGCAGGATATTCTTGCGCGACAGGCCCTGTGAAAGATTGGTCAGCGGGAAATAGACTTTAGTGGCGACCACAATCTCTTCACGGCGGGCGAAATATTTCAGCGCCCGGCCCAGGATCTCTTCACTGCTGCCATCTGAGTAGCTGTTCGCGGTATCAAAGAAGTTGATGCCCGCGTTCAGTGCCTGCTGGATCAGGGGACGGCTGCTCTCTTCCGGCAGCGTCCAGGCGTGATTACCGCGCGTTGGCTCGCCATAGGTCATACAACCCAGACAGAGGCGCGACACCTGCAGATCGGTGGTACCCAGTTGAATCGTTTTCATGGTGGAGGCTCCTGCGAAAGTGCAAAGGTTACAGCATAGCAGGATGTTGCGCTCCCCAGGGGGAGCGCACAGGGAGGAGGTTACTGCGCCAGCCAGCGGGCGATCTGTTGCTGAATGCCTTCGGCGTCCAGCAGATAGTCATGGCGCACTTCATCCTGCGTGCCCTGCGGGATGAACTCATCGGGCAGGCCGATGTTAAGCACATGAACCGTCAGGCGTTTTGCCATGATAAATTCATTTACGCCGCTACCCGCTCCGCCTTTGATTGCGCCTTCTTCCAGCGTAATGAGTGAGTCGTGCGTGGCGGCGAGCTCGGCGATCAGCGCCTCATCCAGCGGCTTCACAAAGCGCATATCCACCAGGGTCGCGTTCAGCGCTTCCGCCGTGGCGGCGGCTTCCGGTAGCAGGGTACCGAAGTTCAGAATCGCCAGCTTTTCACCCTGACGTTTCACAACCGCTTTACCCAGCGGCAGGCTCTGCAGCGGAGCCAGCGGCGTGCCGACACCCGTGCCGCGCGGATAGCGCACTGCACTTGGGCCAGCCTGATGGTGATAGCCGGTGTAGAGCATCTGCCGACACTCATTCTCATCGCTTGGGGTCATGATCACCATATCCGGCACGCAGCGCAGATAGGCGAGATCAAACGCGCCCTGGTGAGTCTGACCATCCGCACCAACAATACCACCGCGATCGATAGCAAACAGGACCGGCAGTTTCTGGATAGCGACGTCATGGATCAGCTGATCGTAGGCGCGCTGCAGGAAAGTGGAGTAGATAGCTACAATCGGTTTATAGCCGCCAATCGCCATACCGGCTGCGAAAGTCACCGCATGCTGCTCGGCGATCGCCACATCGAAATATTGTTTCGGGAATTCGCGTGAGAAGGCCACCATGCCGGAGCCTTCGCGCATTGCTGGCGTAATCGCCATCAGTTTCGGATCGTCGGCAGCCATTTCGCACAGCCAGTTACCGAAGATTTTAGAGTAGCTCGGCAGACCTTCCGCGCTTTTTGGCAGTTCGCCAATTGCAGGATCGAATTTAGGCACGGCGTGCCAGGCAATCGGATCTTCCTCTGCCGGCGCGTAGCCTTTGCCTTTTTTGGTCATGATATGCAGGAACTGCGGCCCTTTCAGGCTGCGCATATTGCTCAGCGTATTCACCAGCGTCAGCACATCGTGACCGTCAACCGGGCCGATGTAGTTAAAGCCCAGCTCTTCAAACAGGGTGCCCGGCACAACCATGCCTTTAAGATGCTCTTCGGTGCGTCTTACCAGTTCTTTAATCGGCGGCAGGCTGGTCAGCACACGCTTGCTGCCTTCGCGCAGTCGCGCGTAGGTTTTACCCGACAGGATCTGCGCCAGGCGGTTATTCAGCGCACCAACGTTTTCGGAGATCGACATCTCGTTGTCGTTGAGGATGACCAGCATGTCCGGCTTAATATCACCGGCATGGTTCATCGCTTCAAATGCCATACCCGCAGTGATGGCGCCATCGCCAATAATACAGGCGGTGCGACGGCCCTGACCTTCACGTTCTGCTGCTGCTGCCATGCCAAGACCGGCACTGATGGAGGTCGATGAGTGACCGACGCTTAAGACGTCATATTCACTTTCGCCGCGCCACGGAAAAGGGTGTACGCCATTTTTCTGACGAATGGTGCCGATGCGATCGCGGCGACCGGTCAGAATTTTGTGCGGATAAGCCTGATGACCCACATCCCATACCAGATGGTCAAAGGGGGTGTTATAGACATAATGTAGCGCGACCGTCAGTTCGACTACGCCCAGACCCGATGCAAAATGGCCGCTGGAGCGGCTCACACTGTCTAACAGATACTGACGCAGTTCATCACACAGCGCAGGCAACTTCTCTTTTGGCAGGGCGCGCAGCTCCTGGACCGTGTTTGCCAGCGCCAGTGTCGGGTATTTAGCAATATCAAAACTCATCAGAGACTCATTATGGAAGTTATTTGTCGCGTTCAATTATGAAGCTCGCCAGCGCCTGCAGTGCTGTAGTGTTATAAGAGTGCGCAGCGAGCAATTCTAAAGCATCAAGAGCTTCCTGATACAAATCCCGCGCTTTGGCACGGGCATTTTCAAGGCCCAATAGTGAAGGATAGGTGCTTTTTCCC
This sequence comes from Pantoea sp. RCC30.1, assembly GCF_058148845.1. Classification (NCBI taxonomy): domain Bacteria; kingdom Pseudomonadati; phylum Pseudomonadota; class Gammaproteobacteria; order Enterobacterales; family Erwiniaceae; genus Pantoea; species Pantoea sp. RCC30.1. The sequence goes on along the minus strand of NZ_JBXUHX010000007.1, from coordinate 25,581 downwards.
AGATCCTGATCGGCTCCCTGACGTTTTCCGATCACCGCCGTATCACCCACGACATCCAGAATGTCGTCCTGCACCTGAAACGCGAGGCCGATAGCCTCTGCGTAGCGGTCGAGCAGCGGTAGCGCTTCGCGGCCTGCCTCGCCAGCCGATAAGGCGCCTAACCGCACGGCTGAGCGGATCAGCGCGCCGGTTTTATGGCGATGAATCTGTTCCAGCTGGTCGAGGTCCACGGATTTGCCTTCCGCCGCTAAATCCAGTGCCTGTCCGCCACACATCCCGGCTACGCCGCTGGCTTTAGCCAGTTCGGAGAGCATCATCAGACGATATTCGGCGCTGACACCGGGCATTGCTTCATCTGCCAGAATAGAGAAGGCCAGCGTCTGCAGGGCGTCGCCCGCCAGGATCGCCGTGTCTTCGCCATATTTAATGTGACAGGTTGGCTGCCCACGACGCAATGCATCATCGTCCATCGCAGGGAGATCGTCATGAATCAGAGAGTACGCATGAATGCATTCAACCGCAGCGGCGGGAGCATCCAGACTCGCCGGGTCGGCGTGGAGCATTTCACCGGTAGCGTAGACCAGAAAAGGACGCAGGCGTTTACCGCCTAATAATGCCCCATAATGCATGGCATTCACCAGAGGAGAACTCTGAAAAGGAAGTGGCTCTATAAAACGCGTCAGCGCGGCGTTCACCTGCTGCTGATAAACGTCGAGTAATCGGGCGAAATCCATTAGTCGTTTTCCGGCGTGAAAGCAGTGAGGTCGGCATCTTTATCATCGTTCAGCAGAATACGGACCCGCTGTTCAGCCTGCTGCAGCGTCTGCTGGCCATTCCGCGCCAGCTGCACGCCGCGCTCAAATTCGTTCAGGGCTTCTTCCAGCGGCAGTTCACCACTTTCCAGACGACTGACAATCTGCTCCAGCTGCTGCAATGACGTTTCAAAGCTGGCTGGCTGTTCGGCTTTTTTCGGCATATTTCGTGTCGACTCACGGTTGGGACATTATCTCGCAATCGGTCATGGTAGCTGAGACCCTATGATTAGCAAAATAATCAATGCGGCGGCTGATGAAGAAGCAGTCACCTGACAAAGGTGATATACTCCCGCGCCTCGGATGCGGTTGCGCCTTGCAGCCCGCAATTTTGTGATTTTACCAGCTAAGTGCTGCCTGTTTTAGCACTTATTTGCCCAACGAAGCTGTGTCGCCATGAAGTTTATCATCAAGTTATTTCCTGAAATCACCATCAAGAGTCCGTCGGTGCGTTTGCGCTTTATCAAGATTCTTGCCAGCAATATCCGCAACGTCCTGAAAACCGTTAGCGACGAAATCGCCGTTGTGCGTCACTGGGATCACATTGAAGTGCGGTCAAAAAATGCGGCGCTGGGAGAGATTATTCCCGATGAGCTCGCGCGCATTCCCGGTATCCATCACGTTTTAGCGGTTGAAGATCGCGAGTACACCGATATTCATCACATCTTTGAACAGACGTTAGCGCAGTATCGCGACAGTCTGGAAGGGAAGAGCTTCTGCGTGCGTGTTAAGCGCCGCGGTAAGCATAGCTTCAGTTCGCAGGATGTGGAGCGCTATGTTGGCGGCGGTCTGAATCAGCATATTGAAAGCGCCCGCGTGCAGCTTAAACATCCGGACGTGACGGTGAATCTTGAAGTTGAAGAGAATCGTCTGACGCTGGTGACTGCGCGCTACGAAGGCCTGGGCGGTTTCCCGATTGGCACGCAGGAAGATGTGCTGTCGCTGATTTCCGGTGGTTTCGACTCCGGCGTCTCCAGCTATATGCTCCTGCGTCGCGGCAGTCGCGTGCATTACTGCTTCTTTAATCTTGGCGGTGCCGCCCATGAAATTGGCGTCCGTCAGGTTGCGCACTATCTGTGGAATCGTTTTGGTCGTTCACACCGCGTACGCTTCGTGGCGATCAATTTTGAGCCGGTAGTGGGTGAGATCCTCGAAAAAGTGGATGACGGTCAGATGGGCGTGGTGCTGAAGCGTATGATGGTTCGCGCCGCCTCGACGATAGCTGAGCGCTACGGCGTGCAGGCGCTGGTCACCGGTGAAGCGGTAGGTCAGGTATCGAGCCAGACGCTGACCAACCTGCGTCTGATTGATAACGCGTCCGATACGCTGATTCTGCGTCCGCTGATCTCTCACGACAAAGAGCACATCATCCGGATTGCTCGTGAGATCGGCACCGAAGATTTCGCCAGCACCATGCCGGAATATTGCGGCGTGATCTCAAAAAGCCCTACCGTGAAGGCTGTAAAAGAGAAGATCGAGGCGGAAGAGCAGCATTTCGACTTCACGATTCTGGATCGGGTCATCGAAGAAGCGACCAACGTTGATATCCGTACCATCGCTGAGCAGACAGAAGAGGAGGTGATGGAAGTTGAGACCGTCGCCCTGCTGAGCGAGAATGACGTGGTGCTGGATATCCGCTCTATCGATGAGCAGGAAGAGAAGCCACTGACGCTGAAAGCCACGGAAGTGAAATCGCTGCCGTTCTACAAACTCAGCACCCAGTTTGGCGATCTCGATCAGAACCGCACCTGGCTACTCTACTGCGATCGCGGTGTGATGAGCCGTCTTCAGGCGCTCTATCTGCATGAGCAGGGCTTTAAGAACGTTAAAGTTTACCGCCCGTAGTCTCGTCTCAGAGCCAGTCAGCACCTGTTCAGGACTGACTGGCTTTCTCGTTTTAAGCCTTAGTATTTAATCCTGATAGTCATAAATGCCTGGAGCCAGCACCAGCTGTGCGGCAACCTCGCGCGCCATCTCTTTTCCTGCCAGTAAATCAATCAGCTTCAGCGCAAAATCCATTGCCGTGCCAGGCCCCTGGCTGGTCAGAAGCTTGACACGCGGATCCCAGACGACACGTCGCTCCATCCATTTATCTGCCGGGATGGTCTCTTTTAAGCCGGGAAAGCCGGTCATGTTGCCAACCGGGAAGAGATCGTGGGGGATCAATACCGTGCCTGCTGCTGCGCATATCGCGGCGACAATCTTCTCATTGAGGTGAAACTGACGCACCGTCTCGACCAGCAGCGGGCTGTCACGGAAGGTTTCAGCCCCTTTCAGGCCACCAGGCAGGACGATGGCGGCGAAATCATTGTCAGCGACTTCGACCAGTGTGACGTCAGCCAGCAGACGAACACCGCGTGAGCAGACGATCTCACGGCTGCCATCGCTTTCGGCGCTGGCGGTAACAACTTTCAGCCCGGCCCGTACCAGCAGGTCGATGGTGGTGACAGCTTCGGTTTCTTCACTGCCATGTGCCAGGCAAACCAGCACCGATGCGTTCGCGGTCATAATGGGACTCCTTGCGTTTTACAATGTCATACAGACGGGTATTCTCCGTCAGCACCATGCCGTGGGTCCGGGCGCGGCGCAGCAGAAAGCCGCTGATATAGTCGATTTCGGTGAGCCGCTGAGCGCGAACGTCCTGTAGCATCGAAGAGGTGTTGGCGGCAGTACTTTCAATCACGTCGAAGATGATGTCCTGCAGGCTGTCGCTGGCAACGTTCTGGCCTTCGCGCTCCATGACCCAGCTGATTTCTTCGCACAGTTGCGCGATCTGCTCTGGATAAGCGCGCAGTGCACCGTTCTGGCACTCATACTCCACGCTGAGAGGATTGATGACGCAGTTGACGGCCAGTTTTCGCCAGCAGGCCGCCCGGATGTTGTCATGCCAGGCTACATCGGGCATCGCATGGTGCAGGATGTCGGCGAGATCGCTGTAAGCAGCGCTTTTGCGGTTACCGGGGCCGATGTGGGTGATGCCACTGGCTATGTGTTTGATGACGGTGCCATCGCGCATCGCCGCATGGGTAGTGACACCGCGCAGCAGTGGCTGAGTCAGCCCTTTCAACTCCTCCAGCGTCCCCATACCATTGTGCAGCAGCAGCACCGGGCAGTTTTTTGGCAGTACGCTTTCCAGATTTTTCACCGCAGGCGAGACCTGCGGAGCTTTGAGCGTGACCAGCAGCAACTGGCTTTCTGCCAGGAACAGCGGATCGTTGGCAATAAAGGTGCGGTTCGAGATGTTGCCCTGAGGATCAACCACATTGGCTGAACAGTAGGGCTGCGGCACACGCAACCATCCCTGCACCTCATGTCCCTGGCGGGCCAGCGCTGTCAGCCAGACCTGACCCAGAGCACCGCAACCTAAAACGGTAATTTTCATGCTGCCTCCCGCTGGCAGGCTATCCATCTATTATTTACTGTCACACCTTTATTATAGCGTCGTGTGCAGCCTGATTTTATTTAGCACCTTAAGACGCGTATTATGCATGTCACTTTAGCGTCAGGAGAAGAAGAGATGCCATCTTTCGATATCGTTTCAGAAGTCGATCTGCAGGAAATTCGCAATGCGGTGGAGAATGCCAACCGTGAAGTGTCTACCCGCTTTGATTTCCGCAACGTGAGCGCCGAGTTTGAGCTCAACGAAAAGAATGAAACCATCAAGATCACCAGCGAGTCTGATTTTCAGGTTAAGCAGCTGGTCGATATTTTGCGTGAGAAGTTGCTGAAGCGCGGGATTGAAGGCGGTGCCTTAGAGGTACCGGAAGAGATTGAACACAGCGGCAAAAGCTGGGCGGTTGATGCCAAACTGAAGAAAGGCATTGAAAGCGACGTGGCGAAGAAGCTGGTGAAGCTGATCAAAGACAGCAAGCTGAAAGTGCAGACCCAGATTCAGGGTGAAGCGTTGCGTGTGACCGGCAAAGCGCGTGATGATTTACAGGGTGCGATGGCGGTCGTTCGCGGCAGCAATCTGGGGCAGCCGTTCCAGTTTAAGAACTTCCGCGACTAAGCGGGGGAGGCTGAGTTTTTTTAGTCTGAATGCTGTGACAAGAGACCCGGCTAAGGCCGGGTTTTTTGTTGTAGTTAAGTCGGGCTATTGCCTTGAAGAGGGGCGAGCATCTGGAGCAGGTTGTGAGTCAATACGCCTGCGAGATCGTGCGCTTGCTCAGGAAGCCTGTGCCTTTCGCAAAGACGCAAAAGCGCCATCCCTGGCGGCTCAGCGCGGGCGATTACGCACCTCATCCCTGAGCCAGCTCGATCCAATAGCGAAAGGGGCTAACGTTATCTGGTCGAGCAAGCTGGTTTCCTCTACACGCAAGATCCCACCGCTAATCGACCAGATTTAACCAGCAGAACCCATTTTAAACTAGCAGCTACCCAGCAGAGCTTCCAGCTCAGGGCGACTGGTTACCTTGCTATCAATTTTGATATACGCGCTTTTCTCTTCCGGCACGATAAACACGGAGTTAACGCCCGGCTGCGCTTTCAGGCGCTGCTCCAGATTCGGCACAGCCAGTGCAGCATCACTCAGCACGATGCGCAGGCTGCTGACATAGGGCGGCTCCTGCATTGTCATGCTGACAAACAGCCAGGCTGCAGCCACCATCGCGCCAACCAGAAATACGGTTTGTGCATCGAAATGACCAAAGACCCAGCCACCCATGCTGCCGCCAACGGCTACACCCAGGAACTGGCTGGTGGAGTAAATTCCCATCGCCGTACCTTTATAGCCTGCGGGCGACTCTTTACTGATCAGCGAAGGCAGAATGGCTTCCATCAGATTGAAGGCGAAGAAGAAGAGCTGAACACCCACTACCAGCGTCCAGAAATGGCCTTCCGCGCCCCACAGCACGATTTCAGCAATGACAATCATCCCGACGCAGCCGACAAAAACGCGCTTCATGCGCCGCTTCACTTCGGCATAAATAATAAATGGCACCACGCCTGCAAAGGCGATTAGCATAGTGGAGAGATAGACTTTCCAGTGCTCGGGGGCCGGGAAACCGGCCTGTTCAAACTGCCCTGGCAAGGCGACAAAGCTCGACATCAGCAGGACGTGCAGGCAGAAAATACCGATATTGAGCTTCACCAGACGCGGGTTAGCCATCACTTTGCGGAAGCTGCCCTTCACCATACCCGATTCACGGTTCAGTACATGATGGGAAGCGGACGGCACCACCAGCAGTGTAATCACGATACCCAGCGACGCCAGAATCGCAATCATCCAGAACAGCGCATGCAGACCCAGCGCATGAGTGACAATCGGGCCGACTACCATCGCAATCGCGAAGGTCACGCCAAAGCTGATGCCGATAAACGCCATCGCTTTGGTACGGTTCTGCTCACGGGTTAAATCAGATAGCAGGGCCATCACGGCAGCGGCTATCGCCCCTGAACCCTGCAGCGCACGGCCCAGAATAATGCCCCAGATGGAGTCGGTGCAGGCAGCGATAATGCTGCCCAGAACAAACAGCAACAGTCCGCCGACGATCAACGGCTTACGGCCGATGCGATCGGAAAGCAGACCAAAAGGAATCTGAAATACTGCCTGGGCAAGGCCATAGATGCCAATCGCCAGACCGATTAAGGTTTCACTTGCGCCCTGTAATGCCATGCCATAAGTGGTCAGTACCGGCAGGACCATAAACATTCCCAGCATGCGCAGGGAAAAGACCGTACCGAGGCCCCATGTGGCGCGCAGCTCCACCGGAGTCATTTTGTTATCGTTCATTCCAACCTCTATTAATGTGCTGCACTTATTCTAGGTGGCGGGGCAGGGCGGGTAAAACAATAGTTTTTAAGCAGTGGTAACAAAAAGAAAGGGCGCGAAAATCGCGCCCTTTTCATGCTGTATCGGTGCCGGTTACCAGACGTAAGTCAGCAAGTCCTTCGAGGCCGGAGCCAGCGAATCTACCGACATCATCACGCTCAGCGCGGTGATAGTCACGATAGAGAAGACGAACACTTTACGTGCCCAGACACGGTCATCCGCAGTTTTGTAACCCGATAACGCCATGCCCAGCCACCAGACGCTGACCGCAGCGGCCACCACCAGATATTTGTAGCCCGCGTAACCTCCCAGCGTCAGCATCAGCGTGGCAATCATAAACGCCAGGATATAGAGCGTAATATGATTCTTAGCCACGGAAATGCCTTTCACCACCGGCAGAACCGGGATGTTCGCTGCCTGATAATCTTTAAAGCGGAAGATCGCAATCGCGTACGAATGCGGCATCTGCCACAGGCTAAAGATCGCCAGCAGGATTAACGCGCCAGCATCAAACTGGTTTGAGACTGCGCAGTAGCCGATAACCGGCGGCGCGGCACCCGACAGACTTCCAATCAGCGTTCCGTAAACGGAATTGCGCTTCATGTAGAGACTGTAGATGCCCACGTACACCACGAAGCCCATCACCGCCAGCCACATGGCCAGCGGATTAGCACCGAAGTAGAGCAACGCAAAGCCAGCAATACCCAGCACAGTCGCATAAACCAGGCTTACTTTCGCGGAGATGAGGCCTTTTACCAGCACCCGATTCCTGGTTCTCTCCATCTTGATGTCAATGTCGCGGTCAATCACGTTGTTGAAAACACAACCCGATGCAACCACCAGTGACACGCCCACCAGGGTGAAGAGAAACAGGGCGTAATCCGTGTTGCCTTTGGAAGCCAACAGGAATCCGCCGATCACAGAAATTAAATTCCCGAAGATAATTCCTGGTTTTGTAACTTGCAGGTATTGCTTAAACATTACGCGTGACTCTTTAGTGAGGCATCATGTTGTAGTTGAGGTTCCACATGATCCACAGTGAGCCTACTACGACAATCAGGATGATGATGGCCGAGAAAACAATGGCTACCATGTTCCAGCCACCCTCAGATTTGCTGTCTAAGTGCAGGAAGTAAACCAGGTGAACCAGCACCTGGATTACCGCACAAACCAGAACAACACCGAGGATAGTACCGTGAGATGCACTGCCATCCATTACCATCCAGAACGGGATTGCCGTCAGGATGATAGAGAGGATGAAGCCGATCATGTAGGACTTCACGCTACCGTGTGAAGCGCCATGTTCGTTAACAGAATGACTCATTACATGGCTCCCATCAGGTAAACAACGGTGAAGACGCAAATCCAGACCACGTCCAGGAAGTGCCAGAACAGGCTCAGACACATGATACGGGTGCGGTTAGTCGCGTTCAGGCCACGTTTGGAAACCTGGAACATCAGAACCAGCATCCAGACCAGACCTGAGGTCACGTGCAGACCGTGGGTACCGACCAGCGTAAAGAAGCCAGACAGGAAGCCACTGCGATCCGGACCAAAGCCTTCAGCAATCAGGTGGTGGAATTCATAGATTTCCATCCCGATGAAGCCCAGACCGAACAGGAAGGTCAGCGCCAGCCAGCCGATAACGGCACCTTTTTGCTCCTTGTTCATGGAGATAACAGCCATACCGTAAGTGATCGAACTCAACAGCAGCAGGGCGGTTTCTACCAGAACAAACGGCAGCTCAAAGATATCTTTACCTGCCGGGCCACCGGCAGTGTTGTTGACCATGACAGCATAGGTCGCAAACAGGGTTGCGAAGATAATGCAGTCACTCATCAGGTAGATCCAGAAGCCAAAGACTTTATTGGCTCCTGCATCGTGATGCCCATGCTCCGCATGGGCGTCGTGGTGATGTTTAATCAGAGTTTCAGTTGACATTATTTCAGACCTGCTTTGCTGATTTCGTCAAAGTGCTGGTTTTCAATCTTCTGAACTTCAGCAACCGGAACGTAGTAATCCACGTCTTCGTCGAAGCTCTTCACGATCCAGGTAACGATCATGCCGAGGAATGAAAGACCAGCCATCCACCAGATATGCCAGATCAGCGCGAAGCCCATTACGGTGGCGAATGCGCAGATGATGATTGCAGCACCGCTGTTTTTCGGCATATGAATCTCTTCATAGGATGCCGGCTGTTTGTACGCTTCGCCTTTCTCTTTCATTTCCCAGAACGCATCACGCTCATGCACATGTGGGATGACAGCAAAGTTATAGAACGGTGGTGGTGAAGAGGTTGCCCACTCCAGCGTACGACCGCCCCACGGGTCACCTGTCACATCACGGTTCTGATCACGGTCACGTACTGAAACGTAGAACATGGTCAGCTGACACAGGATACCCATTGCAATCAGACCAGCACCGACCGCAGCAACCACCAGAAGAGGGTGGAACTGTGGATCAATATCCTGGCTCAGACGACGGGTCATACCCATGAAGCCCAGTGCGTACAGCGGCATAAAGGCAACGAAGAAGCCAATGATCCAGAACCAGAATGCGCGCTTACCCCAGGTTTCGTTCAGAGTGAAGCCGAATGCTTTCGGGAACCAGTAGGTCACGCCCGCCATACAACCGAAGACAACACCACCGATGATAACGTTATGGAAGTGTGCAATCAGGAACAGGCTGTTGTGCAGAATAAAGTCAGCGCCCGGAACGGCCAGCAGTACGCCGGTCATACCCCCTACAGAGAAGGTTACCAGGAAGCCAACGGTCCACAGCATGGCAGAGTGCATCTGAATGCGGCCCTGATACATGGTGAACAGCCAGTTAAAGATTTTAACCCCGGTCGGAATCGCGATGATCATCGTCATGATACCGAAGAAGGCGTTAACGTTGGCACCTGCACCCATGGTGAAGAAGTGGTGCAACCAGACGATAAACGACAGCACGGTAATGGCGATGGTCGCCCACACCAGAGAGGTATAACCAAACAGACGTTTTTTGGAGAAGGTCGCGGTAATTTCTGCGAACACACCAAACACCGGCAGTACCAGGATATACACTTCCGGATGGCCCCAGACCCAGATCAGGTTGACGTACATCATCATGTTCCCGCCCATTTCATTAGTGAAGAAATGGAAGCCGAGATAACGATCAAGGGTCAACAGCGCCAGAGTCACGGTCAGAACCGGGAACGCAGCGATGATCAGGACGTTGGTGCACAGCGCAGTCCAGGTAAAGACCGGCATTTTGAACAGGCTCATGCCCGGTGCGCGCATCTTCAGGATGGTCACGAAGAAGTTAATACCGGTTAAGGTCGTACCAATACCTGAGAGCTGAAGGCTCCAGATCCAGTAATCGACCCCGACCCCGGGACTGTACTCCGCGCCGGAGAGCGGCGGATATGCCAGCCAGCCGGTCTGTGCGAACTCGCCCACACCCAGAGACAGGTTAACCAGGATCACACCGACCGCAGTAAACCAGAAACTCAGGTTGTTCAGGAACGGGAACGCAACGTCACGTGCACCAATCTGCAACGGAACCGCGATGTTCATCAGGCCAACCACGAAAGGCATCGCCACGAAGAAGATCATAATCACGCCATGCGCGGTAAAGATCTGGTCGTAGTGGTGCGGTGGCAGAATGCCCGCTTCACCGGCCGAAGCCATAACCTGCTGGGTACGCATCATAATGGCATCAGCGAAACCACGAATCAGCATGACGAACGCCATGATGATGTACATGATACCCAGGCGTTTGTGGTCGACTGACGTCAGCCATTCAGACCACAGATATTTCCACTTACCAAAATAGGTCAGCGCAGCGACCAGCGCAGCACCACCTATCAGGATAGCGGCAACCGTAACCATGATAATCGGCTCATGGTACGGCACTGCATCAAGTGTTAATTTTCCGAACATCGTATTATTCCTCGGCTCCCGCGGAAGCGGCGTGACTCATGTCCATACCTTCATGCTGTGGCATGTCCATTTTCCCGTGGCTCATCTTGAACTTGTCGATGACTTGCATGAACAGTTTCGGATCAGCTGAAGAGAAATATTCCACCGGGTGATTTTCGCTTGGCACAGCCACTTTCTCTAAATCATCCATAGTAGTCAGCGTGTTAGGGGCTGCTTTAACTTTAGCCACCCACTGCTGGAATTCCGCATCGTCTTTGGTTGCAATGGCTTTAAACTTCATGCCAGAGAAACCACGACCACTGAAGTTCGCAGAGATACCGTCGAAAGTTCCCGGCTCATTCGCAATCAGATGCAGCTTGGTCTGCATACCAGCCATCGCATAAATCTGGCTGCCGAGCGTTGGGATGAAGAAAGAGTTCATGACGGAGTTAGAGGTAATTTTGAAGTTCACCGGAGTATTTGCCGGGAAGGCAATCTGGTTCACAGTCGCAATACCCTGCTCCGGGTAAATGAACAACCATTTCCAGTCCAGTGCAACCACATCGATCTCAACCGGTTTCACATCAGATTGCAGCGGTTTGCTGGGCTCCAGTGCGTGGGTCGATTTCCAGGTCAGTACGCTAAGGAAGAGAATGATCAGGATCGGAATGGTCCAGACCACGGCTTCCACTTTGTTAGAGTGTGACCAGTTAGGGCTGTACTTCGCATTCGTGTTGGATGCCCGATACTTCCAGGCAAACACCACGGCCATCAGGACTGCGGGGATCACGACGATCAACATCAGGCCAAAGGCAGTCAGTATCAGCGAACGTTGCTCCAGTGCAATCTGTCCTTTGGGATTTAACAATGCACTATCGCAGCCACTCATTAATAAAGTGCCTGCAATTAATGACAAAATCCCCAAACTTTTATTGTATTTACTGAGTCTCATTTAACGACCTCAATGACAAAGGGCTCTATTGTCGTTTAAGTGTGCGCGCATTTTACGGGAAGGTTTATGCAGTGTAAACCAGCTTAAGGATGTGTCAGATACGTGTTGACACCTTTTGCTAAGGGTGTCACAGATGTTGCGCCAGGTGACAAAAAATTAACGCAGACAAGCAGTTGCCACCAATATAACAAAAACCAATGGAAGTAACCGTAAAAAAATCAGGGAAAGGAATAACCCTTACTTTTAACCCCCAATTATTTAACAAGTCCGTATCATTTGTGCGATGAAATTTAAACAAAGTAATTGCTCACCGGTTTTTAGTATTTTCATTACACCTCCTCAGGTCATATTGTTATTTTTTAAAAATAACACGCGATGATAAATGACAGCGACTTATCCGGTTGCCGGAAAATAAGCCGCAGCCCGTTAACCTATCGGTTTCGCTTAAGCGTCTGACGCGGGCAGCACCGGCGTTTTCTTCAGCGCCCGGTAGTCCAGCAACACCCCCGCAAGCACCGCCAGTAAGGAGAGGGTCATGCCCAGTTCAAACAGGCGGGTGAGCAGCGATGCCAGCGCAGTCAGTCCCAGTGCAGTGAGTGCCAGCGCCACCAGCCAGAGAGCCAGCACGCCGCATCCTGCTGCAAACAGACGATTAGTCCAGCGATAACCATGAGGATAGTAGCTTCGTGTGAGGAAATTGCCACTCTGCTCGACCTGATTAAGTGTCTGCCGGCAAAAAGCCAGCAGCACCAGGCCCGGCAGACCCGCGAACACCGTAAAGGCATAGAAGGTCGGCCAGCCCCAGAGTTCAACCAGCCAGCCCGCCGCCGGGCCGACATAGACCCGACCAACGGCTGACAGTGCCGAGAGCAGGGCAAACTGCGTCGCTGAAAACGATTTGTTACATAGCGTCATTAACAGCGCGACAAATGCCGCAGTGCCCATTCCGCCGCAGAGGTTTTCCACAAAGACGGCGCTGGCCATGCTCCACAACTGTTTATCGGTCACCGCCAGCAGCCAGTAGCCAAAGTTTGATACTGCCTGCAGCACGCCGAAAATCAGCAGCGCCCGGAACAGGCTCAGGCGCTGCATCAGCACGCCGCCATAGAGCGCCCCAATAATGGTCGCCAGCAGGCCCAGCGTCTTGTTGACCAGGCCAACATCACCGGCATTAAAGCCGACGCCGCGAATCAGAAAGGTGGTGGTCAGCGAGGCGGCAAAGGCATCGCCCAGCTTGTAAAGAATGATCAGGGTAATCAGAAGCCAGGCGTTGTTGCGCTGAAAGAAATCTTTAAGCGGATCGACAACCGCCTGGCGCAACGAATGAGGGGTTGAGATGCGCGTGTCCGGCTCGCTGGCCATTAGCGTCGCGATAATGCCCGGCACCATCATCAATGCCATCAGCCAGTAGGTCGCCTGCCAGCCCAGATAGCGGTCAGCCAGCCACAGAGCCAGCCCGCCTGAAATCAGCATCGCCAGCCGATAACCCAGCACGGTGATCGCCGCACCGCTGCCGCGCTCTTCAGGCGGCAGAATGTCGGTTTTCCAGGCGTCAAAAACGATGTCCTGCGAGGCGGAGCAGAAAGCGATCAGCACCGCCAGCGCGGCCATCAGGGTCAGATCGCGGCCCGGCTGCAGAAAGCCCATCGCAAAAATTGCGCCTACCAGCGCCAGCTGACTAAGCAGTAACCAGCCGCGACGCCGGCCCAGAAAAGGCGGCGTATAACGGTCCATCATCGGCGACCAGAGAAACTTAAAGACGTAGGCCTGGCCGACCAGCGAAAAGAAGCCGATGGTTTTCAGATCGACATTTTCCACTGTCATCCACGCCTGCAACGTGCCCGATGTTAGTGCCAGCGGCAGACCGGAAGCAAAACCGAGGAGCAGTAAGACGGCGGCGTTTTTCTGGCTGAAGAGGCGAAGATAGTGGTTCATGCGGATCCTGCAGATAACAAAAAGCCCTGCGCAAGGCAGGGCAGAGGATAGACGGTATTAACGGGCGTTCTGCTTGATGAAGTCGTTGACGCTGGTGTCCTGTGCCATATCCGCGATCACATCGCTCATGGTGGCGTTCACCGCGTTGGTAATCTTCTGGTTATTAGCGTTGAACGCACCCTCTACGCTGTAAGTCTGGCGGTAGTTTTTAACCTGTTTGTTGCCGTTTTTCGCTGTCGCGATGATCGAAATGTCCGCTTTGGTGGTAATGCTGTAGCGCACATTACCCTGCGTTACGTCGGCATAGAGATTGTTAACCACAATCTGCAGATCGACTGCGCCATTAGGACCAACCATATAGCCGCGAGCGGTCATCTGCTTCTCCAGCACTTCCTGCAGCAGGAAACGCAGATCGCGCGATGGCGTCAGGGTCACTAACTGACCATCACGGTTTACTTTTGCCAGCGCCTGATCTTTACGCTGGTCGGCACCGTTGATGCTGACAGTCACACCCATCAGGCCTGGATCCTGCTGTGGCAACTGAATTTTAGGCTGAATAGTCAGGGTATTATCGCTGGTTGCACAGCCGGCTAAAATGAACGCAGCCAACAGTGGGAATAACAGTTTTTTCAACATACTTTTTCTCGTTGGTGTCAGGGGGTTGGTTTGCAAAAACTGGGGGCATCATAGCATTGCCCGGCAGTGAAAAAAGCCCTGTTGCCGGGGAAATTGTGTCTGAAACCGTTTTAAGCTCCTTCTCTGACAGGTCGGTTTGCTGTTCGTTTCAGCTGCGTTATTATGCGCGCCGAAAGCGGGCTGACATAAAATGCAATATTTAGCGTCAGCTGACGGGTATGCGCACTAAAAGCGACTAAGATTGAATGAGATGGGGCACCGCGCTCGCCATTGAGGAGTAATAGCCATGATCCGCGAACAAATAGAAGAAAAGTTGCGTCTGGCGTTTCAGCCAGCTCATCTGGAAGTGCATGACGAGAGCTACCGGCACAACGTTCCTGCCGGATCCGAAAGTCACTTCAAAGTGGTCATTGTCAGCGACTGCTTTGCGGGTCAGCGATTTCTTGCGCGTCACCGCCTGATTTATGGCGAACTGGCGGCTGAACTCGCGGGCAGCGTCCATGCCTTAGCCTTGCATACATACACCCTGAAAGAGTGGGAAGGGTTGCAGGATACCGTACTGGCTTCGCCTAACTGCCGCGGTGCCGGAACACTCGCCTGATTTGCCTTCTGTGAAACGGTCTGCGGGCCGTTTTATTATATTGCGGCGTTAAGCGACGTCAAAAGCGCGTAAGCAGTGAGGGTGCAGTAAATGGGCCTTTGCTTGCACATGACATCTATTAAAATAAGAGTGAATAAAGCTAAACTCACTATCCGTAACAATCAATATACATTCAGTTCAATCAGAAACTCTCTATTCAGCATCAGAATTTTTATTCAGCTGCTGACTCAGTCATGTTGCGGTTTTTACACTCTGCCGATGTTAATTCACTCTGATAATGTGTCTGAGTATATTTACCTCTGGCGTGATAAGACATTACTGTATTTAAGCCTATCCCGGACTTCCTCTCCTTGTTGTAAAAACCTTACGGCTTATTTAAAATAAATTCCTTACTCAAGCAGAGATATTTCTCTTTCAGACAGAGCTTATTCCCAGGTAACTGGCGTGTATTCTTTTCACACAATCAACAACAATAGTGGACTTAATTTCATCTTGATTACAACGGAATATAATTATGTCTACGATCCCTTTGCACAATATGTGCATCAGGGTAACGCTGCCCCCGTTACTGTTGGCTCTCTCGTGTGCTGCAGCATGTCCGGCGGCGGCAGAGCAGGTAATGACCGTAACCGCGCCGGTAAACAATCCGGGCCATCTGGTGACCTCCACTCAAACGCCGCGCCAGCCTGTTCCGGCCAGTGACGGTGCAGATTTACTGAAAACAATTCCGGGCTTCTCGATATTGCGTAGCGGCGGCAGCAATGGCGATCCTGTATTGCGCGGCATGTTCGGCTCCCGGCTGAATATTCTGAACGATGGCGCCAGTATGCAGGGGGGGTGTGGCTCCAGAATGGATACCCCGACTGCCTACATTACACCAAAAAGTTACGATACGCTGACGGTTGTCAAAGGGCCACAAAGCGTTACCCACGGGCCGATGGCCTCGGCGGGCACGCTGCTGTTTGAGCGTCAGCCCGAGCTGTTCAGTGAGCCGGGGATTAAAGGCTCGGTTAACCTTCTTCAGGGGGCGAATGGTCGCTCAGATCAGAATGTAAATACGGTGTTTGGTAATCGCTCGGGCTATATCCGTTTAGATGGCAACCGTTCGGAGGCGGAGGATTATCGGGACGGCGACGGCAATCGGGTGCCAGGCAAGTGGCGTAAATGGAACAGCGGCGTCACCCTGGGACTGACACCGGATGACGATACGCTGGCTGAACTCAGCGTGGGTGCCAGTGACGGCGAAGCCCGCTATGCGGGACGCATGATGGACGGCAGCCGTTTTGCGCGCAAAAGCGCCGCGCTGAAGCTGGAAAAATATGCATTAAGCGATCACCTGAGAAAAGTCAGTTGGCAAAGTTACTATAACGACACCGACCACATCATGGACAACTACAGTCTGCGCCAGCCTGCTGGGGAAAAACGCAAAAGTGAAGTCGGTGGGGTTACGATGGGAAGCCGGCTGAGCACCGTCTGGGAGTCTGACGCTAACCAGCTAATGACCGGCACCGATGTGATGCGTAAGACTCACCGCAAGAAGAGTGCTGCAGGCTGGCGCGATGATGCGCAGTTTATCCAGGCAGGCATTTTCAGTGAGCTTCAAACTGAATTAAATAATGACAATAAGTTCATCACCGGCGCACGTCTGGATCATGTACAGGTTGACGACAAGCGCTCACCACAGTCCGCATCACGCAGTGACGTGCTGCCCGGTGCCTTTATGCGCTTTGAGCATACGTTGCCGGATGTCCCGCTTACACTCTACAGTGGCGTGGGTTATACCGAACGTTTCCCGGACTACTGGGAATTTTTTTCCGGCAAAGCCGGACAGGCCAGTTTCAAAGAACTGAAAAGCGAAAAAACGCTCCAGTGGGACAATGGTCTGAGCTTTAATGGCGAGAACGTCAGCGCCTGGCTCTCCGCTTATGTCGGACGGATTTCCGACTATATCCTGTTCGATTACAGCCAGACGCCGTCGCAGGCAAGCAACACCAACGCTGTCATTATGGGAGGGGAAACCGGAGCGCGCTGGAAGATTGCACCGAACTGGTTGCTGGAAAGTAGCCTTAATTACGCCTGGGGAGAAAATCGTTCCGACAGTCAGCCGCTGCCGCAGATGCCACCACTGGAAGGACGCGTCATGCTTAATTACCAGCAGGAAGACTGGAGCACAGGCGTGATGTGGCGAGCCGTCGCTCCTCAGCATCGCACCGCTAAGCAAAAAGGGAACGTAACCGGGCAGGACCTGAGCCGCAGCGCAGGGTTTGGTACCCTGGCCTGGAATGCAGATTATAAGTTTAGTCAGCAGCTAAAGATGAGTACGGGTATTGATAACCTGCTTAACAAAGCCTACAGCGAACACCTTAATATGGCCGGTGTCAGCGAATTCGGTTATTCCACTGGTCAGCAGATCGCTGAACCCGGTCGCACGTGGTGGCTGGAAATGGAATATGTTTTCTAGGTGGCGACAGGCAACGCTGTTGCTTTAATTTATCCGGACGTGACCTGGGGCGGTTTTTCCCGCGCCGCCTGCCCCAGGAAAGTTTGATGATCTCCCCCGGTCAGCGTAGGGCAGATAATATGGCAGTCGTTCCTTAGTGCAAAAATCATTCTGCCATACCGCAGTCTCTTAATGGTGAATAAGTCTCTGCTGGTCATGCCGTAAGAAACTTATTAATAGTGATGTTCAAATGGCAATATCAAACGCCTGAGTTTTTGCCAGCACACAATATAGCTGGCAATCGTTACTGACGTTGAGTTTCTCCATAGCTCTCAGCTTATGGGCGCTGACGGTCTTATTACTCAGATTCATCTGCTGAGCGATCTGCGTCAGATTAAGCCCCTGACACATCATCCGCAGCACGTCAATTTCGCGCGGAGATAGCTCCCTGTTGGCTTGATTATTGTTCTGAAACAGGGAGTTCATTAGTTCGCGTTCAATGTAAACCTCATCGTTGATGACTGAACTCAGCGTCCGGCTCAGCGTTTTCTCGCAGGTATCCCGGCTGATATAGGCTTTAGCCCCGGCTTCCAGCGTCATACGGATGAGTTGGGTATTTTTATAAGGAGAAAGGACAATCATTTTTAACTTTGGATACTTGCGGTTGAGCCACTTAATCAGCAGCACGCCATCCATGCCACTAATGGGATTCGGGCCTGGACTGGTAGCCAGCGAGAAGCCAAGAAAAAGAATATCAACAGTCTGCTCAGTTAGCAGTGACATGAGTCCGGAAGGCGAGGCTGTATCCCCTGTGACTTTAATTTCGGGGCGGGAAAAGCTGTCACTGGGCAGGGCCGGCGCATTCATGATCATCGACATAACGCCGCGACGAATAATCGTATGCTCATGAGCGATAGCAATATTGATACTCATAGTGGTTTCTCCGAAATAATGATGGCGCTCTGGATTACGTCGCCTGATGTGAAGAAATATACTGTTCCCACCGAGAGTATTCTTTAGTACTTGTCAGATAATTCCTCTTGCGCGCTGTCCAGGCGTAGCAGGCTCTCCTGCATTAATGCCACGAAACGTTCTGCGATCGTGGAAAGCTGTAACTCATCGACAAGACCCACCCGGAGGAGTTCAGGGAGAGCCTCCATTGCCTGGCAGAAACGGGTTGCTTCTCTCATGGAAAGCAGGCTCCATGATGCCTTGAAACGGTGCGCCAGCTTACTCAGCGCTTCGGCTGAATGGGCGGAACATCTGAGCTGCCGCAGGTCCTGCTCAAGCGCTTCCCGCATCTGATCGCGCATCAGGATAATCACATCATGTTGTCCCTCTGCAAGTTGGTAAAGGCCTGTAAGATCACAGGTCTCCACGAGGGGACTGGCGTGCTGCGTCAGTGCCTGCTGCAGTTCACCTACGGTGAGGGGTTTGCGCAACAGGCCGTCCATGCCGGCATGGCGTGCCCGGTCATTCTCTTCCAGCAGCGCATTGGCGGTGCAGCCAAGCAGAATAGCTGGTGCAGGGGCTAACCCCGCGATATCTCTTACCAGCAGCAATATCGAGAGTTGATAGCCATCTATTTCCGGCATCTGGCAGTCAGTAATCAGTACCTCTACTGGATCGGTAGCCAGTCGGGCAAGGGCATCGCTGGCATTGGTACACTCAATTACTTCCTGTCCCAGTTTTTCCAGCTGCAGTCTCAGCACGGTTAAGTTAGCGGGGTAATCATCGACAATCATGATGCGGCGGCGTGGCAGCGGCGTAGACTCTGATTCGGTGATCACTCTGGCTTGTTCATCGACAGGCTGCAGAGGCAGCGAAACGATCACTTCAGTCCCCTGAGTTGGCACACTGCTCAGGGTGAGTTTACCGGCCATCAGCTCAATTAACTGATAGCAAATTGCAAGTCCAAGTCCGCTGCTTTGCGGCGTGGCAGAATCACACTGGAACCACGGCGCGCCGATTGATGGCATGGCATCTGGCGATATGCCTATTCCGGTATCCGTGATACGTAATTCAAGTTCCTGACCCTCAAGTCTGGCGCTGAACGTCACCTTTCCCTCAGGGGTGTATTTGATGGCGTTACTGAGCAGGTTAGCAATTACCTGGCTAAGCCGGGACTTATCGATATAAAACAGTTGATGGCGAGGAACATCCAGCACGGCCTGCCACTGCAGCATTTTAGCTGAGGCGCTATGAGCGAAGATCTCCTCGTTGGTGTGGAGTAGTTGCCAGAGAGAGTGTTGCGCCAGCTCAAGCCGCAACTCTCCCGCTTCGATGCGAGAGAGGTCAAGAATATCGCCAATCACATCCCGCAGTGAGCCTGCGCTCTGCCATGCCACCATGAGACTATTGCTGCGCTCT
This sequence comes from Pantoea sp. RCC30.1, assembly GCF_058148845.1. Classification (NCBI taxonomy): domain Bacteria; kingdom Pseudomonadati; phylum Pseudomonadota; class Gammaproteobacteria; order Enterobacterales; family Erwiniaceae; genus Pantoea; species Pantoea sp. RCC30.1. The sequence goes on along the minus strand of NZ_JBXUHX010000007.1, from coordinate 6,163 downwards.
TTTTCCAGCTCCAGCAGCCCAAGCAGGGCATTAAGCGGTGTACGGATGTCATGGCTCATACGGGCAAGAAAGTTTGATTTTTCCTGGCTGGCGCGTTCGGCCTGACTAAGCGCAAAATTCAGCGCGGCAGTCAGCTCGGCTTTTTCGCTGATATCAACCCAGCCGCCAATAATACCCTGCGGTCGTCCAACATTATCGGTATAGCTGCACAGCCACCAATAAAGTGTGGCGCTTGCCTGGACGATACGCGTTTCTCCTGTAAGGGGCTCTGGTGAGTTAAGTAGCATCAGTCGTCTGGGGAGAGCGAATTGCTCTGCGAGTTCACTCAGCGGCAGGTTGACAAAGAGGCTGCCTTCTTCCGGCTTGTTCGCCAGAAGCGGGGATTTCACAAACGCATCGTTATAGCGAGTCAGGCGACCAGAGGGATCGCAGACAAACAGCGGCACCGGGACGTTGTTCATGAGTGTTTGCCACAACGACAGGGCGTTGTGCAATGCGAAAGTATCCTGTTCCCGCTGACTGCGCCGACGTTGTACAATCTTCCAGATAACCAGCAGCAGAAGCGCGACACAAAATAAGACCACGGCCAGCACTGCAGCCCACAACGTGCGGTTTAAAGAAGGTTGGCGTTTGTTAAGGGCAGCCAGCGGTTTGGCCCGCTCGCTAAACACGCTGGCGTGCGTTACGGATGCCAGTATTGCGTTGACCCGTTCCATATTAACCGGGTCTGAACTCTCTGCGATAAACCATAATGGCGTACCCCGCAGATCGAGCGGCATAAGCTGCAGTGAGGTATCTTCACGTTGCCGCAGAGCATAGTTCAGCGTATAAGCATCCCCCGCCAGCCCGTTAGCACCTCCCGCGTTAATTAATTCAAAACCCTGAGAAAGCGTCTTCACCAGTACCAGGTTTTCCGACGGCAGCTTCTGCCGCAGTAGAGGAAGGAGGGGGGAATCCTGGAGCACCGCGATGCGCCGATGTTTCAGCGCGGGCAAAACGGCAGGCAGCGCCTGCTGCGTGGGGCTGACCAGACCCCAGGCGAGTTCGTCAAAATTAATCGCGCCTGGAGCTGGCGACGTCTGGCTGGCCACGATCTTTATACGAACTTGCTTACTCTGCGCAAGCGGGGGGAGTGATGCCGGGTTCATCTCAAACGCAAGGCTGAAGTGATTGGCGGGGAACAATTTCGATACGAGATCGTACCAGACGCCGCGAATCTGCCCATCGGCCGTGAGCTGTACAAAAGGGACGGGGGCCAAGGGAAGTACCACCTGTAGCGACAGGCGAGGCGCCTTTTCGCTGGTTGGCGAGTTTCTTGCATTGAATACGGTGCCATTCGGGAGGAGCCATTTCTCCTCAAGCCAGTGTGCATCTTCAGGAACCATGGTCCGAATATGCGCATTGATTTCTTCCAGCGCATCGGTGCGATCGGGCATTGCCCAGGCATAAAAATACAGTGCGGGCAGTTCCTCCTCTGTATCCAGTGACAACGTGGTTGCTGGCGCATGAGCCATCCAGCTGCGCAGAATAAATTCCGGGGCGATAAAGCGGCTGGCTTCGCCACGAATCAGTCGCTGAATATTTTCTTCCGTAGAGGCGTTAGTCGCTGACAGCGAGCAGAATGCTGTGATGTTAATCGGAAGATTGTGAAAGCACAGCGTACCACCAGTACCGTTTTGCAGAGTCACAGAGGCCAGAGAAAAAGTGACAATAGGTTCACTGGCTCGCAAAGCGCTCTCTGGCGGCTGGCTGGCAATGACGATATCAACGATGCCCTGCTTCAGGGCTTTCACACTCTCATCCGCAGAGACAAAACGGTGAACTTCCGGCCTGGGGCTATGAATGAACAGAATTTCGAGTTCATCATCCAGCAGACTGCTGGCTTTATTTTGTGAGACGAACGGCGGCGCAATAATCAAGCCGATCTTCAGCCCAGCCGTCGCGGAAGGCGTGTTGACCAGTATCAGCAGCAGCAGAAGTAGAATCCACACGCCCTGGCGCATGTTAAGTGCTTAGCCCAAGACTCTGAGCAAACTGGAACAACTCAAAGTCGCTTGAGGCGCCGAGCTTGCGCATAGCGCTGATTTTTTGTGTGCTGATGGTTTGCTTAGTGCGCTTAAGCTGACCACTAATCTGGTTCACGGTTAAGCCACGAAGCAGCAGGCGCAGGACTTCGATTTCTCGCTGCGTAAGCTGAACCTCCGTTTTTACGGGGGCCATAAGTCCCTGGCTCGTACTGTGTAAACTCTGAATCAGATTTGTCGACAGACTCGTTTTGTTCAGCACGGCGTGCACGCCGCAGCGGCGCAGTGAGGCAAGGAGTTCAGGGTTGGTTATCATTGTGACAACGACAACCATACTTTCCGGATAACGACGGGTAAGCGTCTGGATCATGGTCAATCCGTCCGGGAAGCGCTCACCGGGCATACTTAAGTCAGTAACGATAATATCCACAGGAGATTGTGCAAGCTTATCCATTACTTCGTCAGCGCTCAGCGCTTCATGAACAATATGATAGCGATCATGGCGTGTTTGCAGGAGGGTACGTAACCCTAATAAATAGACGGGGTGATCATCAGCAATCAGGACGGTTTTTTTCATCATATTTCAGTCATGGAAAGGACATGAGTCCTGAGAGGGAAAGCGTCAGCCGGATTCGGGTTTAACGACGAGTGAATTAGAGCGTAAAGCAAGGTAGATTCCTCTACACCGGTGGCCTCTTTGCCTGTAACGCCAGATACTTTTAAGAAGAATACTATGTCTGCGGCTGAGCGAGAATGGCGCAGAATAAATTAATTAGTCTCTTTTGGCATTCATTCTTTTGGTCATCTCCTGATAAACATGAGATGCATGACATTCATTGATAATCGAAATTCGTCAGGTACTGTCTGGTTGAGAGGCAGGGATACTAATAAGCGATTAACCGCAAACTGGTTAAGACTTTTCCAGCCTATAACGCTTAATATCTGATGAATGATACAGTTATTCCACTGTTTTATTCAAGATGAATGACATACTCTTAAAAGCCGAATGTTCACTGAAATATTACAGAGCGATTATCGCCTGCGATACAGCCAATAATTTGTTTCCTCTGGGGCTGCCTGTTACGGTGACCATTCCTCAAACGGATGACGAGAATGGCAAACAGCACCGCAGCTTTTACGCCGGGTAAGGCTTGTGCGTCAGGCGATAAGGTCTTTTACGGCGGCCACGTTTACCGCTTCCTGAGTATCCATACCGCAGCCAGCCATCGGGCACCGGATGCGGCGCTTAACCTGTTGTCTGCAAATTAATTATTAATTTATTTCTGGCTCTGCTGGCAGGTCTGTTTTTTGATAAAACTGGATTTTATAAGGTAAATATTATGATATCCAATTCTGTGAAAGTTTTGCGCTACGATCGCTTCACGCGCATTCTTCATTGGGTTGTGGCGGTGATCATCATTTATGCGATATGCGTGAGATACATTCTGCATGCGCTGGAAGGAACAAGATGGTTTAACTTCTTCTCTGAATTAAATATGTCGCTGGCCACTATTGCTACGACTGTCATGCTGATGTGTTTGCCTGGCGTTTTTTCCGTCCGTCGATCGACCGGCCTGCAGGTATATCTTTGCGTAAAAACAGAGGATGGCTTTTGTACGCGGGGTGTTTTATCTGACCATTCTTGCCGTGCTGGTGAGCGGGGTCCTGATGCTGCAAAAGGATTATTACCTGTTTGGTCTGCTACATATCACGCGTCCTGTAGACGTTCTGGTCATCAACCCGTTCTATTTTCACGATTCATCGCTATAGCTGCATTGTGTTAGGCATCATTCTGGTGATGCTCGTAGCTGCCGTACTGAAATATACCGTTAGTGGTAAGCCGGAGATCCTGCGGCGTATATTGTAAGCCTTCGGTTTGTTACTGGCGATCAAGAGAGGGAGCGAACGTACTTATCCCGCCGGTGAGTGAAGGATCGCCGGGAAGTCGCATTATGGTCAACAGACAGCACGCCTGTTGACCATTGAGTCGTTGTATCATCAGCTTTTTTTCGAACAGCGGTTCTTCACTTCGGGTGTACCAGTCAATAAATGCTGGCATAAAGGGGACATCACAATGGGCCTCAAGCAGATCGAGAGTACTGATGCTCTGATGTTCTTCGGGAAAAAACGTCTCAGTATTACCCTGCCAGTGCAGCGTGCGTTGCGGCACATCCAGCCGGAAAAAAAGACTGCTGCCGGTAAGAGCAAAGCGGGAAAGTATCATCTCCGTGTTTTTCGCCTGCTGCTGCTGCTGCTGTGTCCGGCGCTTATACTGATGCAGGCAGCCAGCCAGTATCGACGAAAAGACGAGGTAACAGTAAGCCTGCCATATCGCAGGCAGTCGTACTGGCATCAGCTCGAAAAAGATTCCCTCACGCTGCTGGGTAGCCAGTACCACGATCAGGTATTGAAGCAACAGTAACAGGCCTAAGCCGCGTCCTGACAGCATGAATACACTTAACAGCAACAGCATAAGCTGGATAAACAGCATGTTAAGCCCCTGCTGCAGATGCTCAAGTGGAGAAAAAAACAGCCCAAGCTGCAATAATGTATTTGCACCAACCACTATCCATGTCTGCACATTACCCACCGACTGCCGTAGTGAGATGGGAGACTCATCCTGTTCGTTCAGGAAGGGGAGTATGGCCAGTATACCGGCGAGGGTGGATAGCGACCAGTAGAGTAAATGCAGGGTTGAAACGGGGTATCCAGCCATGAGCAGACAAAGGCTGAGTACCGCGCCGCCGCATAAGGTAAACAGGGTAAGCAGCATTACCCATACCAGCTCACGCGCAATCGGGCGATGGCTCAGGGGCTGCCACAGCAGGGGAGCGCTGTAGCGAAAAACGAGTATGGCCAGTGGGTATGCAGTGATTTCGAACAGGGTGAAAAGGCCGACAAGTGCCAGTGGGTGACCAATCCAGAAGTCGATAAAAAGATGCAATAACCCGGTTGTGACAAGCCACACCGGCCAATCACGAACGGAGGTTAACCAAAGTACAGCAAACAGCAGCGAAGTGGGAAACCAGCAGGTTGTAGAAAGACTCCAGACGTCCTGACTCCGCAGACTTAACAGCGCCAGCAGACTATAGAGGCCTGAAAAAAGCATCCAGCTAAAGATAGTGCGGGTCATCAATGTTTTACCCCTGCCGTTATCATATCGTTCATTAAATCGAGCAATATTCGCAGGATACCCGGCTTCTCGCGGGTGTGGTCAGCAAATTCGATTTAACCATTCCTAAATGCTGCGTAAAAAGGAATCTATGCAAATTATTTTCTTTATTTTAACTGGTGCCATATTTGGCAGCTTCAGTAACGTTATCATTTACCGTCTTCCGCGAATACTTAACGGTGAGGCGATGTCGTTATCCTGGCCAGGCTCACATTGCCCGGGCTGTAAACAACCGGTAAAGGTTTATCACAACATTCCGCTGCTAGGCTGGTTACTGCTACGTGGTCGTTGTGCCGGATGCGGCCAGGCCATTTCACTGCGCTACCCTCTGGTCGAGGCCGTGATGGCAATTTTATACGGCACGATTATCTGGCAGCAAGGCGTGACGCCACAAAGCGTCGTTGACCTCTTTATGGTTACAATGCTGGTGCCGCTTTTCTTTATTGATTTGCAGACCATGCTGCTGCCGGACAGGCTCACACTGCCGTTGCTTGTTGCGGCCCTGCTGTTTGCGGCCAGCGGCTACGGCGCCGTGACACTTCCCCAGGCGCTTATTGCGGCAGGTCTGGGATTTGGTGTCCCCTGGCTGCTCTCTCTGTTATTCAGTCTGTTGCGCGGGCATGAGGGAATGGGGCGAGGAGATATGAAGCTGCTGGCGGGATTAGGTGCGTGGCTGGGGCCCCTGCCGCTGCTGGACATTGTGACGGCCTCCAGCTTACTGGCTCTGGTGGCAGCCGTGGTTTTGCTGCGGATTAAACCCGGCTTACCCTTTCCCTTTGGGCCTTATCCTATCATCGCGGCAATAGGCTGGTTGCTGATAGTACGCTGAAATATCAGATAAAAAAAGACACCGGCAGAGCGCTGCCGGTGTCAAAAGAGGGTATTAAAATGTTATATTCCGCCCGTCACGCGGACGGTGTTTATGCCTTTATTGCTCTCTCCAGGCAGGGGCCGTGCCTGGTGCATT